>JBCDJT010000154.1:0-11248 GCA_038747545.1 Bacteroidota bacterium
GCTTCTTGCAGCACTACGCCGCTGCCAGCACTGGCCACGCCACCGGACACGGTGGACACGCGCACATCATTCAGCGTGACTTCGCTCTCCATCTCGCGCAGCACCGTCAGGCGCACCACGGCCAGCTCACCTGTGCCTTGCACGGCCGATTCCGACCCCTTCCGGCTAAATGCGGCCTCGCCTTCTCCAGTTTTCGCATCCAGCATGACCAGCTCCAGCAGATCGCCGTTGTCCAGCCATGTGCCGGCTTCTACGGCCTCCACGCGGACGGCGCTCGGGTCCACAGACAGCTTGAACGTCGTACCTAGCAGATCGCTGTGCGCCTGCAATTGCTCCAGGCTCAGCGTCACTTGGCTCCCCACAGGCAATGCCGCGAGCATCCACGACACCGATGTGCTCCGCTTCGAGGCTGCCGGCGTGCATCCGGTAGCCTCGGCGTGTGTCTCGCTGAAGTTGACGCCGATAGCCAAAATATCGCCTTCGTCGATTTCGCCATCCCCGTCGGTGTCTACGAAGGAATCTGCAAATTCGGTCCAGGGTGAGAACGCCTTGGCCGACCAGCTGAGGTCGTAGCCCGTGCGGGCCGGGCCCGTGTCGCCAAAGTTGAGGCCAAGCTGGAGTACGTCGGCGACCTCCACGGTGCAGTTGTTGTCCGCATCGCCGGGCCAGACGCCGCCGATGACAAACGAGCCAGCCGTGTTCTCGGCAAAGGTGATCGGGCTACCGCCTGCATCGACGGCGGCGAGGTCGCTCAGCGTGAAGGTGGCCGTACCCGGTGTGGCTCGGTCCGCAACGGTGAACGTCATGCTGGCGGCCGTACCAGAGCCGGTGGCGCCAGTGGCTCCCGTGCGCGAGACGCCAAACGAGACGCTCCCCGCGTCGTCGTCGTTCTCGGTGGTGAGCATCTGCCCGTCGTTGAGGAAAGCGCCTGCGGCAAGCGAGGCGTTGTGGGTGGTCGTGGCGCTCGGATAGGCCAAGTCGGCAGAGACGCCTTGAAGGTTTACCACATTGGCGACGTCTACGTTGATGGTTGCTACGCCCAGGGGCCAGTATACGGGCGCCGCCGATGTGACCGCGATGGTGGCTGGCGGCGGAGCCCCGCTGCCACCTGGGATGGCTGGGCGTACGCCGTTGCCGATGAACGCTTGCACATTGCCTTGGAGGACTTGGAAGAAATACACGTCCAGGTCTCCATCGTTGTCCACGTCGGCGAGGGCAGGGTTGATGCCTTTGAAGTTCTGGGCCGTGCCTCCGCCGATCTGGTGGCCGACTGCGTTGCTGAAGGTGCCGTCGCCCTGGCCCACCATGGTGACGAGCGGGACAGAGGTCTTAACAGCAGAAGAGTTGAAATCTTGCACACCGGCTACATCCAGCGTGCCATCGCCATCAAAGTCTGCCAAGAGTGGCTGGTCGATGTTGAGCGTGTGGTTCACGTTGGGGCCCACGCTGAACGAGGACTCCTGCGGCGTGCCCATGTCGCCTGTGCCGTCGCCGAGGTAGGCGATGAATACGCTGTGCGTACTCGAATTGGTTTTCCCTCCAATGACGACATCGAGGTTACCGTCTTTGTCGAGGTCGCCGATGTCGAGGTTGCCGTAGGCGGTCCAGCAGTTGTTAGTCTCCTGCGAGGGCGAGATGTAGTTCGCTGTGAAGGCCCCCGCCCCATTGCCGTCGAGCGTGACGATCTGGCACTGGTCCGTAGATCCGTAAATGAACGCTGCGATGTCGCTGAAGCCATCGCCGTTGAGGTCGCCCAACACTGTGCTGCGCACCCCGGCGCGGTTCGCCACGGAAGGCGTGGAGTAGATCGTTGTGGCGGTGGGGTAGGCGCTGGCGATGGATCCTGCGTTCGTATCCTGTAGATACAGAACAATGTCGTTCCCCGCCGAGCCGATCAAGTCGACGGCGCCGTCGCCGTTCACATCGCCCACCGTCAGGTGATCGAGTTGGTTGCTAGAGGGGGCCGGGGCGAGCTGGAAGTCGCTCTGGAAGGTACCGTCGCCGTTGCCGAGCATCGCGCGGATGGGCGTAGAGAGGCGCTTGTAGATGATGATGTCGTCATTGCCATCGTCGTTGATGTCGGCCACCGCGATCTCGCCCTCCAAGCTGGCGATGGAGGACACCGCTTGAAACGTGCCGTCTGGCGTCGTGCCCAAGGCGAGGCCGACGCTGGGCGTGCCACACGACGGCGCGCTGGTGACGATGTCCAGCTTGTTATCGCCATTGAAGTCGCCGTGCGCCAGCGACGACGCGCTGCACGAGCCTGCACTGAAGACCGTACCCTCGGTGAGGGTAATCTGTGCTTGCCCGGGCGTGGCAAGCAGGAGCATACAAGCCAGCGCGGACAAGAGCGAGGCGATATACGGTAGGCTATTATGATTGCGCTGTGGCAGAGCGCGGTGTTGGGGTTGGGGCACGTGAATCATGAAACGATCGATCATTTTGATGGAGAAGGTCCTGGTAGGAAGGTTGGCTGCCATCACCCCGGCGGATCTGTAGCGGTGTGATGACGGGTGGGCGTTGCGAGGGCCTGTGGGCGTCACGTCATGACAGCAGGGCATTAAGTGGATGAAGGTGTAGCTTATGCGGTGGGCTGAGAAGCCCGCTGTTGCAGCAGTGGCACAAGCCGCATGGGGACACGGAGCGCGCGAGGGTAGCCCGAGAAACCGCGCAAAAACAAGGCGCAGGCGCGTTTTGTCACGTCTGTGCCGTCTTTTGTCACGTCTGTGAGGGCTAGTACGTGTTTGATGCGGGATTTGTAGGATAGGGTAGCCGTTTGGGAGAGGCCGCCTGTTCAGCGCTTTACCACCTGAATAATTGCTACTTTAGAATGGCGCCTCTGCGTGTATCCCGTGCCTCCGACTCGACCTTCCTGGTGCCGCGTTCCTTTTGCCTTCTTGCTCGCGTTAGCGCCGCAGCCTTACTTGGGGTTGTGCTACTCCCTGTGGCGTTGCTGCACGCCCAACCGCAGCCGCGCGCCTTCGCCCACCTGACCACCGACGATGGCCTCTCCAGCAACGTAGGGGTGACCATCGTGCAGGACCCACAGGGCTTCATGTGGATCGGCACCGACCAGGGCCTCAATCGCTATGATGGCCGCCAGGTCAAGGTCTTCCGCCACGACCCCGCCGACAGCACCAGCCTGGACTTCAACAACATCATGGACCTCCACCTGGACGCCCAAGGGCGGCTGTGGGTCTCCACACACTCGGGCGTGTTGCACCGCTACCACCCCGAGACGGAGTCATTCACGCGGTTCCCATTGCCGCACCTCGATGGCTTGGGGACTGTTGCAGAGATCCACGAGAGCCAGGACGGCACCTTCTGGCTGGGTACGTGGCAGCGGGGCCTGATCCATTTCCATCCTGAGCGCGGCGTGCTCGCCCACTACCGCTCTGACCCCGACGACCCTACCACCATCGGGCATCCTGTCGTAAAGGAGGTGCTGGAGAATGCCGATGGCACGCTGTGGCTGGCCACGTATGCTGGCCTCAACCACTTCGACCCGCAAACCGGCCGCGCCATACGATATCCGATCCCGTCGCAGCCAGATCGCCCGGAGACGGGCTATGCGAACGCCGCGTGGGAGGTGCAGCGCGACCGGATGGGTAATCTGTGGGTGGGCACGTTCGGCGGCCTGTACCGCTTCGTGGCCGAGACGGAAACGTTTGTCGCCTATCTCCCCGAGCCGGGCAACCCGAAGGCGCCCACCCGCCATGAGGTCCACCGCATCATCGAAGACCACGACGGCCACCTGTGGATCGGGTACGACCAAGGACTGGATCGATTCGACCCGCGCACGGGCATCTTTGAGCATATGCAACACGATGCGCGCATCCCAACGAGCCTTCAAGTGGGCTATGTGACGGCGCTGCATCAAGACCGCTCAGGCGTGCTCTGGGTGGGCACTGACCGCGGCGGTGTCAGCCATACCGACCTCACGGCTCAGCGGATCGCGTTCCACCACGCGCAGGCTGCAGATGGCACAGAGGTTGGACTGGTTGAGGCCGTGTACGAAGATCGCGACGGAACGCTGTGGCTGGGCAGCGAGTCGGGCGTGTTGCGTGTGGACCGGGCTACGGGAGACGTCGAGCATCGCGATAACACGGTCTACGGGGTGCCCAGCGAAGTCACCGCGTTCTGGGAGGACCGCGACGACCGCCTGTGGGCCGCGTTTTACGGCGCGGGCGTGGGGCGCATGCGGCCGAACGGCACCTTCGATATGATCGCCTTTGAGGATGCCTTCGACAACCTAGTGAACACAGCTATACCGGCACGCGCAGGCGGCGCGTGGCTTGGGGGCTATGACGGATTCTTCCACTGGTCGCCCATCACGAATGCCATCACGCCGTACCGTTCCGTCTCGGCGGCCACGTCGGCTGCCGTCAGGCGTCACTCGTTTGTCATGGCGCTCGTGGAGGACCGCGACGGCATCGTGTGGGCCGGTACCGGCGATGGCCTGCGTCGCCTCGACCCCGCCACCGGAATCCTCACCGACTACGAGCATGACGCCACTGACCCGACCAGCATCCAGCCCGGCGGCATCCGCACACTGCACGAAGCTGCCGATGGCGCGCTGTGGGCTGCCGGACCGTTCGGTCTGAGTCGGTTGGACGATGCCGCCACGGGCCGCTTCACGCGCTATGGCATGGCCAATGGGCGCCTCCCCACCAACACCATCCACGGCTTGCTCGAAGACGACGGCGCGCTGTGGCTCCACACCGACACTGGCATCCTGCGCTTAGACCTCGCCACGGGCGACGTCCACAATGCCGAGCCTCACATCGTCGGGCTGCCCATCGATGTCAGCATCGGCGCGTTCCACCGGGGTGCCAGCGGTACGCTCTACTTCGGCACGCTCAACGGCTATTATGCCTTCTCGCCACGTGAGCTGGCGGCCAACCCGCACCCGCCTGCTGCCGTGCTCACCGCGCTGCGCGTGGCCGATGCCCCGGTCCAGCCTCTTGACGGCGACTACCTCACCGAGGCCATCACGGTGGCAGATGACCTGCAGCTGGACTACGCCGACCGCCTCTTTGCCATCGACTTCGCCGCGCTGCACTTCAGCCAGCCCGAAGCCAACACGTTCACGTACCAGCTCGAAGGCTTCGACCCCGACTGGCGCGGGCCAACCTCGGCAACCTCGGCGACGTACACCAACTTGGACCCCGGCACGTACACGTTTCGTGTCCGAGCAGCCAACAGCGACGGCGTCTGGAGCCCCGAGGCCACCATGCTAACCGTGGCCATCGCACCGCCGTGGTGGATGACGCTGTGGTTCCGGCTGCTGGCGGGTCTGACCGGGCTGGGGCTGCTCGCCGGGGCGTACACGTGGCGTATCCGCAGCATCCAGCGTCAGAAGACCGACCTGGAGGATCAGGTCCGCGACCGCACCCGTGAGATTGAGTCGCAACGGTTGGCGCTGGAGCGCCAAGCGCGTCAGCTGCGGGAGATGGATGCGCTGAAGTCGGCCTTCTTCGCCAACACCAGCCACGAACTACGCACGCCGCTGACACTGATCCGTGGCAACCTCCGCGACGTCATCCACAGCGCCGATCACGAGATCACGGCGGAGGGGCACGGGCACCTGGGCGTGGCCATGACGCAGACGACGCGCCTGCAGCACCTCGTGGAGCAGTTGCTGGACCTCTCGCGCCTCCAGTCGAAGCAGATGCACCTGCGGGCACAGTACCGCAACGCCCGGCCCTTCGTCGCCGACATCGTGGCCGCCTTCAGTGCCGTGGCGCATCAGCGCGGCCTGACGCTCCGGCTAGAGCCCTCGGATATGCCCGCCTGGCTCTACGCCGACGCCGACAAGCTGGAGAAGATCGTCACCAACCTGATCGGCAACGCGCTCAAGTTCACGCCGTCAGGAGGCGAGGTGGCAGTGGCCCTTCGTGAGGCGACGGTAGGCGGCGACGGCCTGGGCACAGGCTCATTCGTCGTGATTGAGGTGCGCGACACGGGCGAAGGCATTAGCGCAGAAGCCCTGCCGTACATCTTCGATCGTTTCTACCAAGCCGACGGCTCGGTGACGCGTACGCGCGAGGGGATGGGCGTAGGGCTGTCGCTGGCGCAAGAGCTGGCCGCGCTACACGGTGGCGAGATCCGATGCCGCAGCACCCCGGGCGAAGGCGCTTCGTTCCAGGTCTTCCTACCCAAGGGGCATGATCACCTCGCCGATGAGGAGATCATCGCGCCCACTGTGGAGTCGGTATCAATGACAAGCCCGGGCCTCCAGATGGTCTTTGACGAGGTCCCGCCAAGTGGCGACGGCGCGGCAACAGGGCAAGCGGTGCTGGTCGAAGCCGAATCGGGCGGCGATGCCAAGACTGTGCTGATCGTGGAGGACAACGCCGAACTGCGGCACTACCTCACGCGCCACTTCGGCAAGCACTACCGCGTGCTAGCGGCTGAAGACGGCCAAGTCGGGCTGCAACTGGCCCAGCAGCACCGCCCCGACGCCATCGTGAGCGACGTGATGATGCCGAAGCTGGACGGGCTGAGCCTGCTGCGTCTGCTCAAGGACGACCCGGAGTTGGCGCTGATCCCCGTGCTGCTCCTCACCGCCCGCGCCAGCACCTCCGACGAGCGCGATGGCCTCGAAGCCGAAGCCGTACACTACATCGCCAAGCCGTTCGAGATAGAGGACCTGCTGCTACGCGTAGCCAACGTGCTCAAGGACCGGGCACGTGTGCAGGCGCGCTGGCGGGTGCTGGGCGGCGACGGCGCCTCGCATGGCGGTGGTGCCGTCAGTGGGGATGGCGCAGCACAGGCCGTCTCAACCTCCGTCCCTGAAATCGCGGGCGAAGACGCCGACTTCTTACGCCGGGTGGATGCGTACGTAACAGCCCACCTCCAGGACAATGACCTCACGGTGAAGGCGTTGGCAAGCGGGCTGTTCATGGGTGACCGTACCTTCCGCCGCCGCCTGCAAGAGACCACGGGCATGACCGCCGCCGCCTACATCCGCCGGGTGCGGCTGGGGTATGCAAAGCGGCATCTGGAGCAGCAGCACTATGCCACACTCGCTGAGGCCGCCGCTGCCGTCGGATTCAGCAACGCCAACTACTTCTCGCGCCTCTACCAGCAGACCTACGGCACCCCGCCTGCCGAGCTTCTCCGCACGACGAAGATCACAGCATAGGATCTCGTGGGTCTAAGAAAGCCCGATCACCAAGACGGCGACCGGGCGGGGGGTGGAGCTAAGGAGATTCGAACTCCTGACCTCTTGAATGCCATTCAAGCGCTCTACCAACTGAGCTATAGCCCCAGGCTGGCAAATAAACTACGGCATGCGTCCCAGGGCTGTCAACGTACCCGTCTGAAGGGCGTGCGAATTTGAGGGCTTCGTCACGCGATGCGGCGGATGGACTGAGGCCAAGGGTCAGGGAAGGCGGTCCCGTTGTGCCACGCGATGACCTCGTCTTCAGTGCAGAACGCATCCTTCAGAGCAGCAGCGAAGGCTTCGCAGGCAGGCTTGAGGCCGATAAGGGTGAGCTCGTTGTTGCGATCGCCGAAGAGGGGATGTTGGTCGTCGAGCTTTGCCTGCAGGTGCGCTACTTCTTCGGGCACCAGCTTCCCGTCGCGATTCTGGGCCACCTCGGCACGCCACATGCCCGTGAGCTCAAGGGCGATCTGGCTGCCGGACTGCTGCCACAGCAGTACATCACCGGGGCGTGAAGCCAACCAGACAAAGCCCTTGGTACGGTAGACGCCCGTGCTCAGCTGGGTTTGGCAGGCTTCGTACAGACGCTCCGGGTGAAACGGTCGCGGGTCGCGGAGGACTAACGCCTCTACCTCGTCGGCCGTGACAGCGTGCGGGCTGAGGCCGAACCGCTTGGCCCGGTTTCGCAGGACGGGGAGCTTGGGTGCAGGCGCCCCCTCCAGCTGCGGCAGCAACAGCCCGCCATGCGCCGAGAGGCCAACAGCAGCCTGGGGCTGGAGCTTCTGCAGCGTGCCAACCTGCGCATCGACGATGGGTCGTGGCACGGTGTCGATCTTGGTCAGGATGATGACACTGGCGAAGGCGACCTGCTCGGCCAGCACGCCGGCTGCGCGGAGGAGCGCGGGGTCGTGGAGGTCGCTGGATGCGCCTGTGAGAACGCGCCCGTCGGCAAAGTCGCGGTGCAGGTTCAGGGCGTCAACGGTGACGATGAAGTGGCGCAGGAAGAACCGCTTATCCTGTGTGAGGGCTTTGATGAGCGGCCACGGACGCGCCGCGCCGGTGCTCTCGCAGAGGACGAGCGGCGGGGCCGGATCAAGCGCGGCGATCGCATCAAGCGCAGCGCCCACGGAGGCGTGAAGCTGTTCACGAGCATGAACACCATGCAGCGCCGCCACGCGACGGGTGAGTCCGCCCGCGGTGGGCGCACTCCCCTCCCCTGCCAGCAACTCGGCATCCAACCCGAACTCGCTCAGGTCGTGGACAACCACGGCAGCCTCACGCAGGGTATCGTCGCGCTGCCAACGCCGGAGCAGCGTCGTCTTGCCCGAGCCGAGAAAGCCGCAGACCGCGACGATGGGAATTCGGTTTGAATGATTGGACATGTCTCGGATCCAGTGGGGACTACGCACCTGCGAGATGAACGACGGTGACCCCCGGGCCGCCTTGCTCCCACTCGGCGTCCTCAAAGTGCGCGATGTCATGGCGGGCAGCCAGGTAGTCACGGATGGCGTGGCGGAGGGCGCCCGTCCCTTTACCGTGCAGGATCTCCACGTACTTCAGGCTGGCGAGGTGCCCTTCGTCCACGAGGCGCGTCACACCGAGCACGGCCTCGTCCACGCGCTGACCGCGCACGTCGATGCGGGTTTGGGCGCGGAGCGCAGCGAGGTCGGTGGAGGTGTGGCGCACCTGCTTTACGGTCACTTGCTGCTGCTTGGGGCCGCCCACCTTGGTCAGGCGGTTCAGCTTCACGCGCATCGTCATGGAGCCGAGCGCGAGGACGGCCTCTTTGCCCTCGATCTGCATCACCTCGGCGGTGGAAGAGCCGCCATCCACCACGACCTGATCGCCGATGTCGATGGGCTCGCGCGACTTGGCCGGGCGGGGCTGCGCCTGCTTGGCGGGCGCGTTGCGCTTCTTCTGGCGGTTGCGCTGCTTGCGCTCGGTCTTCTTGCGCCGCTCCGTCACTTGCTCTTTGAACGTCTCTAACTCGGCGCGGGCGCTCTTGGTAGCATCGCGGGCAGCTTCGGCCTCTTTGATCTCGCGGATGGTGCGCTCCACCTGGGCGTTAGCCTCGTTCACGATACGCTCGGCCTCGGCAAGGGCTTGCTTGCGAAGGTTCTCGCGCTCCTCGCGGATTTTGAGGCGTCGCTCCTCGTAGCGCTGCTGCGCGGCCTCGGCTTCGCGGATCTGCTTCCGCGCCGTAGTCAGCTGCTTCTCGGCCTCGCGGTTGCGCCGCTCAAACGACACAATCAGCGACTCCAGCGCCGTCTTCTGCTCGCCCACGAGTGCCCGTGCCCGCTTGACGACCTCGCGGCGGAGGCCGATGCGTTGCGTGATATCGAACGCGTACGACGAGCCGGGAATGCCGGGTTGGAAGCGGTACGTCGGCTCCAGCGTGGCTTGGTCGAACTGCATCGAGCCGTTCTCGACGCCGTCGGTCTCGTGCGCGAACACCTTGAGCGTGCCGTGATGCGTGGTGACGACCGTGCGGGCGCCCACATCGGTCAAGTGCTCCAGCACGGCCTGGGCCAGCGCGCCGCCCTCGGCCGGGTCAGTGCCCGTACCCGCCTCATCGATCAGGATCAGCGTGCCCGCGTCGGCGCGTTGCAGCATGTACTTCAGGTTCTTCACGTGCGACGAGAACGTGGAGAGATCTTCCTCCATCGACTGCTCGTCGCCGATGTCCACGATGAGTCGGTCGAAGACGCTGAAGCGCGAGAGCGGGTCGGCGGGGATGGGCAGGCCGTAGGACAGCATCAGCGCGAACAGGCCTGCGGTCTTCATCGCCACGGACTTGCCGCCCGCGTTGGGGCCCGTGATGACGAGCGTGCGGAAGTCCTCGCCCAGCTTCATGTCGAGCGGGATGACCTCGCGGGGCGCCGCCTCGGGGTTGGCCTTGTTGAGTTCGGCAAAGCGGAGCAGCAGCACCGGATGCCGCCCGGCGCGGATGTCGATGATGCCGTCGGCGTTGAGGTCGGGCACGGAGGCGTCGAGTTGGTTGGCGAGTTTGGCTTTGGCCTGCCACACGTCGAAGCGGCCCAGCACGCGCTGTTGAAACGCCAGCGCCTCGCGGTGATGCCGTACGTGGCCGCTCACCTCGCGCAGGATACGCTCGATCTCGTGGCGCTCCTCGACTTCCAGCTGCCGCACCTCGTTGTTGAGGTCTAGCGTCTCGGCGGGCTCGATGTACACCGTCTGCCCCGACGCCGACACGTCGTGGACGAAGCCCTGCACCTTGCGCTTCGCCTCGGCGCGCACGGGAATCACCATGCGGCCGCCGCGGATCGTTGGCTGCTCCTCCGTCGCGTACCCCTCGCCGATGGCCGAGCGGAGCGCCCGCAGCACCGAGTTGCGCAAGGCGTTCTGGCGCTTCTGAATCTGCCGACGGATGCGTTGCAACTCAGGTGAGGCGTTGTCGCGCAGCTGGCCCTCGTCGTCCACCGCGCGGCCAATGTGGTCTTCCATCGCCTTCAGCGGCTCTACACGCTCTACCGCTTCGGCCAGCATCGGGTACTTGGCACGGCGGGCGCGCAAGTAGCCCGTCAGCAGGCGCACGGTGCGCGACGCGAGGCGCACAGCATGCAAGGCCTCGGTCTCCACGAACGCGCCCTTTGGCGCCACATCGCGCAAGACCGTGCGGACGTCCAGCAGGTCGTCCAGCGGCACGGGGTCGTCGAAGCGGAAGGCGCTCTGCAACTCGGCTACGCGCTGCACTTCCGTGCGCACGGCATCGAGCCCCTTCAGCGGCTTCATCGCAGCAATGCGCTCGTCGCCCAGCCTGCTCTTGGTGAGATCGGCCAGATGAGCGCGCAAGGTGTCAAAGCCGAGCTTTTCGTCGGCAGTACGGGGGTAGACCGTCATGGAGGCGTGTGGAACGGCACAAGTACAAGGCGCCCCTTACGCGCCGGGTTACCCGCACGCTCCCGCGTTACGCGATGGTTGAATGATCGCCGATGTTGGCGCGCAACGCGTGGCCCGTGACCGTGGCGTTGCGCCCGACCAATGTGCCATCCAGCACGGCGTTTTTCACCTGCGCGTCGGCAAAGAGGATGCTGTCTTTCACGACGCGCAGGTGAAAAA
>JBCDJT010000155.1:0-11064 GCA_038747545.1 Bacteroidota bacterium
AAGATATTATGCCAGTCGCTGAGAGGCGCATTGCATTAAAGAGTTAATGGTGATAATAGCGCGGGGGATCACCTCTTCCCATACCGAACAGAGAAGTTAAGCCCTGTAGCGCCGATGGTACTGCCGCTAGGTGGGAGAGTAGGTCATCGCCGAGTTCTTATTCTTGGAAGGGTCTTGTCGCGTTTGCGGCAAGACCCTTTCTGCGTTTTTGGTCGTGGCATATTCAGGGCTCAGAAATTAAAATTCCCTGGCTTAGCACCCAAAACACGATTCTTGCACCGTCAATATATTGGGGACGTACGTTTTCATTCGCTGAGACATCATGCCACCTACGGTTAATCATACTGCCGACGTGAACTGGGTTCGCCAGATCATAGCGGGTGACAGTGCAGCTTGGAATCGTTTTGTGTCGCAGTACTCTGACCGCATATGGCGTAGGTCCTGGCAACTCTGTCACGAGGCCTGCCCCTACAAGCGCTCAGGGCAGGTATTCTGCGTGTTCCACGCGCTTTCAAAGTCTACTGTGCAGTCTGTGAGCGATGACCGCCCGGGCTGTGATGAGGGGCTTGAAATATATGCTTTTATATTTGATTATTTTTACAATCACAATAAGCATACAGGCAAGCTCAAGAACTACGATGGCCGATCTGCGCTAGATACATTCGTAGGCGCCGTATTGCACGGCCACTTGCGCACAGATTGGATACGGCACAAGCGCAAAATGCGCATCGATCAGATTACCTACCCGGACGAGATCCAACGTCTGCCCAGACTGGAACAGAAAGTGTTTGAGCAAATGCTCATGCAACGGTCTACGGAGACTATTGCGCGGAATGTGGAGCGCTCGGTGCAAGAGGTAGAGGTAGCCCAAAAGCGTGTGACGCACGCTCTGCTCTCGAACGGGAATCTTCATCTCATTCTTCGCAATCCAGAAGAGGGGATGGACGACAGCCTGCAGCAGCGAAAGGACAGCAATGCCCCACGTGTACTCAACATGGAGTGGGCGATCAACATGCTCTGGGAGCGCATCTGTGCAGTGATCAAAGCGCTGCCTGAAGAGCAGAAGATTCTACTCGACATGGCATTTGATCAAGAGTTGGGGGCTAAATCCATGCTCGATCGCACAATCCAACTCCGCCTCAAGCTACCTGTGTCGCCACGCTCTGGTAAGATGACGATCCACACCATCTACCAGTCTATTGACGCCATTCTGAAAAGTGTGGGGACGCTACTTATGGAGCAATACCCTAACGAAGTTGACCAAGCGCGTCAGTGGCTGGGTCAGGGTGATGAGGACCGAGCCGGGATTTCGGCAAAAGGATTGAAGGCATTATTGAAAGAAATGGGGCTTCGGAACGAGCGCGATGGTCGTGGCGAATCCCAAAAGCAAGGAGCAGCACAATGACAGACAACCAGCACCAAGCACCACATAAGCCTGTATTCGAAGCCCTCGACATGAGCGTGACTGATGCGTTGCGCTACCTCAAAGGTGGGTTTGAGGCTCCAGTGCGGGACGCGATTGCACAGCATGTTGAGCACGATAATGCCGCTCAGGTTGAACTGGCTGCTGCCAGAGCACTTCAGATGCAGGGTCAGCATGTTATGGCATGGCATATGGAGGATGAAGAGGCCAACCGAGTCCTGATCGATGAGGCTACGATGGCGGCATACCTCGATGGAGCGCTGGAGCCTGCCGAGGCAGCGGCTGTGGAGGCCCAGCTCGCTGCGAGCCAAACCATGTACCGGCAAATGTCGGAAACGGTGTGGGAGACAACGACTCCCATGCCAGAAGGTATGGCTGCACCCGTCGCATACGCATCTGCACAGAAACGTATGGCCGAGCCAACGGCAATGAGGCCAGCGGTCAAGCCAGCGCGCTGGTCACAAGTGAGGAGGTGGCTTGAGACGGCCGTCGGTCACGCATGGCGTGGGCCAGCGATTGGGTTTGCCATGGGAGCGCTGGCTATGTTCGCCGTGTTTGGCGGATGGCCCTCATCCGATACGCTCGTCATCTTGCCGGGTACGTCCCAGGTTGACGACACAGGCATTATGATGAGCGGTGCCATGGAAACGACTCTGCCAGTGCTCGAACTGCAGTTGGGGCAAGGTGCGACACTTCAATGGGCTGAAGTGGAAGGTGCCGAATACGCCGTTGAAGTCATGCAAAGCGGTGCTGTGGTTCACACTCAGGCCGTAGCAGGTAACACCTGGAGTCTGTCTGAAGCCGCTTTGACAGCCGATGCAGACGTAACGCTGAGTGTGCAGGCCACCTTCGCTACAGGGGGCGTAATGCCTGTCACGAGCGTGCGGATCGTGTGGGCCGAGTGAACGGTTAAGCCGGAAGCTCAAATGTAGCGATGGCATCGCCGAGGAGGCAGCCCAGGTAGGCACGGTCGCCGTCGAAGGCGATGGATGAAATGCTGCGCAGGGTGCGGCTATGGATGGTGTCGAGGTGGGAGCGCGCCATGGTGCCGCTTTGGAAGGCCTCTTCTACTTCGGCCAACCACTTAAAATCAGCGTCTTCGAGGACGGTGTGCAGTGCGCCGTGGGCGTCCAGGCAGAGTACGCGATTGCTGACGATACTCGTTACCCACAGCCGCCCGCGATGATCAAAGGCGAGACCGTCGGGAAAGGTGCCGGGGCCGTAGCTGACAACGGGCTCGCGGTCCACCAGATTGTTGTTCGCCGCGATGCGAAAGCGCGTGGTGCGCCGCCCGAAAGTTTCGTTGACGTACAGGTGAGAGCCATCAGGACTGAGGCGGCACTCGTTGGCATAGCCTAGTCCATCAGCAACAATACGCGCACGGCCGTTGTCCACGAGCACGATGAACCCAGAATCAGCACCGAGCCGGTAGTCAAGGGCCCGCGGTGATACACGTGTGCTGAAGGTGATCCACACTCGCCCCTCAGCATCGGCGAGGACGAAGTTGGCAGGAGGCACGGGCTGCCCGTTGATCGACCGCAAAAACGGTGTCGTACGGCCGTCTGGCGCCAACTGCCACACGCCTGCGCGCGCGTCGCTGAGGTCGGCGAGCAGGAAGCTGCCATCGGGTAGGCGCGCGATGCCGTTGGGCTGAAGCGGTGGGCCGCCGTCGCCCACATCGGCTTTGAGTAGGTTGACCGCTCCGTCAGGAGAAATGGAGGCGACGCCGCCTCGCCAATCGGCGGTGTACAACGTGCCCTTGGGACCAACGACGACGCATTCCGGGCGTACGAGACCGCGTCCTATCCATGAGATGGCGTCCAGAGAAAGCGTGTGGGCAAGTGCGTTGGTGGTCATAATGTTGTATTATTGTATACAATCTACAAGGTACAAAAAAAGGGCGTGAACACTGTGCTTCGTGGCGTCGGAGTTGGCGCAGGCTACTTCAGCCAGTACCAGTACGATGCGTGGCAGCGGCTTGCCGACGCAGACATCGTAGCAGTGCTGGACACTGATGTAACGCGGGCAGAGGCGATAGCATCGCGGTACGATGTCCCCAACGTCTATACCGACTACGGCGCCATGCTCGACGAGGTAGAGCCGGACTTTGTGGATGTCATAACGCCGCCCCCCACGCACCACGCGCTTTGTCTGGAGGCTGCGCGGCGAGGCATCGACGTGATCTGCCAGAAGCCTATCGCACCCACGATGGTGGAAGCGGAGGCCTTGGTGCAGGCGATGGCGGAAACGGGAGCGCGGTTTATGGTCCACGAAAACTGGCGGTGGCAGCCGTGGTATCGGCAGGCCAAGTCGCTGCTCGACGCGGGAGCCCTTGGCGACGTGTTTACCCTGTACTTCCGCATGCGCACGGGCGACGGCTGGCCCGAGGATGCCTATATGGCCCGGCAGCCGTACTTCCGTGACTACCCGCGCTTGTTGATGTTCGAGACGGGCGTCCACTTCATCGACACGTTTCGCTATCTGCTTGGCGAGGTGACACGTGTTCACGCGCATCATTGGCGCCGCAATCCGCGCATTCAAGGCGAAGATGCCGCGCTTGTCACGTTGACGTTTGCCAGCGGAGCAACCGCTGTGCTCGACGCCAATCGATACAACGAGCCCGAAGACGGCGTGGACCCGCGCTACACCTTCGGCACGTTTCGTCTCGATGCCTCGAAGGGCCACCTCACCCTCGGTGCTGATGGTGCGCTCCATCACAAGCCCCTCGGCCAACCCACGCGCCGCATCGACTATGCGCCATCGAAGCGCGGATTTGCAGGCGATAGCTGCTTTGCGCTTCAGGAGCACTTCGTCCATGCCGTACAGTCCGGCAGGCCCTTTGAGTCGGGTGGCGCGGATTATCTCAAAACGCTTCTGGTGCTCGAGGCCTGCTACGAATCGGCCGAGCGTGGTGCATCTGTACAACTCGCTCTGCCCTGACCGCCCTCAACCAACCTCATACGTCATGCGTCTCGTCGTTTCCCTCCTAATCCTGCTCGTGCTGTGGGGCACGCCCGCCAGTGCCCAGTCGTACTTCCCCGGGCCGGAAGGGTGGCGCACGGCTCACCCGCGTACGCAGGGCATGGATGCGGCGCAGCTGGAGCGGGCGCGCTTCGAGATGACGGATGACCAGGGCAATGCCATTGAGGCGTTCACGGCTATCGTTATCCGCAACGGGTACGATGTATGGCATTACGGCACGCCGTACGCACTGCCCGGCACGCTGGCCCGGCAGACCGATTGGGCGTCGTGCGGACGGTCGCTGATGGCAACGATGTTCGGGATGGCCATGCACGAAGCAGGCGACTCCGTTGCTGTGGTGGAGCAGCCTGTCAACCAGTCGTTCAACTCCCCTGCGGCTATGGCCTTCGACGACGATGTGCTGGTGAAGCACCTATTGAGCTACACGTCGTGCGCCGATCCGCCGGGCAGCGACTGGAACTACGCGTGCAACTACTTCGAGATGTACAAAATCCTGCGCGATGTGGACGGTATGAACCCCGCACATCGGCTGGCGCGGCTGGGCGAGATGATCGATGCCTCGTGGACGCCGTTTGAGTTCTGGGGCCACGGCCAGGACGTGCCGTTCCTGACGATCAAGGCGCACGCCGCTGACGCCGCCCGATGGGGCTACTTGTGGATGAACCACGGCAACTGGAACGGGACGCAGGTCGTGGACAGCGCCTTTGTAGAGCTATCGCTGCAGCCGATCGTTGGCCCGGATGGCAGCTTTGCGCACGCCAGCGAAGGCTATCAGATCCATCTCAATACGGGTGGTATGTGGGGCAGCGAGATCCCGAGCGATGCCTACGCTGCGTTGGGCGCGGGCGGGCGAATCATCTTCGTCGTGCCGAGCCTGAACCTCGTGGTCGCCTCCATCTCCACACCCGGTGCCTACCATCGGCAGATGGTGGATGGCGAGCAGCACCGCGACCTCCGCAACATGTACGAGCCCATCTTGCGGGCCATCGTGGACCGTTAGCGGTAGTCCTCCACGTGTATGCGCTCGGTACACAGCGCGGTGTCAGCAGGGTCATTGGTGGCGATCACAAGCAGACGCCCCTCATCGCGCTGCTGTACAATGAAACGATGCACCATCTCGCGACCCGCGGCGTCAAGGTTTGAGGTGGGTTCATCCAGAAGGAGCAAGGGGGGGGAAGCCAGCAGCGCGACCGCGAAGCGCATCCGTTGCTTCATGCCCGATGAAAACGTTTTGACGAGGTCGCGCGAGCGGCGCTCGAGCTGCACGTGCTTAAGTGTGTCGGCGATGCGGGCTTCAGCGTCTGGAAGGCGGCGTGCCTTGGCAACAAAGGCCAAATTCTCGCGAGGCGAGAGGCCGTCGTACACCTGGAAGTAGGGGGCTACTAACCCAACGTGGAGCGGGCGCTCGGGCGCCGCGAGGTGCGTGCCGTGAAGCGTGACCTGTACATGGCCCGTGGTGGGACGCAATACGCCTGCCAGGATCTTGATCAAGGTCGACTTGCCCGACCCGTTTGCCCCAGTGACAGCAAGCGGTGCGCCCGGCTGTACTCGAAACGACAGCCCTCGGAAGAGCACACGGCGGCGGAATCGCTTGGCAAGGTTGTCGGCTACAAGCTCCATGATATAGTCGTTGGGAAAATCAGGTCCACCAACGCGCGTCGGGGCAGCTTGTCCCTGGCAAGGCGAGGCGGGCGGGGTGTGAGACACAGTATGGCTTAGGTGCAGTAATAACAATGAGATAATGTTGGAACAACGTGTGCAGTCTAGGCATGTTACCTACGGTACGTATATCAATCAGACGAGGTGTTAGCATGGCTAACCGCAAGATGAAGCAAGACTGGGCACGCATGAAGTCGCAGATCCGCCACATGTGGGACGACTACGAGTTCGAGGACACCGAACTCAAGCAAGGGCGCCGCAATCTCAAGAATATGGTTACCGTCATCCAGGAGAAGACGGGAGAGCCACGAGGGTTGATCCGCCGCAAGCTCAGCGCCGCCATGTAGCGACCTCGTTTGTCGCAACAAGCTATGCGCGCGGTGTGAAAGCTCCCACCCGCTGCTGCAAGCGTGAAGCGAAGCTGCGTCTCCGAACAGGAGGCGCAGCTTTCTTCGTTTGAGGGTCTTGTATCGGGCTTTCTCTCGATGCCGAAAATGGCTACCATGCACCAGAACATAGTTCACGAGTGAGGCAAGACATGCGACGGTGGTTGAGTTTGGTTGCGCTGACCATGGCAGTGCTGATGCTGGTACATCGGCCGGTGCCGCCTGCTGGAGGTGCGGATGCGCCCCGGATGCCCTCCGAGACCGCATGGATTCAGCGTACCGCGCCGTACTTTCAAGCCGATCCTGACGCCTACAACGAAGCGCTAGCTGCCAAGAAGCAGCTGGTCATCGCCTCGAAGACCATCGACGATATCGGCATCTGGCAGCCCGCCGGGCCGACCAACATCGGCGGGCGAATTGTGGACATCGAGTTCAACCCGCGGCGCCCTGAGACGGTTTACCTGGGGGCAGCCACGGGTGGCGTGTTTCGGTCGGACGATACCGGACGAACCTGGACCCCCGTCTTCGACGATCAGGCCGTGCTCAACGTGGGCGACATCGCGCTCGACCCGAAGCACCCGGACACCTTGTATGTGGGCACGGGCGAGGCCAACGGTGGGCACAACAACTTTGCGGGTGGCGGCATCTACAAGTCAACGAACGGTGGGCGCACGTGGGACCTCCTCGGCTTGGAGTCCACAACGAGCATCGCCCGCGTGGCGGTCCATCCCGAGCAAACCGAGACAGTGTTTGTGGCCGCGATGGGCTCGTACTTCGCGCCCAACCCAGAGCGCGGCCTCTACCGCAGCGACGACGGCGGCCAAACCTGGACGAAGCCGTTCTTCGTCAGCGACTCCACGGGCGTCATCGATGTGCTCATCCATCCCACACAACCCGACACGATGTGGCTGGCCACCTGGGAGCGCGTGCGGCGTGTGACGGGTGCGCGCTTATACGGGGTCACGAGCGCGGTCTGGCGCTCGTACGACGGTGGCGCCACATGGGAAAAGCTCGACGAAGCCAACGGGCTACCTGACCCTGATGCGCGCTACCGGCCTGACCCTGGCAACGGCCTGGGCCGCATTGGCCTGGCGCTCTCGGCCAGCAACCCCGATGTCCTGTACGCCTCGTTCAGCGACGGCAGCAACTTCCTCGGCCTCTACCGTACCGACGACGGCGGCGATACGTGGTTCAACGCCGACGAAGGCAACAACGTGCTCTCTGCAACGAGCGACTTCGGGTGGTACTTCGGGCAGGTGCGTATAGACCCCAAAGACCCCAACGGCGTCTTCGTCCTCGATCTGCTGCTGGCGCGATCGACAACGGGAGGACGCTTCTGGTCGCTGGCGGTAGGCACGCACGTAGACCACCACGCGCTGGCGTTTCATCCAGAGAATTCCGACTACGTGCTCAACGGCAACGACGGCGGGCTGGCGCTGTCGGAAGACGGCGGGCGCTCGTGGCAACCTGTGAGAGGGCTACCGATCACGCAGTTCTACGAAATCAACGTGGACCCCTCCGACCCGCGGCGGCTCTTTGGCGGAACGCAGGACAACGGCACGCTCTACACGCCCGACGGCCGCACGGACAACTGGGAGCGTATCTACGGTGGGGATGGCTTCTACGTCAACATCCACCCAGAGCAGCCCAACATCATTTACGCATCGAGTCAGTTCGGAGGGTTAGGGCGCTCCGATACGCCCGAGCCGTTCTTGGGCGGCTTCACGTCGGCCACGCGGGGCATTGCACCGCAGGCGATCCAGAAGCGCAACTGGTCCACGCCCATCGTCATAGACCTGAGCGATCCCGACGTGCTGTATTACGGCACCGACCGCGTGTACCGTACGGCGGATGGCGGGCGGAACTGGCAGGCCATCAGCCCGAAGATGCCCAACGTCCCGACGTCGGCGCTGCTGGGCACAGTAACGACGATCGCCGTGGCCCCCAGCAACTCGGATGTCATCTACGCAGGCACGGACGATGGCAACGTGTGGGTGACCGCAGACTACGGCGCGACCTGGACCTTCATCGGTGACGGCCTGCCCGACCGCTGGGTGACGCGCATCGTGGTCCACCCGACCGAGCCTGAGACGGCCTATGTGACGTTCTCCGGGCTGAAGTGGCGCGACCCTCAGCCGCACGTGTTCCGCACGACCACCTTGGGTGCGCTCGGCTGGACCGATATCACCAACAACCTGCCCGATGCGCCCGTCAACGCCTTTGCCATCGACCCCGACTTCCCCGATCAGGTGCTGTACACGGGAACCGACATCGGCGCCTTCTTCAGCATCGACGGCGGAGACTCGTGGGATGTATTAGGCGAAGGCCTCCCCAACGTGGTCGTCAACGACATGAAGTTTGTGGCGGAGACGCGCACGCTGGTGGTGGGCACGCACGGCCGCAGCATGCACACGCTCGACCTGACGAATCTCGAGCGCATCCTTGGGCAGTCAGTGGGCGTGGAGCAGCCGCAGGAGATGTTCGCGCTCGCGCCTAGCTACCCGAACCCGTTCAGCGACCGCACCACGTTTGAAGTCACGCTGCGCGAAGCAGCGGCACTCCGCTTGGACGTCTTCGACCTGCAGGGTCGGCTGGTCCGTACGCTGCTGCGTGGGCCGTTCGAGGCGGGCCGCCAGACGGCGCAGTGGGACGGCCGCGACACCAACGGCGCGCAGGTAGCCAGCGGTACGTACCTCAGCCGCCTCACCGTGGATGGCTCCTCGGGCCGCGTCACGCAAGCGACTACGCTGACGTTCATACGGTAGCTGAACGCCTCAACCCTGCACTCCAACGTCATCTGAAGGCCGAGCATCAGCGCGCTTCGGCGGGGGCGCTGGCTTTGGCGGCGTTACCGGAGGTGTCGAGGGCGATGATGCGGTACCAGCCCGCGTTGGCGCCTGCGTGCGTCCAGGTGGTGTCGGTGACGAGCGTGTCGGTGAGGGCGATGTAGACGCCCGTGGCGATGTCGGCGCGTTCGATGCGGTAGCCGGCCAGGTCGCGGCTGGGCACGGGCTCCCAGGTGAGCACCACGCCGCCGTCGGTGCGGGCCGCGCGGGCGTTGCGGACGGTCTGCGGTGGCGTCTCGTCCAGCAGCGTCACGGCGTCGGTGCTGGCGGGCTCGCTGAGGTTGTCGGCGTCGTCTAAGGCAGTGACGGCGTAGGTGTAGGCGACGCCGGGCTGGGCGGTGTCGTCGCGGAGGCGCAGGCCGTCGGGCGTGAAGGTGACGGTGGTGCCATCGGGCGCGGTGCGCTGCACGGCGTACGCCACCACATCCAGCGACGGCGACGAGGCCCACGTCACGTCGATGCGGCGGCCTTGATGGGTGCGGGCGCGCACGTTGGTCGGCGGCTCGGGCGGCGTGAGGTTGGGGATGGTGAGCGTGGCCGTGGCCTCGGCGCTGAAGTTGCGCGTGCTGTCCTGCGCCGTTACCCAATACTGGTACGTCTGCCCCTCCTCGAAGCCCTCGCCCGTCGGACCCGCGTCCGTCAGCGCCGTCGTGCGGATCGACTCCACGTTCACCCGCGAGCGGTTGGCCGGGGCCCGCGGATCGGTGGTCTTGCGCTCTACGATGAACGTCTGTAGGTCAGCCGGGATGTTCGCCATTGTCCACGAGACCTGCACCCTGCCATCGGCATAGTCCAGCGATAGGTCAGTGGGCGCCTCGGGGGGCGAGAGGTCTTCCACGAGCGCCTGTGCTGCGCCGCTGAGCACGCTCGCGTTACTGCTCTCATCCACCGCCGTCACCTTGTAGTACCACGCACGAGCACCCGCCTGATTCGCCACGCTGGCGTCCTGAAACACCGTCTGCGTGGCATCCAATGGGGTGTCGGTGATGCGCTGGAACAGGTCTTCATTGCCTGTGCGGCGGGCGCGGTAGATATGGTATCCGGCTACGTCGGGTTCGGGGCTGAGCAGCCACGTCACCTCGGGCACGCCGCCGTCGCCGATGTAGGCGAGCACGTTCTGCACCACGCTGGGCGGGACGTTGTCTTCGACCAAGTAGGCCAGCGGCGTGCTGTCCGGTCCCTCTTGCCCGCTGGCATCCACCGAGCGCACGGTATACGTCTCCGTCACGCCCACGGTGGCCGCTGCAAAGTCGGCGCGGAGTTCGTCGGCGTTGTCGTTGCGCACGATGACGCGAGCGTTCAGCGGCTCCGCCTCGCCTTGGCGGTAGACGCGGAAGTGCAGCGCGTTATCGGCGTTGGCGCCCGTCGGTGCTTGCCAGAACAGCGTCACGTTGGCGCCCGTGTGCTCGGCGCGCAGGTTGACGGGCGGCGGCGGCGCGCTCGGCGTGAGCGATGCCGTGACCTCCAGCGTCCGACCCGTCGGCGTGCCTGTGTTGTTAACGAAGACAAGGCGGTACGTGGCCTGCTGGCCGATGGGGGCGTTGGCGTCGAGGTAGCTGCGGCCCAAGGCGCGTGCGGCACCGGGGAAGACGAGGCCAAACAGCGTCGCCTGCGTCGGATCGGAGCGGAGGTCGACGAGGGCGCGGAACGCGTTGGTCTGCTCGAGGAGGTCAAAGATGGCCGCGGCATCATCGGCGAACAGTGCGGTGGCCTCTGCGGGCGTTTGGGCGGAGAGGACGGGTGCGTCGTTGAGCTTGACGAAGTCGCC
>JBCDJT010000156.1:0-10963 GCA_038747545.1 Bacteroidota bacterium
AAGTTTACGCCCCGTAGGGGTGTCTTCCTTCACGCGGCGTGGCTGGGTCAGAGTTTCCTCCATTGCCCAATATTCCTCACTGCTGCCTCCCGTAGGAGTCTGGACCGTGTCTCAGTTCCAGTGTGGCTGATCATCCTCTCAGACCAGCTATAGATCGTTGCCTAGGTAAGCCGTTACCTTACCTACTAGCTAATCTAACGCAGGCCCATCCTTGAGCACCAGAGTTTTCATCATCAGACCATGCGATCCGATGACTTCATGCGGTATTAGCTCCGGTTTCCCGAAGTTATTCCCCACTCAAGGGCAGGTTGCCTACGCGTTACGCACCCGTGCGCCACTTTCCACCAGGGGCAAGCCCCTGGCTTCTCGTTCGACTTGCATGTGTAAAGCCCGCCGCCAGCGTTCGTCCTGAGCCAGGATCAAACTCTCCGTAGTAAAAGAGTTTAATGTAATGGCTTGAACTTTTGTCGTTAATTTGTCGCTCGCTATGATGCCCCCGAGGGGACTCTGCGAGAATCGACAGGACTCGCTATGCTTCCAATCTCATCAAAGAACAGGCTCTCAGTCGAGCCCCGTGCGCCTCAATATGTTGCCCACTTTGGGGCGCCCAAATTTTTGGCGCGGACTGCTAATGTACGGCTTCCAAGTTTCGCTTGTCAAGCGATCTCTCGCGATTGAAGCTCTCTTCAAGAAAGCTTGCTCTTTCATCCGACGCCTTTCGAGGTCGTTTTCTGAGCGGTCCGTATGATACGGCACTGTCGTCTCCTACTCCAAGCCCGGCTGATTGCTTTCGCCTACGCTTCATGTGACCCGCGCAGGGCCTTCATATAGCGCTCAGGAGCTTCGAATAGTGGCATGACACGCATCAAAGAACAGGTGCCTGGATGCCTTACGGCGTTCAGACAAGGCGCGCTCCTACCACGCTTCCCGTAACTGGTTTCAGACTGAACGCGCCTATCTTGTGAAGCTGAGGCAAAGGATCGTTCACCATACAACTTGGTTAGACAGAGCTACTCATCCATACAGCCTGCAGGTTCAAACACTCTGCCTCATGAAGGATCGCACACTGAGGTTTCTGCAGTATATAAAGGCCCTCGCACTCAATCCATATCTCTGGGGCGGGCTCGCGGCACTCGTGGCTGTTGTGCTCTCGGTGTACCTACTCTTCGACAAGGCCCTGATGCCAAGCGTAACGCGGCACGGCGCCTCCGTCACTGTACCTGATGTGGTCAACATGATGGAAGACGAGGCACGCCAGCGGTTGGAAGCCCAGGATTTGGTTGTCAAAAGTAGAGAACAGCGGTTCAATCCCACTCAAGATCGGGATGTGGTGGTAGACCAACTCCCAGCACCAAACGCGATGGTGAAGCCTGGGCGTAGCGTCTACATCACCATCAACAGTGGCGAAGTACCCGAGGTGCGGATGCCAAACGTAGTCAATCTGCCCGTGCGCGAAGCCATCAACCAACTGCTCGGACGTGGCCTGCGTGTGGATGAGGCACAGCCAGATACCATACCATCTCCATATGCCAACACCATCACCCGGCAGAAGCCCGAAGCCGGGGAGCTACTGCCCAAAGGCTCTATCGTGGACATCTGGTACAGCCGAGGCCTGGGCGATATCCCTGTCGACGTACCGAACGTAACAGGAATGACCATCGAGGAGGCGAGACGCACCTTGCGTGCTGCGCGCCTCAACGCTGTGATCTTTCCACCAGACGCTGACAACGCCTTTGTGGTAACAAGCCAGAGCAAGGCACCGGGCACGCGCATGCGTGAGGGCGCAGAGATTCGGTTAGATGCGGAAGCCGATGGGCTAGGCAGCAACTGATCTGGTTACTGGTACCGCTGCATTCCCTGTGCGGGCGACCAGCCGGCGTTGGGCTCGAAGTGCTGCCATACCATGCGCGAGACGTCGCGGAGCAAGACGTAACCAGCATTATCCGACTCCCAACTCGTGTCAGATTGGTTCTTGGTGATAACACAGACCACGTAATCGCCGCTAGGCGCGTTGACGAGGAGCACTTCGGAGCGGGATTGACTGACGGCGCCCTGCTTGGATGCCACCTGCACCGTCGGCGGGACCTGGGAGAGCGCCTCTTTATTCCAATAGATACGCGTGAGTATGCGGTACATCTCCTCGCTGGCAGCGGGCGATACGGCCTCGCCCTTGCGAATCATGGTCACCAGTCCAGCCATTTCGCGAGGTGTAGTCTGACCCCATCCGTAGATCTCCCAGTTGGGCCTGCGACCTGGCGTGCGCGAGTTCACACGGGTATGCTCAAAGCCGTTGTCCTCCAGCCATCCGTTGATGGCTGTGCCTGTACCCGATAGATGCTGCAACCACAGGCTCCCAGTGTTGTCGCTAGTGGTAATCATCAGCATAGCCACTTTGGCTAACTCGACCTCGGCGCTGTCGCGGAAGGCGCCGATGAGATCCTCGCCCGGGTAGAGCAGCGAGTCGCGGTAAACGAGCTTCTGGCGGTACTCAAGGTCGCCGCGCTCGATGGCGTCGAAGGTTTTCAGCAGGATCGGCACCTTGATGAGGCTGGCGGTGGGAAAGAGCGTGTCGGCGTTGATGGCTACGGTTTGACCGTTGCCGAGATGCTCTATGTAAATGCCCACATCGCCCTCGAAGTCGCTGATGAGCGCCAGCAACTCAGCCTCCAGATCGACTTCCGGGATGGTTTCGCTGGGTGCGGTGCAGCTTGTGAGGAAGCCCACAGCGATAAGAAGAGTCAGGAAACGATACATAAGCGAGGAGGCAGGGCGTCAGTCTTTGACCCGGCTGAGGGCCATCGTTTTGAGCATCCACTTGGGTAGCGGCTTGAGCGGGTCGCGCTTGCGGAGGTCGAGGTACCAGCCCACCTTCTTGAGGATCGGAATCTTGTGCGTTTCGACGAATTCGATCAGCGTGCCATCGGAGTCCTCCACGTAGCTGAATCGCCCAGCGGCCTCACCCATGTCGAACGAGCCGTCGCTGTCGATGACGAAGGGGAAGCCCGCCTGCTCGGCAGCGGCCTTCAACGCGCTCATCCCCACGACATCGAAGCAGAGGTGAATGAAGCCGAGGTCGCCCCAGAAGCGGTCTTGGAAAATGCGGCGCGGCGTGTAGTCTGTCGCCTCGACGAGCTCAAGTTGACTGGGGCCAAAGAGCTCAGAGAAACCGCCTCTTCGCGCTTCGCTGTGCGTGAGCAGTACGCGCCGCACGGGCTTGCCGCCACCGGGGAGACCCGCGAGATCAGCAAAGGTACGCGTCTCGTCATACTGGACCACGTCGTAGCCGAGCACGTCAGTGTAGAGGCGGCGGGCCTCGTCGATGTTGCTGACGCCGAGGAGCGCGCCGCTCGGCCCGCCCATGTGGTGCTCGCCTTTGGTGAACCAGCCGTGCCCCTCTACCACATCGAAGAGGTTGCCGAGTGGGTCTTGGACGAAGAAGTGCCGCCAACCGTCGGGCGCGACCTCGATCTCGCTGCGCAGCGAGACGCCTGCGCGCTGCATGGCTTGGTAACTCTTGACTACATCGCGGCTCTTGATCCGTCCGGCAAAAATGCCTGTGTCGCCGAGTTCGGGCGTGAAGCCGGGTGGCTCAGTGCCCCGACTGGTGTATTGCCAGATTTCGAAGCCGCCGCCGCCCTGCATATTGATGGCGAGGGTGGCGGTGCGCGATTGTACCACGCCGCCCGTGTACTTCGTCATCAGCGGCGCCTCGGCGGCCTCCTGGAAGACGGGTACATCCATGCCGAAGTGTGTGCGGTACCATCGCCAGATGGCTTCCACGTCAGGTACGCCGATGCCGATTTGCTGAATGCCAGTGATGTGGTACATGGGTAACAGGCTTTGGGGGACACTGAGGTGTTAACCGCTGAGGCGATGAGCTGTTGCCAATACGCCGCTGCGTGAACTTGGCACAGCTTGGCTCATATCTTCGGCTCTTCTCCCATCCCATCAACCCTCAAAATAACAGCTATGGGTCTTTTTGACTTCCTGAAAAACATCGGCAAGAAAGTAAAGCCGGGCCGCGAGGCCGAAGAAATCACGAACGACATCAAAGCCGGGCTCAGTGACCAAGTGAGCGACCTGACGGTGGCGTTCACAGAGGGCACCGTCGTGCTCGGCGGATCGGCCGCGTCGTATGCGGCGAAGGAAAAAGCGGTGCTGCTGGCCGGCAATGTGGAAGGTGTAGAGCGCGTGGACGACCGGATCACGGTGGCGGTCCCTGAGGAGGAGGTACCCGCCGTACCTGAGCCCAAGTTCTACACGATCCAGAAGGGCGACTCGCTGTGGAAAGTCGCTTCGAAGAACTACGGCGACGGCAACAAGTGGCAGGCGCTGTTTGAGGCCAACCGCGAGGTGATCCAAGACCCCGACAAGATCTACCCCGGGCAGCAGATCCGCATTCCCGACTTGGAAGGCTGATCCTCGTCTCCTGGATCGCTTGCATCTTCACGGCGGCGTCTTCATGTTGAAGGCACCGCCGTTTGTATTTGACCTCCCTTGCTCATGTACCGCTTCGTTGCCGTCTTGCTTATGCTCTCGTCCGCTTCCGCTGCTTTCGCGCAAGATCGTCCTCGTGCTCGGGATGTGGGCGTGGCACCGGGCATTCTCTCGCCGGGTCCGCTGAACGCCATCACCGATGTGGCGGGCCTGCGCGTGGGCCAGGTGACGCTGATTGCAGGCGATAGCATCCGCACGGGCGTGACGGCGATTCTCCCGCACGGTGGCAACCTGTATCAGGATAAGGTGCCCGCAGGCTTCGCCGTGGGAAACGGCTACGGCAAGTTTATGGGAAGCACGCAGATCCGCGAGTTGGGTGAGATCGAGACGCCGATTGTGCTCACGAACACGCTCTCCGTGCCGCGCGCGGCCGATGGCGTCGTAGGGTGGACGCTTGCGCAGCCGGGCAATGAACGCGTGCGGTCGGTGAATGCGGTGGTGGGCGAGACCAACGACGGCTACTTGAATGACATCCGTGCGCGTGCTGTGCAACCTCAGCATGTGGCCGACGCGATCGAAGCAGCCACGGATGGCCCCGTTGAAGAGGGCAGCGTAGGCGCCGGAACGGGCACGGTGATGTTTGGCTGGAAAGGCGGCATCGGGACGAGTTCGCGGCAGCTGCCCGAGGCGTTGGGTGGCTACACGGTGGGCGTACTCGTACAGACCAACTATGGCGGCGTGCTCGACATCATGGGCGTGCCTGTGGGCCGTCTCCTCAATCAGTACTACCTGCGCAACGCCCTGGACCGCGGCGATGCGGATGGCTCCATCATTCTCATCGTGGCTACGGATGCGCCGCTATCGGATCGCAACCTGGAGCGCGTAGCCCGGCGAGCATTGCTGGCTATCGCCCGGACGGGCTCGCCCATGACCAACGGCTCGGGCGACTACGCCCTGGCGTTCTCCACGGCAGAATCCGTGCGGCGCACGCCCGAACGTCGCCGTGCCGTCAGCCCTGTCGCCGATCTGCCAAACGGGTCGATGTCGCCGCTCTTCCAGGCCACGATGGAAGCTGCGGAGGAGGCTATATATAATGCGCTGTTCAAGGCGACTACGGTATCTGGGCATCGCGGTACCATCGAAGCGCTGCCGTTGGACGAGGTGCTGCCGCTCCTGGAAGCACAACTCAACCGATAACCAGCCTCACTGGATGAAGCTGGCTTTGAGGTCGCTCCACGAGGCGTTGCCTGTGATGGCGCGGTCGGTCCACTCGGCGATGCTCCACAGCCCGTCGTCGCCTTGCGTGATCGCCCAGATGAGGCGGCCTTGCACGCTGGTGGCCACGTCGGTACGGCGGTGTTGGACGGTGAGTGTATACCTGGCGTCGAGCAGGAAGCGGTCGGTGCCGACGATAGAGGTGGTCTGCTCGTCGAGGCGCAGTTCGTGGCCCGAGGCAAACTGCGCGGCGGCGGCCAGCGTACTGAAGTAGCCCTCCTCCTCGGTACGGCTCCAGGTCGTCCACAGCGCGCCATCGCGCGCCTCGGCGTCGAGCGTGGGCGTGAACGTGAGCGTCTCGGTGAATGAGCGGCGGTAGTTGGTCGTGTTCAACTCGGCGATGGCGGCCTGCACGTTCTCCACGACCTGCTCGGGCGTATCCGGCTGCAGGAAGGTACCACCAGTCGTGTCAGGCGGCTCGGGGGTGCGGGGCTGGAGCCCGTCGCAGCCGCACAGCGCCAGGAGTGTCACAGCCATAAGCGGCAATAGGCCCACTCGGAATAGTTGCACAGCGGTGGCAGCAATGGCGTTGGGCAGGGCTGTCCTGCACGGCACAATCACGGCAGTTCTGCAGGTACAGCAGGCGATGGCGGACGCTTCGGCTTGGGCGGGCCGCCAGCTGTGGGCGCCGAGGGGCGCTTCGGCTTCGGCAAACCTGGCGGCAGCGACGGACGCTTCGGACTGGGTGGACCACCAGCCGTCGGCGGGCGCTTTGGCCGAGGCGGAGCACCACCAGGCGGTAGCGACGGCTTCTTCGCACGCGGCGGGCCACCAGCCACGGGCCCAGACGGACGCTTGGGTTTGGGCGAACCAACACCTGGAGGAGCCGATGGGCGCTTTGGCCGCTGGCCGCTACCCGGCGCCGAGGGACGCTTCGGCCGCGGCGCGCTGCCGTCAGCAGTGCTTTTCGATTGCTTGCTGATGCGCTTCAGCGCCGCTTTGGTCACCTCAGGCTCTGGCTCGACGGGCTCTTGCGCTGCGGCCTCGGCAAACGGCTCTAGCGCTTCCTCTACAGTACGCGTATTGTCGAACCAGCGGATGATCTTGCGCATCACCCGGTCGAGGAGTGCATCGGGGCACGAGGCGCCAGCCGTCAATACGATGTCGAGCGGGCGCGCCTCCGGCATCCAGTTGCGTGTCTCGCGGATGCTGTGCGTATGGAGGTCGAAGTGCCAGATACGGTCCGGCGCCACCATCTCATCCGGCCCCGCAATAAAGTAGCTCGGCATGTGCTCGCTGCACAACTCCACCAAGTGGCTCGTGTTGGATGAGTTATAGCCGCCCACCACGATGGCTACATCGCCACCACTTTCGATGAGCGCGTAGGTGGCGTTCTGGTTTTCGTTGGTAGCGTAGCAGAGCGTGTCGCTGGTATCGGCGAAGTGCTCGCTGATGTTCTCTTCGCCGTAGCGAAGCACCATGGCATCGCGCAGGAGCGCGGCGATGGCTTGCGTCTCGGTGGCCAGCATGGTCGTCTGGTTGACCACGCCGATGCGGTTGAGGTCCGTCTCGGGGTCGAAGTCGTCCGAGTAGCGATCCGGGAAGCGCTCGTAGAAGAAGGCGATGTCGCGGTCGCCGCGCACGACGGCCGCGAGGTCCTCGGCCTCGGCCATGTCACGTACCACCACGACAGGCGCGCCACGGTTGGCGTACGAGATCGTAGCGCGCGTCTCTTCGTGATACCGCTTGCCGTGTACCACCACGGTGTAATTCTTCTTGCCGATCTGCGCGCTCTTCTTCCACACCTTCTTGACGAACGGACACGTGGTGTTGTACGTCTTGGTGTTGATGCCCCGCTCGGCCAAGGTTTCCTCGATCTCCAGCGTCGTTCCAAACGCCGGGATGAGCACCACATCGTCAGCAGTCAGGTCCTCGAACGGCACAATCTGCTCGCCCTTGGTGGTGCGCAGAAAGCGGATGCCGCGCGCCTTGAGGTCTTGGTTGACGAACGGGTTGTGGATCATCTCCGAGAGGAGAAAGATGCGCTTGCCGGGGTTCTCGTCGAGGGCGCGGTAGGCGATTTCGATGGCGTGCTCCACGCCGTAGCAGAACCCAAAGTGGCGCGCAATCTTGAACCGTACGGGCCCGAAGTCTATGGTGGCAGGCGCCAAATCGCGCTTACGGGGGTCCATCGTCCGGCGGGCCGCTTTGACCGTGGAGATGATGGAACTCCGGTAGAATTCAGGGACGTTGAACTGGCGGGACATGCGGTTGCTGCCGTGCGCATTTGAGGGCGAGATGGTACGCGAGGTGTGAATCGAGGTTCAGCCGCTATCCAGGTACGATATGACGGCCTTGGCAAAACGGGTGGCCGCTGGCGGATCGAGACGGAAGTAGAGTCCCGGCTCGATGAGTTCTAGTTCCATGAGCGCGAAGGTGCCCTCTGGCATGCGCACGAGGTCGACACGGGCATACAGCGGCACCTCGTCGAGCGCCGCCAGCACGCGCTCCGCAGCCTCCAGAAGCGCAGGCTTGGGCTCTAGGCGCTGCAAGCGGCTGCCGAACTCTTCTTGCACGCGGAAGTCGCCTGTCTTCGGCGTCTTGAGGATGCAGTGGCTGTACGCACCATCGAACACAAATACCGAGAACTCGCCTTCCGTCACCACCGCATCGACAAACGGCTGCGCCATGAATGGCCGCCCGGCAAACGTCTGCTCAACCTGAGCCTTCCGCTCAGCTGAGACCGGATGCTGCACCCGAAACGTGTCCATCGCCCCAGCGCTCACCACGGGCTTGACGACTATGGCGTCTGTATCGAGTTGCTCAAACAGCGCCTCCAAATCGACTGATTGGTCAACCTCGCCCCAGACTGTAGGCACAATGGCGATGCCGCGCTGCTCCAGGTCGCGCAGGTACCGCTTGTCGGCATTCCAGCGGACGAGGGGCAGCGTGTTGAACAGCGGCGTCCCCGTGGCCTCGATCGCTTCGAGACGCTTCAAGAAGGCGGCGGCGTGCTTGTGGTAATCCCACGGCGTGCGGATGACGACAGCGTCGAACCGCGACCAGTCGGTGTCTGCGGCGTGCCACGAAATGTACTCTACCGTGCAGCTCAGTTCGGCGAGCGGCGCTTCAGTCAAAGCTTCATCGGTCTCGTAGGCGCTGAGGTCGTCGGTGGAGAGGTAGGCGATGTGCATGCCAGCCAGCTTGGATTTGGGCGGTCGGCAAGATAGATCCCCGCCATCACTTCCAGCGGCATGTACTGTAATCAAAATGTGAGGCTTACCGCATGTACACACTGCCGCGATGGCGCCATGCGCGTACAGGTTGGCGCCATCGGCAAGTCTTTTGGCCGATGTTCTGCGTATCGTAGGCATGTCTTCTTGCTCGATCCACGCTGTTCGTTATGGCCGTTGCATACCGTTTGCCGCCTGCCACCCGCATCATCATGCGCGAGGTCGGCCTCTCGCTGCCCAACGTCTTGCGTCGTGCCAACCTCCCCACCGATCTGTTCAGCCGCGACGCTCCTAGCATCTCTGCCGAGGGCTACGTTCGGCTCTGGCAGGCCACGGGTGAGGAAGCAGGGGATCGTCCCGTAGGGCTAGAGATCGGAAGACTGGCGGCACAAGAGATGCTGAGCCCACCCATCATTGCGGCACTGGCAAGTCCTGACCTCACGACCGCTGCCGCGCGACTGTCGCAGTTCAAGGCCCTCATCGGTCCGCTGACCATGGCCACGGAGCACACCTCGGAGAGCTTGACGCTTCGCTTTTCGGCGAAGGGCTTCGCGCTGCCGCCCGTGCTGGCGCTGGTGGACGTGAGCTACTGGGTGCATTTCGCCCGGCGTGCTACCCGCGAGATGATCTCGGCGCGACGTATCGAACTTCCCGTGCGTCCGCCTGATGCTTCCGCGGTCGAGGAGGCGCTGGGCTGCCGCATCCGCACGGGGCCCGAGCCGCTTGTAGCCTTCTCGACCATAGATGCCCGACGCCCCTTCCTCACCGCCGACGCCGAGGCATGGCGCTTCTACGAACCTGTGCTCCAACAGCGCCTCGCCGACCTGCAGCAGAGCGCGACGCTCTCGGAGCGCGTACACAGTGCGCTCGTCGAGATGCTACCGAGCGGTCGGGGTCGTGTAGAGGACGTGGCCGATGCGCTCGCGCTGAGTCCGCGCAGCCTACAGCGCCACCTCCAGCGCGAGGGCACCACGTTCCAGCGCACGCTGGCGCGCACCCGCGAGACGCTGGCGTGGCACTACTTGCGCACCTCCGAGATACGGACCAACGAAGTCGCCTTCTTGCTCGGCTACGACGATCCCAACTCGTTCTTCCGCGCCTTCCGGTCGTGGACAGGCACGACACCCGAACGCGCTCGCCTCAGTCTAGGCTGACGCTCCTCTCCACTCGCGAACTCCTTCTTCTGCTATGACCATCCTCCTCTTCGGCGCCACCGGCATGATCGGCTACGGCGCCCTCCGTGCAGCGCTCGGCGACACCCGCGTGACGCGTGTCCTCTCTGTCGTGCGCCGGCCTTCTGGCTACGAACACGCCAAGCTGACTGAGATCATCCACGCGGATATGATGGACCTCGGCTCCCTAGCCGATGAGTTAGCACAAGCCGACGCGTGCCTGTTCTGCCTGGGCATCTCGTCGGCGGGGCAGAGCGAGGATGCGTATCGGCGTATCACGTACGACCTCACGCTGTCGGTGGCGCAGGCGCTGGTGGCGCGCAATCCGGCGATGACGTTTGTCTATGTCTCCGGCGCGGGCACCGACGCGGCCAGCCGGGCAATGTGGGCGCGGGTCAAGGGCGAGACGGAGCAGGCCCTTGCAGCGCTTCCATTCAAAGCGGTCTACAACGCGCGGCCAGGCTTCATCCAACCCGTGGGCGGTGCCACGAGTCGCACCACCTTGTACCGTGCCATCTATGCCGTGATGACACCGCTGATGCCACTGCTTCGCCGTCTCGCCCCTCGCTCCATCTTAGACACCGATGAGTTGGGACATGCGCTGGTGGACGCCGGGCTGGCCGGAGCGGATGCATCCGTGCTGGAAGTACCCGCCTTGCAACAGCTGGCCAAGCGTGCCGCGCCACATGCCGATGGCGCCAACCATTGACGGTCACGTATGGCGTTATCCGCTACCGCTTTGGCGCGATGCGCAAGTCCAAGTTGACCACCGGCCACGTATTCTCATTGTGTACAGCGACAAACCACGCCAACAAACCAAACGACTGACATGACCAAGACGATTCTGATTACAGGCGCCTCCACGGGCATCGGCCGCGCCACCGCTGAACTGTTTGCCGAGCGCGG
>JBCDJT010000157.1:0-10780 GCA_038747545.1 Bacteroidota bacterium
AATCTGCATAGAACGAGCGGACGCCAGGGATGTATTCGTCGGCGTCAAACGGCGTGCCGGTCTGCGCGAACAGATCTTCGGCAGGGATCACGGCGAGTCTGAGACGCCACCTAGCCGCCGTACTCAACCCTGAGTCGGAAGTACCCACCTTCGAGGTCACACCAGTCCCGGGCGTACCCGCCTACGGCATTGGCGTCTCAGATACCCCGTTCACCGTCAGGCTCGACCCCGATGGCGACTTGGCCGTGGAAGGCTTGTCGTTGATCTGGCGGTATGTGGGTGCCACAGGCGAGACCTCTATTCCCTACGCCAAAGACGCCGTAAACCCCGTCCCCTTGGAACGAGGACGGACGTACTACTACATCGTTTTCAACGCCTACGAGCCCTCGGACGTACGCTTCCTGAGCAGTGTCAACGCGGGCGTGTTCACGTTCAAGAACGGCATTGACCCCTCGCAGCTCGCAGCACCTACCCTCGGCACCCCGGGCCCTGATGCCACGCTGAGCGATGAAACCCTGCGCTTCACGTGGGATGCCGTGGACAACGGCGATCGCTATAAGGTGACCGTGCTCCAGGAGTACGAGCTGCTGGGTAGCGTGGGCGAGATCGAGGTGTGGAGCACGACCGTCATCGGCGACGGCGAAGGTGGGCAGCAGCTCTCCGTGGACTTCGACGCCCGGCGCGTCCTCACCCGCGACACATACCGATGGTTCGTCTCCGCCGAGAGCCTGACACTAGGCGAAAGTAAGGCCAGCGAACGGCGCTCTTTTGACTACCTCCGTCCGGTGGCCAACCTTGCGCTCGTAATTCAGCAGGTAGGCGGGCAGCCGTTGAGCGGCGTCCAGGTCGATGTCGCCTCCACCGACTTCATCCCGCGCGACGGACAGCTCGACCTCCAGAACGCCACACGCGGCACGTTCGAGTTACCGCTGGGCACGTACACGCTCACCTTTTCCAAGGAAGGCCACCGCACTACGACGCGCACCGTCACCCTCTCCGAATCCGACGCCACTGTTACCGAAGTCGTAGCCCTTCCAGCGTTGACGACAACCGTGCAGGGCATCGTCACGGACACCAATGGCCAGCCGCTCTTCGGAGCAGCAGTAGCCGTTGCTGGTGGCGAAGCCACTGACCGTACCGATGCGGGCGGCGTGTACCAGCTGTTCTTAGAGGCCGGAGGGCCAGTCACGCTCCACGCCACAGCCACAGGGTTTGCCGCAGTCCAGCGCACCATCAACGCTACCGATGGGGGCACCACGACGGGCGTAGACTTCACGCTCACGCCAGACCGGGCGACGGTCAGCGGACGCGTAGCGAACTCAGCGGGGCGCGGCTTGGCGCTGGCTTCGCTCACGGCCACGCACAGCGATGGGCGTACCGTCACCAGACGCACCGATGGCAATGGTAATTATGCGCTCGTGCTCGGCAGCGGTACCTGGCAGCTGGTGGCTGAGCTCCAGGGCTTTCAGCAAGCGCAGACGTCTGTCACTCTCGCCTTGGACCAAGACATTACGCAGGACTTCCAGCTAGAGGCTGCGCAGCAGGAAGTCATCGTAGACGTTCAGCATGCGCAAGGGCCACTCGTAGACGCCAGCGTCACCACACGCGTGGCTGGCAGGACCATCACGCAGCGCGCCGATGCGCAGGGCCAGGCGCGGTTCTCGATTCCCGCTGGGCGCTATGCCTTTCATATCGAAGCTGCTGGCCATGCCACAGCGACGGTGTATGCCTCGCTCCTTCCCACCATGACCACGCTACGCCTCCCGGCGCAACTCCAGGAGCATACCCTTCTGGTACAGGGCCAAGTACAGGACGCCCGCGGCAGCGTACCCGATGCCTCTGTCGAAGTGTACCGATGTGATCGGCCGCGGCCCGCGGATGCCGAGTTGGTCGTTGACCTGCAGGTTGGCACGGCGGCTTTCACCTGCCTGGGCGGCGTGCGTCGCATCAACCAGACGACCACAGACGAGGCAGGCGTTTATCGGCTACCGCTTCCCCGCTTCCCCGGCGGCACGGCCCCGGCGTACCTGGTTCGTGCCCATCACCCTTCCGGTGAACGCGGGACGGCCCATGACGTGCTCTTCCCCGTCGATGACCGCCCAATGACGCTCAACCTGACCCTGCCGCTCGGTGCAGGCCGCCTCACCGGGCAGCTACGGGCGCGCAGCGGGCGCGATGTGCGGGCCGAGCAGTTGGCGGTAGCCCTGCGCTCCGCCGCTGGCAACGGGCAATACGTGGCCTACCCCGACCGCAACGGCTTCTTTACCCTCAGCGCACCGTATGGCACGTACACGTTGCAGGCCATTGACCGGAATGGATTGTACAACGCTGGAGCGCCTGAGACCGTGCAGTTGCAGCCCGGTCAGGGTGTGCCTGCACGCACGCTTGAAGTGGTGGAGACGGATCAGCTGTGGTCTGGGACGGTCAATGTGCCGAGCGCTACCGTCACCCTGCAGCAGGGCGAGATGGCGTACGAAACCAGGGCCGCAGCCAATGGCGCGTTTGGCCTGCGCGTGCCCGCAGGTACGTACCACGCTCGCATCCGCAGCGATGGCTGGCTCCCTGCTCGGCAACCGGTGACCGTGGCTGCTGCTCAGCCCGTCACCGCATCGCCCTCGACCACGTCCATCACGCTCCAGCAAGCCAGCACATCGGTACGAGGCCAGGTCCGAACCACCGAGGGCGCGCTGCTGGAGAGGGCGCGCGTGAGGGTCTTGGCCAACGGTGTGCCTACCGACACGGTGTTTACCGATGCGCGCGGACGGTATGTGGTGGAGGCAACGGAAGGCCTCGTCCGCCTCATAGCTGAGCGAGCAGGCTATGCGCCTGCTGAGCAGCAGCTGTTGCTAGCGCTGGGCCAGCCCGTGACCGGCATCGACATGGTGCTGCAGCCCCGCTTGGCTACCTTGACGGGCTCCATCCGAGACGACGACAACGCGCCGCTCCAGGGCAGTCGCCTTGTCGTGCTAAGCGCCGAGAGCGGCGGGCGCACGCTCAGCGGTGCCGACGGAGCAGTGACACTCACGGGTCTGATTCCCGGACGATATACCGTTGGCATTACACAGTGCGGGTACGAGACCGTCACCCTGCAAAACATTCCCCTTCAGCAAGGCTTCAACCCGATCACCGCCCGACAGGTCCAGCAGCAGGCACGCCTCGACGGCACCGTACGCACGACCGATGCCGCACCACTTGCCGATGCCACCGTGACCGTCGCCTATGCCGATGGCACGACATTCACGGCGCTAACAGGGTCCGACGGCGCGTTCCGGTTCGATAACCTCGCGGCGGGCGAGGCCTCGGTGACGGCCAGCAAGACGGGGTTCGCCAGCGCGAGCGGTGCGCAGGCGGTCCTGCTCGTCGCGGGCCAGGTACGCACGGTGACTTTCGACGACTTGGTACGCACCAGTGGGCGCATTGTAGGCGTCGTGCGCTCGACAGCAGGCACGCCGCTCCAGCAGGTCAGTGTCTCGGCCACGCTGGGCGAGGCCACCACCTCGGCGCAGACCGATGCCGACGGGCGGTACCAACTCGACAACCTGAGTGCTGGACAATACACGCTCTCGGCAACACGTACAGGCTTTACGACAGCTACGGCCTCGGTGGATCTACCTGCTAACGGTGAGGCCACGCAGGATTTCACGCTTCAGCCCAACGCGGGCCGGATTGTGGGACGCGTACTGGACCAAGACGGCGACAGGCTGGGCTTTGCCACGACCGTCATCGCGTCCTCGGCCACCCTGACCCGCACGGCCTCGACGGATGATGACGGTGCGTTTACCTTGACGGGCTTGGCCATCGGTACCGTGTACAGCGTCCGTACAGCGATCACGACGGAAGGCTACGACAATGCAGAGGCCGACGTCGAGATTCCAGCGGCTGGTGCAGCCTCGTTGACGCTGCAGGTAGACGTGACGCGCGGCGAGATCCAGGGCGATGTGGGAATCGACGGCGCTACGGTTGTCGTGATCGATGTGGCGACGACCGAAACCGTCCGCACCATTCCGGTGACGTCGTCGGGTACGTACCGAGCCACGCTGCTGGCTGCAGGTACGTATCGCATCCGGCCGGAGCGCACGGGCTTCACCTTCACGCCCGCCAGCCGTGAGGTCGCAGTGAGCAAAGATGGCGAGGCGACGGCATCGTTCACCGCCAACTCGGTGCAGGCTACCCTCGTCGTCCGTACGCTACGCGCGGGCGAACCCCTCAGCGATGTGCAGGTCACCGTCACCAGCAGCGACGGGGCGATCACAGAGACCGCCACCACCGACGCGGAGGGCACCGCCCGCTTCGCCTCGCTGACGGGTGGCCTCAGCTACACGGTGGGCGCCACCCGCATGGGCTTCCAAACATCGCCCGCGACCCAAACGCTAACGCTGGCCGTGGGTGCGACCGAAACGATCCAGTTTACCCTCACCGAGAGCACGGCCCGCCTCAGCGGCACGGTACGGGCAGAGGGCGAGCGGCTCCCTGGCGCTCTACTCACCGCCACCACATCTACGGGCGTCACCTTCACCACCACGCAGCCCGCCGCCGCGCCCTACGTCTTGGCCAGTCTCCCCGCGGCCACCTACACCATCACGGCTACGCGCGACGGCTACCGCTCCGCCGAGCAAACCGTCGCGCTTTCCGATGGCGAGGCGCGGGACGATGTCAACTTCGACCTCATCCCTGAGCTGGTTCGCCTTACGGGGCAGGTGCGCTACGCGGGCGAGGGGCTCGCGGAAATCGCAGTGACTGCCACAGGCCCCACCACGCGGTCGGCCGTGACCGATGCCGATGGGCGCTTCAGCATCACAGCACCGTTGAGCGGTGCTGCCACCGATACAACGGTCTATGTAGTCGGCATCGGGGGCGATGGCACACTGCCGCAACGGACAGCCGTCCTCTCCCTCACCGGCGCCCAGACGGGCACGACCGTCGAGGTCCCGCCCTTTGTGGTGCCTAGCGGGCAGGTCGTGCTGACCCTCACCGACGGCCTACAGCCGCTGCCGGGCATCACGGTACAACTGGTCGGCGAGGCGGGGCAGTTCCAGACGGGGCAGACCGATGCCGCCGGGCGTTTTGCCTCCAGCGCCACCCTGGAACGCGGCACTTACCGCATGGCGGTCAGCACGCCTGATCGCCTGCTGCCCGATGAGGCGCAGTTCCGTGCCGTCTTGGAAGACGATACCGAACGAGTAGTGCGGACCGTGGTACTCCCCTACCAGTTCGCGCCGCCCAGCACGGTCACCAGCAACGACCCAACGCCGATCCGTGTTGCCTTCCCAGCAGGCTTTGCTCCTGATGGCGCGACGGCCCGCGTCACCTACCGCCCCACCGAATCGGCGCCGCAAGAGACGCGCCTGCTAGCGCGCCAGGGGAATGCGTTCGCGGGCACCCTTCCACCAACGTTCTCGCTCGACCCCATCGAGGTCACAGCTCAGGTACAAGCTGGCGAGCTGACCTATCGGAGTGCTCCGCTTCGGCTGGTGCCCACACGCTCCGGCGTCCTCTCAGCCGTCCAAGTCCTCCCCAACCTCGACGGCGCAACCCTGCGGCCCAACGACACCTACCTGCTCACCTTGCAGCTGTTCGACGGGCTGGGCGAGCCTATCGTACCGGATGGCAACGACAGCATCACGTGGACGGCCCATCAGCCTGTGGCGCAGATCAGCATTCCCGATGGCTCCGCGCCCACATCGGCGCAGCTGCGCGTGACAGCAGCAGGTACGTACACCGTCACTGCGCGCGCTACGATCAATCGGCTGGAGCGCAGCCGCTCGTTTACCTTCCGCGTGGAGGATGCCAACCTGCAGGACATGACGCTGACGGCGCCAGTGACGCGTCTCGCCAACACGGCGCTGGGCACCCGCCTCGCCTACACGGGCGTGCTGGCCGACGGATCGGGGCTCACCCTGGGCGAGCAAGTGCAGTGGCGCGTCACCCCTGCCTCGGTGGGGGTGGTGGATGCGGGCGGGTTCTTCCGCCCCACCGATCCGCAGTTCATTGGCCCGGTCACGATCCAGCTCAACGATCCGCTCTCGGGCCTCCAAGCCTCGACTGCGCTGGATCTGTTTGCCCGCGTAGACGACACGCAAGACTATGTGCTCACCAGCGGGCCACGCTTGGCCCTGACGCTGCCGCGTGGCGCCATCCCGTTCCCCGCCGAAATCGGCCTGGCAAGCCCGACGACCGGATCGGCCAACCGGCAGGTGTACGACGCGGAACGACGCGCCTTTCGTGTGGCCGCCCCCACGTACCACGTGCAGTTCCGCGCCAACCAAGCCCTCCCTGGCGATAGTCTCGCCGCCGATGCCGCCCTCGCGCTGCAGTTCACGCCCCGCGACACGCTGGGCGCTGCCGCCATCACCATGGCGCGCTATGCTCCGGGCCAACTCCAGTGGGCGCCGTACCGCGATGCTATTGTCGAGGGGCACTACGTCATGACCGAGCAGGTGCGGCGGCTGGGCCAGTTCGGCGTGCTGCTTCAGAGCACGCCCCTCGCCATTGCGCATGCCGCCGTGCTGCCCTCACCGTTCTCGCCCAATGTGGGCGTGGCCAAGATCGGCTACGTCTTGGCCAGCACCGCTCCTCCGGCGCGCGTAGATGTCACCGTCTACAACCTGCAGGGCGAACGCATCCGCACGCTGCTCGCGGACGACCCACAGCTACCCGGACGGTACGGCGGCCGCACCAGCCTGAAATCCATCGCGTGGGACGGCCGCACCGACAGTGGGCGGCTGGCGCGCAACGGACGCTACGTCATCCGCATCCGTGCCCGCGACAGCAGCGGCGAGGTCACCCAACTCCTTCCGGTGGTGCTGGTGAAGTGATGCGACACCTGTGGCTTCATATCGCCCTCGCCGCTCTCAGCAGTGCGCTGCTGCTCCTTGTGCCACACGCACAGGCGCAGCGCCTAGCCCCCCAGGTCGGCGCGTTCGCCGACGTCGGCCTCGGCGCCCGTCCGGCCGCGCTCGGGCAGGCCTACGTGGGCCTCGCCGACGATGCCTTCGCGGTGCTTTGGAATCCGGCGGGCCTGGGTGGGCACACGGCGCCCTCGGTAGGGCTGTCGTATGCCGAGCAGTGGAGCCTAGTCGAGTACCAGTCGGCGGTGTTGGCAGTGCCCGTGCGCACGGGCGGCGTCGGCCTCGCCGTGCTGTCGTCGGGCGACGATGCGTTGCGCGAGGTGACGCTGGTGAGTGGCTATGCGCATACCCTTGGCGCGCTGCAGCTCGACGTCGCGCTCACATACCGCCACGCCAGCTTTGGCAACAACACCTACCGCGACGGCGACCTCGTCGCCTTCGACCCGGACGAGATCGCCGAAGGGCTGGCGCAGCAGGTGCAGGGCACGGCTGTCGGCTTCGGCGTCGATGTGGGGCTGATGCTACAGGCCACGCCGCGCATCAGCGTGGGCGCCGTCGTCCAAGACGTGTATGCGCCCGTCTCGTGGGCGTCAGCGACCCACGGCGGGGCGCAGCAGGCACGCGGCGCGTACGACGAGCATGTGCCGCTCCGACTCGCTGTGGGCAGCGCGTACCACCTCACCAACCGATTCACCGTGGCTGCCGACTACCGCCCCGCGCTGAGCGACGAGCTGGCCGATGCCGTTCATGTGGGCGGCGAGGTATACCTGCTCGATGTGCTGCAGCTGCGCGGCGGCGTCCACCAGCGCGTGGGCATCCAGCCGGAGCAGCACTACAGCTTCGGGATGGGCGTGGCGCTGCCCTTGGCGCCTGCCCTCACCCTCGGCGGCGACTATGCCTACCTCGCCCAGCCGCTCGGCACCACACATCATCTCACCCTCAGCCTCACGTTCTGATGCTCCGCCTATGGTCATACCGCCTGTATAGCATCGCGATGGCCCTCGTGTGGTTTGCACTACCTACCTTCGCGCAGAACAGCGACTTCACCGTGGAGCGGTGGAACGGCGGCGCCCTCCGCAGCGATATGCGACTCGGGCTCAACCTCTCGGGAGGCGGGCCGCAGGCGGGTACGATGGGCGGGCTGCACCGGACGCTGGGCAGCCGTGGCCTTGCCGGCCTCTACACCAACCCCGCCCTGCTCGGGCGCACCGCCTCCGGCTTCGCCGCCGTCGATCTGCAGGGGCGCGTGCCGGGGCGGCTCGTTGGCCTCTCGCTGGGCGACGTCATCGGCGACACGACGCTGACGGGCGCCACCGACCAACTGCTGGACGACCTGGACTACGCCGACGATCAGCCGCGCTTCTACACCAACGAGGAGCGGCTCGATGCCGAAGTACGTGGCCGCGTACCTGCCTTCGGTGTCGCCGTCTCCCTGGGCGATGGGTTGGCTGCAGGGCTAAGCTTCCACCAGCCTGTTGCCATCGACGTGGGCGTGGCTGGCGGCGGCTTCGAGACGCTGCTCACTGGCGCTAACACCGCTGCCGACGACCCTTTCAGCATCGACCTGCTCGCCGGGCTCAACGCCGATGCGGCGTTCAACCTAACCATCGATGTACTTACAGGCGCCCTAGGATGGGCACATACGGCGGCCGATGGCAGCCAGTGGGGCCTGGGCGCTGGCGCCAGCTACTACCGTCTCCATCATCGGCTGCGCGCCGAGGCGTTGGTACAAGGGACGCTGCTCATCAACGGCGCCACCCCCTTTGCCTACAACGACCCCACCGATGCGCGCCTCGACGCAGACGAAACCAATCAGCTGTTCTTGCGGATGGGCACCGAGGCGCGGACCACCGCCTGGGGCGGTCGGGTAGGCGCGTTCTACGTCGGCGCCGATGGGCGCTTCGCTCTCTCGGCAGCCTACACGCACCGTCCGTCGTTCACGCTCATCGACCCTGATGCGTTTGCCGAGAGCTACCTGCCCACCTTCGTCGACTTGGACGGCACGATGGACCCCGACGAGGCCGCTGGCGAAACGGAGCTGTTCGACGTGGAGCGCGTGGATGTGGCCCGCCCCTCACTGACGCAACGCACCGCCGACAGCCTCGGTCAGCAGGTGGTGTTTGAGCAACCGCATGCGCTCAACCTCGGCGTCGATGTGCGGGCGGGGCGCCACCTGTTCTCCCTCAACGTGGCGCCCTACTTCGGCGACCTCGCGTACGCGCTCGATTACAACGGCATGCGCAAGCTGGGCAAGGCGCTCACTACTGCCGTCCGCCTTGGCATCGACATTGGCCTAGCCGACGACATCTACGACCAGCCACTGGCCACGGTGCCGCTGCGCCTCTTCTTCCTCGACATCGACGGATGGCTTTTCCAGGTGCTACGCGATGACACGGGCTACACCAACCCCCGCTACCGCGTGACGGCAGGCGGCGCCTTCGGATCGGCCATCGACGAGGGCTTCGGCATCGCTCCGGCCTTCCTCGACGGCTTCACGCCCACCGCGCTGATGCTCAGCCGCCAGTACACGCTCTACGACCGCCTCGACGTGGGCGTGGTCGTCCTCGGCTACCCTGATGTGGCATTCCGATTCTCGCTCGGCGTGGTGCTCTGACGCACCTGAACGCCTCAGCGCTGCACAACGAACAACCCTCTACGTTCGCGACCGTCTTGGACGACGCGGAGACCATAGACCCCACTGCGCACCACTAGGGGCAGATCGAGCGTGAAGCCGCCACCCGCTACGGCCACGGTTGTTTGTAACACCGCACGACCCAAGATATCGGTGATGCGGACGTCGGCGGGAGCCTCTGCGTGCAATCCCGCTACGCTGACGACTGAGGACGCGGGGTTGGGATACACACGCAGCGGTGGCTGCGCAGGCCTGTCGATGCGCTCCGTGTTGGCGATGTGCAGATGAGTGACTGGCTCATTCATGCGCAGGATACTCAGTTCGAGACCTGTGTGGGCTGCCACTTGCGTGCCAGGCCGCACATTGCTCCATCGGTGCAAGCTGGGAGCATCTTCCCTCAGCATCAGCACTGTGCCATGCGTGGAGACCTCAGTGATCCCGGCCCAACCGTACTGTACGGAGGCCCCCTCCAACGCCAGTATGCTGTGCGACCCCTCGTGGGCCGCCATCAGCCACACCCAACCGTGCTGCTGGTTTGCCCATCGGTCTCGGTCTGCTCCAAAGGCATCTCCGATTATGGCTCCTCCCCGCCACCACCCAGCGCCCGGCGCACCTTGCAACGCACCTTCGTATGCCGCATACGGACCCCCGACATCACCAGTCAACCTCCAGCTAGGAGCACGCTCCGCCACAGCACCGGCAAACACAACCAGTGCGCCTGCGTCATTGCGCGCACGCACGAGACGTCCCAGATCTGTTTCGTCCGATACCACTTCGCGCCATCGTTGCGCAAGGCCTAACAGAACCACCGTTCTGCTCTGCTGCAGCGTTACTTCCGCAGCCAGGCCTTCGCCGGGCTGCGCATCAAGCGCCCACACCTGCACGTCTCGTCCCTTCTCTTCAAGCAACTGGCCCATCTCCTCTACCACCGCCGTCGCCTCTCCGATGACATGCACCGTATGATTGACCTCGGCGCCAACCAAGACCTCTTCAATCAATGCGTCTATCCCTTGTAGCGCATCGCCGGGTATGAAAACGACAGGGTTCTCACGGCGGTCGTAGCTGATGTACGGCCGCTCAGTCGCTGAGGGCGGCGCCTCCAGCACACTGCGATCGCGAAGGCGAAAGCCCGCAGTGAACTGGTCGAACGAGAGCTCGCGCGCATCCAACCCATCTTCCACGTCAATGCCTGACAGTGGCTGCCCAAGCAGGGTGAGTGTGCCGTCGCCGAACACGGTCATGGTGCCGTCCGGCTCGATGGCTACGGCGGTGTCTGTATCTACGCCCAACCCTTCGAGGA
>JBCDJT010000158.1:0-10658 GCA_038747545.1 Bacteroidota bacterium
CGCTCATGCCGTAGTCCACCACCATCGCGTAGGCGAGCTTGGTGATGCGCTCCAGGTCGTTCTGGGCGCCCGTAGAGAGGTGGCCGAATATGATCTCCTCCGCCACGCGCCCGCCGATCATCATGGTCATGCGGTCCATGAAGGCTTCCTGCGTGCTGATGTAGCGCTCCTCGGGCAGCGACTGGGCGTAGCCGAGCGCGGCCAAGCCACGCGGCACGATCGACACCTTGATGACGGGGTCGGTGTTCTTCAAGAACCAGCCTGTGATGGCGTGACCTGCCTCGTGGTAGGCCACAATCTTGCGCTCCTCAGGCGAGATCAGCTTGTTCTTTTTCTCCAACCCGGCAATGACGCGGTCGATGGACTTCTCAAAGTCCGACATCTCGATGGCGTCTTTGTCGAGGCGGGCGGCCAAGATGGCGGCCTCGTTACAGACGTTGGCGATCTCAGCCCCGGCAAAGCCCGGCGTCTGGCTGGCGAGGACCTGATGGTTCACATCCGAGCCCAGGATCAGGTTGCGCGTGTGGACCTTGAAGATGGCGGCGCGCTCGTTGCGGTCGGGCTTGTCGATGAGGATCTGGCGGTCGAAGCGGCCGGGGCGGAGAAGGGCGTTGTCGAGCACATCGGGGCGGTTGGTGGCCGCCATGATGATGACGCCTTTGTCCGTGTTGAAGCCGTCCATCTCCACCAGGATCTGGTTGAGCGTGTTCTCGCGCTCGTCGTTGGCGCCCATCATCATGCCACGCCCGCGCTGGCGGCCGATGGCGTCGATCTCGTCGATGAAGATGATGCACGGCGCTTTCTCCTTCGCCTGCCGGAAGAGGTCGCGCACACGCGCTGCGCCCACGCCGACGAACATCTCGACGAAGTCGGAGCCCGAGAGCGAGAAGAACGGCACACCGGCTTCACCGGCCACGGCTTTGCCGAGCAGCGTCTTGCCCGTTCCCGGCGGTCCGACGAGCAGCACGCCCTTGGGCAGCTTGCCGCCTAGCCGCGTGAAGCGTTTCGGGTTCTTCAGGAACTCGACGATCTCCTGCACTTCCTCTTTGGCCTCATCGAGCCCGGCCACATCGCGGAAGTTGATCTGCTGGTTGCTCAGCGCGTCGTAGAGCGTTGCCTTGTTCTTGCCGATGTTGAGCACCTGCGAGCCCGGGTTCATGCGGCGGATCAAGAACATCCACAGCGCCACGATGATGATGAGCGGGATGATCCAGGTGAGCATCCCGCCGAACCAATTTTCCTCCCGCTTCGCCTCAAACTGGACGTTGTTTTCCCGGAGGAAGGCGGTGAGCTCGTGGTCGTCGGGCTTGACGGTGGTGAACTGGCGCGGCGTCTCGCCGGGTGGGGTGTTGCCCAGCCAGTTCTGCGGCGGCTTGCCGATCTGGACGCTGCCCTCGCGGACGGCATCCTCGGTGTACTCGCCCTCGATGCGCGCATCGTTGATGATGGTCACGTTCTCGATGAAGCCCTTCTCGGTATAGTCGAGGAAGGTGCTGTATTCGACTTCGTTGGGGTCCGTGCCGCCCAAGAAGAGGAAGAAGTGGACCAACAAGGCGATGAAGACCACAAGGTAGATCCACACCGAGAAACGCGGGCGCCGCTCGCCGAAGCGGGAGGGGCCGTCGCCACTGCGCTGGTTGGAGTTGTTGCGCTCGTCTTGCGCCATAAGCTACCTGCTATAAAGCCATCGGGCGTGCCCGTACGTGGGTGTACGCGGCAAGGACCCAGTAGGATGATCGAATGAGTTATGCGCCGTACTTTAGCGGATCGGTTTCGTTCCTCAAACGGCATGCCGTAGCCCTACGGAGCACTGCCCAAAAGGTTGATTCAGCGTCGGTTCGTTACGGCCCGAGTAGGGTGCTGTAGAGTGTGCGGAGACGCTTAGGGCGGGCGCCCGCGGCGAAGAGGGCGAAGACGGCCAAGTTGGCGAGGTTGACGCGGAGGTAACTGCGTCTGCGATATTTGCGCGCCGAGACCACGGTTTCGTCGGGCATGATGGCGAACGGCGCCAGCCGCCGGGCACGGCGCAGCCAGTCGTACTCTTCCATGATGACGTACGCAGGGTCGTAGCCGCCCGTGGCCTCGAAGAGCGAGCGCGTGACGAACAGCGTCTGGTCGCCGCCACGGCACATGAGCCGGTCGAAGCGCGTGCAGTAGGCATTGATGCGGAGCAGTGGGTGCGGACGGTCGAAGGCGAAGCGGAAGCAACCCATCGGCATACCGTCGGCAAGGGCATCGCGGATGTGTGTGACAAAGCGCTCGGGCGGGCGCGTGTCGGCGTGGACGAAGTAGAGCACGTTGCCCGAGCCGTGAGCTGCCCCCATGTTCATCTGCTGGGCGCGGCTGCGTTCGTCGGCGTGCAAGACCGTAGCGCCCGCCGTCTCTGCGAGGGTGACCGTGGCATCGGTGCTGCCGCCGTCCACGACGATGAGATCGCCGATGAAGGAGCCACCGTGGCGCCGCAGGTGATGCACCAAGCCGGCGATGTTCTCAGCCTCGTTGTAGGTGGGAATGATGACACTCAGCCGAGGCTGCTCGCCGGGGGGCAGTACATACGGAGAAGTCGAGGCCACGAGTAACGTCAAACTGCGCTGCGAAACATAAAGCCGAAGATACCTTGTTAGCTTTCTTTCTGCATGCTTCGAATCCGATTCCTTATGCTCCGTTTCTCGTTCGTTGCGCTGGTGTTGCTCTGCGGTAGCGGCTGCACCAGCTCGCGCGTCGACATCGTCCGTGCCGACGGGCCGATCACGCAGCCTCGCTCGTTTGACCATAGCGCCTTCGATGCCCTCTTGCAAGCGCATGTGGACGAGGACGGGCTGGTCGACTACGCCGCGCTTCAGGCTAGCGATGCCCTCGTTCCGTACCTGCGCCGCCTCGCCACCACCGACCCCAGCAGCTTGGATGACAGCGATCGCCTCGCGTTCTGGCTCAACACGTACAACGCGCTCACCCTCAAGCTCATCGTCGACCACTACCCGACCAAGAGCATCTTGCGCCTCTCGCCCGTCGGCATTCGCGGCTTGCCGTTCTTGATTCCGAAGGTCAACACGCCGTTCAAGGTCGATGTGGGCGAGGTGGGCGGTGAGGTGGTGACGCTCGATCACGTGGAGCACGGCATCATCCGCGAGCGGTTCGACGAGCCGCGCATCCACTTCGCCCTGGTGTGCGCCGCCCTGAGCTGCCCGCCGCTACGCCGCGAAGCCTACGTGGGCGACCGCCTCGATGCCCAACTCGACGACCAAGCCCGCACGTTCCTCGCCAATCCCGACCGCAACGTGGTAGAGCCCGAAGAAGGCGTCATCCGCGTCTCCAAGATCTTCAAGTGGTTCGAGGAAGACTTCGGCGGCAGCGACAAGACGCTCCAGCAGTTCCTCGCCCCATACTACGACGGGGACATCCGCGCGCAACTAGAGGCGGGCGCTTACGACGTGAAGCACATGGACTACAAGTGGTCACTCAACGACCAAGCCCGCTTCGCCGACGCGAACGACGAAGACTGAGCCTTACCAGGCTTCGACCTCACGCCTGAACCACGCAAAGCTGGGCGACTTCATGGCGAGGGCATCCGGCTCCATCTGCTCTACGCAGGCTTGTACAAAGGCGACAGAGCCAAGGCCTAGCTTTGACCGCTCGGTGTCGCACAGGTCTTTGAGTTGAGCGCTGACCTTGCCGCGGTACACGCGCTGTGCCTCGGGACTGCTTTGACGCTTGAAGAGGGGCAACGGCTCTTCGTGATCCAGAATCAGCAGCAGCTAGCTCTCCAGCATCTCGACAGGTACGGCAATGGCTCCAGGCACAGGCCACGCATCTAGCCACTGGGTGTCGATGAGTTGCTTGATCTCGTTGTATCGGTTGCCTGCTTTCCGGTGGGGACGCGTCTCAGGATGTGCGGGGTGCGTTGTTCGGTCGTTGTCTACCGAGATGACGAAGCGGAGGTCTGGCAAGCCGCCCGAGGAGTGCGCAAGGTCCGGCAGCATAAAGCGGATGCTTCGGCGGACAGCTGAGTCGTTTTGCCCTTTCCGGTATCGTTGAGACGAAAGGACCTCGTGCTCTACGCCCGTCAGCTTGTTGATACAAGCACGATAAAATGCCGTGTCCGTATCGCTTTCGGTAAGCAGGTGGAGATACGGCATCGCTTCAATACGCCAACTTGGGCACGCCGCCAACTAAGCCCTGGTACCACATCTCGCCCAAGGGCATGTCTTCGTCGTCAACGTCGTTGAACTTAGCGATGCGCTCGGAGAGCGGCGTAAACGTCGTCTCCCCGTTCGTCTTCTCCACAATCAAGACGGCCTCTTCGTGGCCCTTGAATTGATCGACGAGGTACGGGTTGTGCGTCGTGGCGATGATCTGCACCCCCTTCTCCTCCGTGATGCGGCGACACAGCTGAATCACCTGCTCGTACAAGCGCGGGTGCAAACCTCGGTCAATATCCTCAAGGCCGATAACGTTCGGCGCGTTCTCCTGATGCAGAATCGTCAGGATCGTGAGCACCAACCGCGTACCCTCCGAGAGCTCACTGAGCAGAATTGGCTTGTCGATGTGCTTTTCGCGTACTTGGATGCGTTTGCCACCATCAACGGGGACAAAGCTGATCTTCTCTACTTCCGGGATAAGCTCACAGAAGACACGCTGAATCTCGTTGAAGAGGTCTTCTCGATCTCCAGTTTTAAGGCCTTCTAGGATTTGGACACTACCAGCACCGTCAGCATGTATCTGAGGTTGCTTAACGACTGGCTCAGGTTGACCAATAAGCTTAGGGTTAATCTGGAAAATCGACGGCTTATCGGAAAAGCTACTCCATCTCGAAGCAATAATGCCTGGGGGAGAAAAAGCACTGAGCGGCTTGACAGAGTTGCCCTCTTCAAATACCGTGATAGGGTTACGTTCTGAAAGTAGGCTGAAACGCTGAGGGAGTGATGTGTGGTTATAATGCTTCTCAAGCTGATAGTACGCCTCCTTATCCCCGTGTTGCATATGGATGGCACCTTTTGCCAGTTCACTGAGGCATCGAAGGAAATTCGACTTCCCGGCCCCATTCTGCCCAACGATTAGCGTGAACGGGTGCAGCTTCACGCGCTGGTCAACGATGGAGCGGTAGTTCTGGATGTGGACTTCGGTAATCACGGGGCACCTCGACAGAGCGGACGCGGAGAACGACCAAGATAAGCGATCCGTCGCACGTCTGGCGGCAGGCCACGTTCCAACGCGCTCACGCCTCCACGCGCTCACGCTCCCACGCGAACACGTTCTACAGAAACGTTAGCACGCCTCGCGGGTCTTCCCGGCCCTTCCACTGACGAACGAGGATGCACGATGCGCAAGCTGATATGGGCGTTAGCAATGTTGATGCTGCCGTACACGGCGCGAGCCCAGGAGAAAGAGCAAGAGGTCGCCTCCAGCATTGAGCGGGTGACGGTCTTCCTCGACGGCGCCCAGGTGACGCGCACGGCTGAGGCGCAGGTCGCTGCTGGGCCTGCCACGCTCGTCTTCAGCGGCCTCACCGCTACGCTCGATCCACAGAGCATCCAACTCAACGCCGAGGGTGCGTTGACCGTGCTGGCTGTGACGCATCGGCTCGACTTCTTCCAGGAGTCGGAGACGCCCGAGGTTGTGCAAACCCTGCAGGCACAGCGCCAGGTCGTGCAGGACTCACTCAAATTGCAAAACGCGCTGCTGGAGGTCTACAACCAGGAGGAGCAGATGCTGCTCGCCAACCGCGACCTCGGCGGTACCGAGACAGGCCTCGACGCCGCCACGCTGGAAGCCGCCGTGCAGTTCTTCCGCACCCGCCTTGCCGACGTCAAGCGCGAACAACTCGCCACGCAGCGCGAGATCCAGCGGCTCCGCACGCGCATCCAGGCCATCGACAACCAGATTCGCGAACTGCGTTCGGGGCCCCGCGAGACGACCAGTCAGGTGCTCGTCAGCGTGACGGCGCAGCAGGCCACACGCGGCACGTTCACGCTCAGCTACGTCACGCGCCAAGCTGGGTGGACGCCCGCCTACGACATCCGCGCCGACGACCTCAGCCAGCCCATCGCGGTCGCGTACAAGGCCAATGTCTACCAGTCGAGCGGCGAGGATTGGGACACCGTCCGCCTCACGCTCTCCACAGGTAACCCCTCGCTTTCCAACATAGCACCGGAGCTGTATCCGTGGCGTCTCGGGTTCAGTCAGCCTCAAGCTGCTCGATTTCAGCGGACGCGATCCAAGCAGTCTGGCAATCGGTCTCGAGTGATCGCGGGAGATTATGTCAGGAGCCCATTGACCATACGCGGCCAGGTGCTGGATGCCGATACAGGCGATGGGCTGCCTGGCGCCAACGTCGTTATAAGTGGGACAAACATCGGAGTGGCCACTGATACCGACGGATATTATTTCCTACCGAACGTGCCGAGCAGCGCGACTCAACTCGAGGTCAATTATGTAGGCTATGAACCCATAACGTCTCCTCTTCGCTCTAACCGAATTGACTTTCTCCTCGCTCAGGCGCTTTACGACCTTGATGAGATTGTGGTGGTGGAATCCGATGTGCAGAGTTTACCTCCCGGTGAGTTTGCAGAACTGCGCGCCCAAGCGAGTTCCGTCACAGTTGATCAGGTCGTGAACGCGACGACGGTGGAGTTTCAGATTGCGCAGCCGTACACCATCCCATCGGATGGGCAGGCGAAGACGGTGGCGGTGGGCGCGTACGACATCCCGGCCACGTACGAGCACTACAGCGTGCCCAAGCTAGATCCGGCGGCGTTTCTCACCGCGCGCATCACCGGTTGGGGGGCGTACAACCTGATCAGCGGCGAGGCCAATCTGTTCTTGGAAGGCACCTACGTGGGCACGTCGTACCTGGACGCCACCAACACCAGCGACACGCTCGTCGTCTCGCTCGGGCGCGACCCCGGCGTAGTGGTCAAGCGCACCAAGCAGCGCGAGTTCAGCCGCGAGCGCCTCATTGGCAACCGCCAGACCGCCACGCGCGGCTTCGACATCGAAATCCGCAACACCAAGCGCCAGAACATCCTGCTCGTCCTCGACGACCAAGCACCTGTCTCTACCGACGACGACATCGATATCGACGTGGACGTCGACAAGGACGAGGCGACGTTTGACGAAGAAACGGGGCGCCTCCGGTGGCGGCTGCGCATCGGGCCGGAGACGACCGAGACCGTCGCCTTCACCTACAGCGTACGCTATCCGAAGAACCGCCGCGTGGTGCTGGAATGAGCCCGAACCCCTCAAAATTCATGTGTCCCACCTCGGACAAAGCCGTACGTTTACGGGCAGTCTGCCGTACCCTCACTTACTCTGCCGACGCATGACCACGCAGGAAATCGACGCCCTCACGCAGCGCCTCTCCGCACGGTATGGAGCCACACAGGCTGCGCCTGCCGACGCCACGCTCCACCGCACGCTGCAACGCATGGTGGATGCCGGAGCGAGTCGGCTGGGGATGCGCAAGAGCCGCGATGCCGAGCGCGGGTTCTCGGCGTGCGAGCTGGCGCCGCCGATGGCGCGCGTCATCGACCACACCGCGCTGAAGGCCGAGACGACAGAGGCGCAGATCCAGGCGCTTTGCGCTGAGGCGCGGCAGTACTGCTTCGCTTCGGTATGCGTCAACCCGTGCTACGTGCCGCTCGCCGCGCGCGAGGTGCAAGGCACGCCCGTAGCCGTCTGCACCGTGATCGGCTTCCCACTGGGCGCCAGCGCCACGTCGATCAAAGCTCTGGAAGCCGAACAGGCCGTGCGCGATGGCGCCACCGAGGTGGACATGGTCATCAACGTAGGCTTGCTCAAGAGCCAGCAGTACGACGCGGTGGAGCGCGACATCCGAGCTGTCGTGGAGGCGGCGCGGAAGCACCGCGGGCGGCAAGACCGCGCGCTCGTCAAGGTCATCCTGGAGACGGCGCTGCTCACCGACGAGGAGAAGGTGATCGCCTGCGTGCTCTCGCAAAACGCGGGCGCCGACTTCGTCAAGACCTCCACGGGCTTCTCAAAAGCAGGCGCCACCACTGCCGACGTCGCGCTGATGCGACGCGTGGTGGGCGATGGCATGGGTGTGAAGGCATCGGGCGGCGTGCGGACGCAGGAAGACGCCGAAGCGATGGTGGCCCACGGTGCCACGCGGATCGGCGCGAGCGCGTCGGTGGCCATCGTGAAAGGACTCAAAGGAACCAGCGACTACTGAGCCATGCGCATCGTTTATCTCCTGCTACTGACTGTTGGCCTCGCCGCGTGCTCCGGCGCCAACAACGCTCGCAACGAAGCGCCCGCACTGCCGGAGGAGCCCGTCGAAACGGTAGAGCCCATCGACCTCTCGCAGTACGAGGACTTCGACGCAGCGGCGTACCGCGAGACCGACGAGGTGGCGACCCAAGTAGACGTGACACACGACGTGCCGGATCGCCTCATGAACAACCGCGCGGGCCAGCCCACCAGCTATACCACCGACGGCTACCGCGTCCAGATCTTCTCGTCGCAAAACAAGCAGCAGGCGGACCAGATTTGGGGCGAGGCCGTGGCGTGGTGGCGCAACCTGCCCACCCCCGACCAGCCCGACGGCTATAACCCCGACGGCTTGGATGCCGAGGTCGTGTATATGCAGCCCTACTACCGCGTGCGCCTAGGCAACTTCACCAGTCGGCCGCAGGCGCAGGAACTGCTCAGCTTGCTCCGCGCTCGCTTCGACCGCGCCCTCATCGTCCCCGACCGCGTCACCGTTCGGCGTTGACGGAGGGTCAGTGGAACAGCCGCGGCGTTGGCAGTCCGGCCTCCAAGGACAGCATGGCTGCTGCTGTCTGGGTTGAAGGCAACGACTCGGGCGACTGGAAGTCGGCCAGCAGGCGTGCTCGTATCCGAACGCTCGGCAAGAATTCGTAGGCCAAGCTCGCGTCCAGCGTCAGCCGATCTACACGCTCGCCATCGAGGAGTGGCACAAAGTCGCCGGGGCGGTTGAAGTCGTAGGGCAGGAAGGGGTTACCGCCATAGTTAGCCTCGCCGATGTCCCGTCCTTGTGCGCTGAGCATGACGGTGGCGTCGGCCGTCCAGCGTGCCGTGGGCCGCCACGTGCCGTACAGCGTCACTTCCGAGAGGTTGGCGCCCAGCGGGTGGGCGAGGTAGCCGAAGCCACTCACGTGGGCGAGGCTGGGGCTGCGGTTGTCGTACGAATACGGCCGCACGCGGCTGTAGAGCATGCCGATGTCAAGGGTTGGCAGCTGCGGCAGCATGAACAGCGCGCCGACCTGCCAGCCGTTTTTGTTGTTCCACCAGTCGGGCTCGGCAAAGATGCGGTCGAACTCCAACTCGTCGATGAAGGCCTGGCCGTGCAGCGACACGCCGTCGATGGGCGTCCACTGTACATCAATGCCGACGAGCGCGTTGCCAGGACTTGCCGCGTCAAAGTCTACCGCGCGCAAGAAGATCAGGGGGTTGAGGTAGTTGGCGAAGAAGCCGGGCGACCGCTCTTCTGCATTAGGCGCCAGAATGAGGCTTTCAAACGCAGCGATCTCTAGGCGTCCAGATGGCCGGAAGGCGAGGCGGTGGAATACGCCATAGCGAAACGGCTGCGAGCCGGGCACGCCCTCAATCATGGGCTGCACGAGGTCGACGAAGGAGGCGTAGTGTGTCGTGTACTGCACCGGGCCCAGTGTGGCGCGCACCTGAATGAAGTCGTGCGCTGGGCCGTGGTTGGACAGCAGCAGGCTCGTGCGGCTCGGGCCCCAGTGCTGCGTGGAGCGGCCTAGCCGGGCCTCGATGTACGGTCCCCGGTAGCCGATGACGCTGCTCGCCGTCAAGTAGTCAAGCTGCTGGCCGTCTTCGCGTATCTTGACGCCGTTGAGACGCTGCCGCGTCTCGTCGAACAGGAAGGGCGGTGGGGTTTGTACGTTCTCCGTGACCGTGGCCTCGAAGTACCAACGACCGTGCAGCGTGCCCGAGAGCCGTGCGCCGCGTTGGTAAAAGGGTTCAGTGGTGCTCGCGGGCGTGGTAGCGCGTTCGGTCTGGCGCGAGGCCGTCATGCCAAGGCCAAGGATGGGACTGACGGCCAGTGTGTAGTCATCCGCAGTCGTGCTCAGGAAGTCGCGCCCGTTGGTGTAAAACGGCCCGATGGAGCGGAAGAGCGCCGCTTCTTCGGGCGCGTAGAGCCGTGCAAAACGCGCTTGGTCGGCAGCAGAAAGCTGGCTGTAGTGCTGGCCGAGGCTGTCCAAGTACGCCTGGACCTGCAAATGACTGAGTGGTTGATGAGATAGAAACGCGGCGTCCAGATGGCCCTGCAATTGCTGCCGCGTTAGGAAAGCATGGGTGTGGTCGTTGATGAACACCAACTCGCCCTGCTGTGCCACAACTGTTTGGCCGAAGAGGTGGGTGCCCAGCAGTAAAAGCACCATGGAGAAGAGAATATGCAAGCGCATGCACCAGCCGAGCAAGATCAGAAACGCCTGAAAATTAAGTTGTTCGGCGCGTGATCCCTAACCGGGCTGAGGCATAAGAGCGTCCCCATCCCAAAATTGGCTGCGCATGAAAAAAGCACTCATCACGGGCATCACGGGGCAGGATGGCTCCTACTTGGCCGAGTTGCTGCTCCAGAAGGGCTACGAGGTCCACGGCATCAAGCGGCGCACCTCGCTCTTCAACACCGACCGCATCGACCACCTCTACCA
>JBCDJT010000159.1:0-10651 GCA_038747545.1 Bacteroidota bacterium
ATCCTGATTGAGGATCGCAACGGGAGCCGTGAGTTCGAGTACTTCCGCGACGACATCATCATAGCGCAAGAGCAGGGGCGCAACCTGTTCAAGAACCTGTACCGTGTGCGGTTCAGCGTGTCGGACACGTCGAACTTCACGGTGCCCGCTCCGGGTAACGCGTTGCGTATCAGTTCGGCGCGTCCGTTCGCGACGGGCGACTTCTTCCAGTTCACGTTGCGTGCGCCGAGCATCGACATGGCGCAGGCGGCGGCGGAGTTGGAGGACATCGCGGTGGTGCCGAACCCGTACGTGGCGGCGTCGGAGTTTGAGCCGCGAGACCAGGTGACGGGTCGTGGTGAGCGTCGTATCCAGTTCATCAATCTTCCGCTGCAATGCACGATCCGAATCTTCAATCTTCGTGGTGAGCAGATCGCGGTGCTGGAGCACGAGGGTACGGGTAACAACGGAGCGGTGTTTTGGGACCTGCAGACGACGGGCGGTCAGGACGTGGCGTACGGGGTGTACGTCTACCACGTGGAGGCGCCGGGCATCGGTGAGTACGTGGACAAGTTCGCACTCGTCAAATAAGACTAGACCATGAGGGTAATGGATGATGTTCTAGGCCGCTGGTCTGGATGTCTGAGAGACGAGCGCGGTAGTTTCGACTATGCGCACCGGCCGCTCGACTTCATGGACGACAAGCAATTTGATGGCCTTCCCTGTTGTTGAGCGCATAGCTGGTGTGCAAAAGCGGGTAGCCTTGCGGCGCTCATGAATCTGTCCATGTTGCAGTGCAAAACCTGCGCATAGTGCGCAACGTAAACGCTGGACCCTTGACGAGAACCTGACAGCTGAGGATATGGTGGCGTTAATGCGCGGGCGCATGCTCGCTCTCGCTTTCCTGTGTAGCATGGTGGCCTTCGGCTGCCAGCAAGCGGAAAAAGACGTATGGGAGGACAGGCTGGCGCCGTTGGCCACAGTCAACGGCGACGTGATTACCGTAGGCACGTTCCTCGATTCGTACATCACGTATCTGGTGCGGTCTGGCGCAAACGATACGCCGCTCAACCGCTATCAGCATTTGGAAAGTCTGGTTGATGCGTACTTGCTGAGCCAGGAGGCTGAGCGGCTGGGGTTTGAGCAGGACAGCTCCTACCAAGCGTTCACCGAGCGGCTGACGAAGAAGTATGTGGGCGGGCGGTTCTTCGAGACGGAGCTCATCGAAGAGCTGGAGCCGCTGACAGAAGCCGAGATTCGCAACGGCTTCATGCGGTACAAGACGCAGGTCGCGGTGCGGCATCTGTTCTTTCAGTCTGAGGAACAGGCAGCCCGCTACCATCAACGGCTTGAGGCAGGGGAGGATTTCCTGATGCTGGCCAATGAACTGTACGGCACCCAGCAGTTCGACTCACTCGCCGGATGGCTGGGGCCCATCAGCTACCTGACGATGGATGACGCCTTCGCCGAAGCCGCCTGGGCGCTGGAGCCCATGGCGTTCTCGGCACCGGTTACGTCTCGCTATGGCTACCATATCATCCGCGTGGAAGACCGCATCCGCACACCCATCATCACAGAGGACGAGTTTCAAGCGAAACGGTCGGGGTTGAGCAATGAGATGCACCAGCGAAAGCGACGTCTGGAGGGCAACGCGTGGGTCCAGTCGTTCATGAGCGACCTAGAGTACACGACCAATACAGCAGCCATTGCCCAGCTCGCCGAGCGGGTGCAGACGATGCGTGATACCGCCCCCGATGCTGCTGCGGCAAGCCCCGTGCTGCGCTACGGGGAGGAGGAGCGCCTAGACGCCGACGCCTTGCGCGAGAGCCTTTCCCCTGAGACGCCGTTGGTCGAGTACACGTGGCAAGGAGAGCCGGGCGTGTTTACCGCAGGCGACTATTACCGATGGCTGAATGACTTGAGCCTGAACGAGGCCTCGAACCGGACGGCCGCCTCAGTGGGCAGAGCCCTACGGAACGAGATCTTGGCTCAAGAGGGGCTGGAGGCAAACCTAGACCGCGACCCCAAAGTGCGCGACGTGCTCAGCCACCAGCAGCGCCTGTACAAAGCACAGCTCCTCCGGGCAGCGCTACGAGGCAGTGAGGCGGAGCCTCCATCCGAGGACATGCTCCGACAGCGGTTTGAGGACGCAGGCATGAACCGCCTGACACGGTTTGGCGCCACCTACTGGATCTTCCCCGCTGCGGATGTGGCTGCGGCACGTGCGATTCGCGCCGAGCTACAGGCAGGCACCCTTGAACCCCAACAGGTGCCCCGCGGCCAGCGCGTGGTTGCCGAGGCGATTGCGCAAGATGACCCCTGGCGCCGCAACGTCCAAATGGCGCCCGTCGATACGCCCGTGGTCGCGAAGACGGGTGATGCATGGTACGTGCTGTTGGTGGAGGCACGCGATGAACAACGGGTGCCGTTCGAGGAGAAACGCGCCGAACTGGCCGCGCTCATGCAGCCGCTGATGGGGCAGTACCGTATGGTGCAGCAGCTACAGCAAGAAGCGGAGGTCACCCTGGATACGACCTCGTTTGAAGCATTAATGGACGTGCTGAGTGAGGCGCCCGCAGCACCCCAATGAGCGAACACAAGGCTGCGTTGGGTTCTGGCGGGCGACGCCGGTCCCGCGGTACGAGCCCGAAACACTACTTGGACCCTCTGTTATAAACGCCGTCCTACTCGCAAGCTCGGTCAATCATCTTGGCGTCCCCCATTGTGCATCAGCCGGGGTCAGTGTTAGTTACTGGCGGTGCTGGATTCATTGGCTCCAACTACTTGCTGCAAGTAGTCCCGGCGCATACTGAGGTCACCTTCGTAAACCTCGATGCGCTCTCGTATGCGGGCAACTTGATGAACCTCGCGGCTATTGAGCAGGCACAGAACTACGCTTTCGTCAAGGGTGAGGTACAAGATGTGGAATTGCTCCATGCCCTGTTCGCGCAGCATGCGTTTACGACCGTTGTGCATTTTGCCGCTGAATCTCATGTGGACCGCTCGATCCGCGATCCGCTGGCGTTTGTGCGCAGCAATACGCTGGGCACGGTAGCGCTGCTCGAGGCGGCGCGTGCCGCTTGGAAAGACGATACCACCAACCGCCATCGCTTCTACCACATCTCAACCGACGAGGTGTTTGGCAGCCTGGGTGACAATGGAGCATTCCGGGAGACCACACCTTACGATCCTCGGTCGCCGTACTCAGCCTCGAAGGCGGCCAGCGATCACTTCGTGCGAGCCTATTATCATACCTACGGCTTGCCCGTCGTCCTCTCGAACTGCTCGAACAACTACGGGCCGTTCCAATTCCCCGAGAAGCTCATCCCCGTAGTCATCGCCAACGCGCTGCAGCAGAAGCCTGTGCCCATCTATGGAACGGGCCTCAACGTGCGCGACTGGCTGTACGTGGGCGACCATTGCGCAGCCATCGACACCATCTTGCGCTGGGGCACTACGGGCGACACGTACGTGATCGGAGGGGATAGCGAGCGCACTAACCTCGATGTGGTGCGGATGCTACTCGACGTGGTGGATGAGGCTACGGGGCAGCCCGTGGGCACCTCGCGACAACTCATCACGTTTGTCACAGACCGGCCAGGGCATGACTACCGCTACGCCATGGACTTCACGAAGCTACACCAGGCGCTTGGCTGGACCCCGTCGCACGCGCTAGAGGAGGGGCTACGCGAGACTGTAGCTTGGTACCTCCGCAATGGAGACTGGCTCAACGCGGTGATGGACCAATCGTATCAAACTTACTACCACGAGCAGTATGGCCTCTGATCGTTTGAAAGGCGTTGTCTTGGCGGGAGGGACGGGTAGCCGGTTGTACCCTCTGACCAAGGTGACCAATAAGCATCTGCTCCCCGTAGGGCGCTACCCGATGATCTACCACCCGCTGGTGCGCATGCGCCGCGCCGGGATCCGGGAGGTCGCCATCGTGACGAGCCCGGGGCACATGGGCGATGTGGTCAACCTACTCGGCAGCGGCCGTGCCTTCGGGCTCGACCTCACCTACCGCGTGCAAGACGAACCCGGTGGGATTGCGCAGGCGATGGGGCTTTGCGAAGCGTTTGTAGGAGATCACCCTTTCATGGTCATTTTGGGGGATAACATCCTGGCGGAAGATCTCGGTGATGAAGTGGCGGCCTATCAAGAGCAAGTGCGCCGAGAGGGGGGCGGTGCTCGCGTGCTCCTCAAGGAAGTTCGCGATCCTGAACGGTATGGCGTGCCACGGCTAGAGGCCGGGCGCATCGCCGAGATCATTGAGAAGCCCGCCGAGCCGCCGAGCAACTACTCGGTCACGGGTATCTACTTCTACGATCCCACGGTGTTTGACATCATCCGGGCCCTCGAACCCAGCCGACGTGGCGAATACGAGGTCAGCGATGTGAGTAACGCCTATATACAGGCCGGACGGATGACCCATGGTGTGCTCAAGGCTTGGTGGGGCGACGCCGGGACGCTGGAAGGGTGGCATGAGGCCAACGACCTCGCCCGCGACCTCACCTATCCTGAACTCGACGAGGCAGGGGCATGACGTGGACCGAGGGTGACATTAACGGATGCACGCTGCAGCCGCTCAAGCCGTATCACGATGAGCGAGGCTGGCTCGCCGAGTTCTTTCGGCACGACGAGTTAGCATCAGCCCTGCATCCTGCGATGGGTTATGTGTCGATGACGAAGCCGGGCGTCACACGAGGCCCGCACGAGCACGTGGATCAGACCGATCTCTTTGTGTTTATGCACGGCACGATGAAGCTGTACGTGTGGGATGCCCGGCGGGGGTCACCTACAGAGGGTGTCAAAGCGGTCTACACGGTAGGAGAGAAAAGCCCTGCCATGATCCTGGTGCCACCGGGCGTGGTTCATGCCTACAAAAACGTCGGGACCACGGACGCACTCATTGTCAACTGCCCCAATCGGCTGTATGCTGGCGAGGGCAAGGCGCACCCGGTCGACGAAATCCGGCACGAAGACATGCTCGGATCGCCCTACCTCATGGACTGACCTTTTATGAAACTCATCCTCTTTGATATCGACGGCACGATGCTGCGCACGCACGGCATGGGGCACGAGGCGGTGGTACATGCACTCTCGGAGATCGCTGGGCAACGGATCACAACGGAGGGCGTGTTCTTCTCGGGCAAGACCGATCCGCAGATCATGCGCGAGGTGATGCGCGTCAACGGGCTCAGTCACGTAGTCGATGATGTGCTGCTGGCGGAAGCCCAAGCCGCATACACCGAGGCCATGGTCGCGGCCTACGACAACGATCGGGTGGAAGAGCTGGCGGGGGTGAGAGAGGTCGTAGAGGCGCTGGCGGAGCGTGACGATGTGCAACTCTCGCTGCTTACGGGCAACTACGAGCGCACGGCGTATCTGAAGGTTGCCAGCATTGGGTTAGCGCATCACTTCCCGTTTGGCGCCTTTGGCAGCGACGCCGAAGCGCGCAGCGCCCTGCCGGCTATTGGCGTGGCAAGGGCGAAGGCACACACTGGCCGGGACTTTGTGGGCCATGACGTCATTATCATCGGCGACACGGAGCATGACATCACCTGTGGACGCGCGCTAGGTGTGTTCAGCGTGGCCGTAGCTACGGGGAACTACTCGCGTGAGGAGTTGGCGGCCCACCAGCCGAACCTGCTTTTGGATGACCTCCGCGATCCGCAGCCGCTGCTCGATCTGCTCGGGAATACACGCAGACCATAAAAAAAGCGCCCCACACATGATGAGGGGGCGCTGAAGTGACGCAATGGCATGAGCCAGCGTGCGAAGGCCGTCCTAGACGATGGCGGTGAGCTTGCGCATGATGTCGGCTTTGGGCTCGCCCGTCTTCGTGTGGATGAGATCCACCATGCGGCGCAGGTTGCCCCGGGCTTTCTTGAGTTCCTTGTCTTCGAAGTCCGCTTCGCTCCAGAGGTCGAGGATCTGGGTTTTGATCCGCAACCAGTTCTGGTTCATGCGTGGTGTCGCCATCGATGTCACCGTAAATGGTTAGCTGTGAAAAAGTTAACACAAACCCAACATCGGTACATGGACAATGTTTCGGTTGCGGGCAAACTCATGTGGGGGAGAACCTTACGGCGTGCCTTCGGTGTTCCGCAGCTGCCGCACTAGCGCGCTCACCTGCTGATGCGTAGCCGACGTGGGCTCAACGATGGTGAGTACCTTCTCAAACTGCTCTAGCGCTTGCTCCACACGGCCAATCTGAAGGAGCATCTGGCCTCGGTTGAAGTTGGCCCGCACATGGTTGGGGTCTTCTGCGAGCACAGCATTCGTTTCGGTGATCCCACGCATAGGAGCCGTGGGGTCGTGCAGAGCCGCCCAGCCCAGCGTGGCCCGCACATCGTGGTTGTCAGGCTCGGCGTCGAGCACACGGTCCAAGGCAGCCACCGTACGTTGCGAAACAGCAGCCTTCACAGGGATATCGGGCAAGGCATCCATCCACTCGAACAGCAGCATCCCCGCACGCTCCCAATCGCGGGTGTCGCTTGTGGCCTGCGCAATTTCCTCTTGCACATTGGCAGCTAAGTCAGGGCGCCCCGACCCAATGAGTAGGTTGACGAGCTCGCGCTTGAGTTGCGTTTGGTCATCCCCAGATGTGGCATCAATCTCGTCTTCCAGGGCACTGACTTGCTCTGCTAGGGCAGGCGTCAGTTCGCCGAAGACGGAGGGCGGTCTGCTGTTGATGCTAGCATCGGGTGGGGTAGTGCCCACCACCCCACCGCCCGCGTTGCTGCCCGTGACCGTCGGGTTGAAGCTGCCGCTGACGATCGTGATGACGTAGAGCATGATCACGAGCAGGATACCCGCACCCACGATGAGCACGATCTGACGCCCCAACTCGCTCTGCGTGGCCTCAGGCTCTTCCTCGGTTTCCTCTGATGTGGTATTGGTATCAGGCAAAGCGGGTTTGGGAGGCACGACAGGTCGTGCAACGGGCGGACGTGGCGGTGCGGCGGCCGCCGACGGTGGGACGGGCGTCGGCGCGGCACCTGTCAGCGCCTGCAAGGGCTGTCCGCACTGGCTACAGAAGCGGGCGGCGGGCGGGTTTTTCCAGCCACACGCGTTGCAGAAGACAGCACGGGTGGTTGTGCCAGACACAGGCTCCTGCGTAGGGCTAGCAGGCAGCGGAGTCGCTACGTCCTGTGCGGGAGGCGCGGAGGCCACAGCAGCGGAGTCATCGGCGACGGCAGTACCGCAAAGGTCGCATTGAGGGGTTTCGGCAGGCAGATGTGCGCCGCATTCGACGCAAGCCGTAGAGCTAGGCATAATCGCGTTCGGACGATAAGGGTTAGTCGGCAGCAGGTAGAGGCATCTGGTCGAGCCAGGCGCGAGCGGGCTGGAACGAGGGGACGACGCGCGCGGCGATCGTGAGGGGCGCTTGGGTTTTGGGGTGCCGACCCTCACGCGCTTTTCGGTGCTTGGGCTTAAACTGACCAAAGCCCCGAATCTCAACGGCCTCACCAGCAGCAACGGTTTCACGTACTGTTTGGAAGAAGCCGTCCAGTACTACTTCGGTCTCAACCTTGCTGAGCCCAGTGCCCTCAGCAATGCGGCTGATCAAGTCGGTTCGGTTCATTGTACATCGTCTGGTAGCATACAGAACAAATGTAACGCCGATCCGAAATTCGGGATTCACGCGATATCCGGTCTCGACGGATGTTCACCAACGCGTTCCCTCCAGGCGACGATCAGGCCGCCAACCCCAGCGCCGATACTGCCTGCCACGATGTCCCACGGATCAGCAGTCGCGTTCGCCATGGCTAGCTGAACACCCTCGGCAAGTAGCGTTAAGACGACTGCGTAAGCGGCTGATGTCCAAGCACGCACGCTCGTAGCGACGGCTTGCCACGTAGCAAAGGCAGCGCCAGAAAAGAGGCTCGGGGCTATGCCGAACCACCACAGCGAGCGTATCCCGGCCTCGCTCGCCCAGGTGCGGAGGGGACCGACAGAGGCCATCCAGAGCACAACAAAGACGCCCGTTGCATATCTGAGAACGCGGTCGTCAGACCAAGTGAAGATCCTCATGGCTGTCTAGAACGGTTGAAGTACACACGTGCTTGCTCCAGGTCGCCCAAGATAACGTAGGCCCGTGCGGTGTTGGTCAGCATGGTGGTGTTGGTGGGCGCCATGGCTTCCACGCGCTGCAAGTACCCGAGGGCGCGACGGGCACCGACGGGTTCATTGGGAAAGAGCGACACGGCGGCGAGAGCGTTCCAGTAATAGGGGTCGGTGGGGAAGGATTGGACGCCCCGCAGGGCTACGAGGTGCGCTGCGTTCGGGTAAGCGTCGGTAGTGCTCAGGGCAAACGCCGTGGCTGTCCGGTGCAGTTCAGCGTTGAAGGGTTGCCAGTGAAGCAATCCGCGGAAGGTGAGCAGCGTTCCCAGCGTGTCGGCGGCACGTGTACCGATGTCGAGGGCGCGCTGCAGCACGGGCGGCCCAGTCTGGTCGCGCTGCACGCTCTCCGACGCCAAGCGCAGCAGGGGAGATCCTTGTCCTGCTGCTTGCAAGATGCGGGTCCGTACACGCTGCTCTTCGTCGGGCGTGCGTTCCTTTACAAAGGGGTATGCCGATTTGAGGAGGCGCAGGTTCAGATCGGCCAGCGTATCATCGAAGGGCGACAGTGGAGCTCGTGGGACCTGGGGCAGAGGCTGCTCGGTGTTGAGCAGTGGGGTCATCGCTTGGGCGAACGCGGTGGCCATCAAGGCATAGCCTTCGGCAGTGGGATGCAAGTGGTCGGTGAAGAGGGTGCCCGGGAGCCCACCGGGGCTCGCTGCGCGCAACACCGCCTCAGTGTCGACCAGCGTCACGGACGCCGACTGGGCCAGCGTGCGGATGCTGGCATTGATGGCCTCGGGCGCACGGAAGCGGATATCGTCGTACTCCTTTGCCTCCTGGAAGGCCGTATACGCTGCTGCCGTGTCCGTCTCTGCAAAGACTTGGCCGCGTGCAAAGGCTTCGAGTGCAGCCTCGGCGTCGCCGAGCGGGGGCTGGTCAGCTAAGTTGGACGCCACGGTGCCCAGCAGCACGGGGATGCCCGCATCGCCGAAGATGGTGAGTACGTCCTCCATGTTGCGCGCAAACTGCGCGATGCCCGCGCGGTATACCTCGCTGTCGAGCGCGATGGTGGCATCTTGTACCGCTCGCGACATGAGCGTGCCCCCGCCAGGTAGACGCGGCGGCTCATCGCCCGTGAGGAGGTCTTGAAGCAGTCGGTAGAGTACCACATCCTGCATCCGTAGCGACAGCCGCTTAAGCCAGGGCCACCGCTGCACGCCACTGAGGCGGCTGCCCACGCCGAGCGCGCCGTAGTACTCGTTGTGTCCGGCATAGATGACCACCGCATCCGGGGCTTGGGCGGCTACTTCTGGCGCCAAGTCCCACAGCGTGTAGCTGTTCACAGCTGTCATCGCCACGTTGACGACCTCAATATGGCGGTCGGGATGCTGCGTTTGCAGCTGCTCGCTGAGCAGGGTGGGGAAGCCGTCGTAAAACGCATAGGGAAACCCCGCTGCCGACGACCCGCCCAGCACGAACACGCGAAACGTATGCGGCTCCTGCTCGGCGGCGAAGGGGGTAAACGCAATGCCGGGCCGGAAGTCCTCGAAATAGCGATCCACGTAGGCTGGGTTGAGCATCATGTGCGAGGCCTTACCCGGTATGGGGATAAATGCCTGACGTTCGGCATCCTGCACGCCTGCCAGCCGCAGCCCTGCCTCTACGAGGGCAAGCAGCGCGATGGGCAGGGCGGCGGCAAGGACGCTAAATAAGACCTTCTTCGATGACATCAGATGCGACTTCGGTAGCGGGTAAGCAATATCGCACATTTCTGTGGCCGCGTCAGTGGCCCACCGTCATGCCCGCGCGCAGGTCTTCGCCAGCGATGTCCTTGAACGCAACGGGAAAGGAGGCGGCATCCCTGTGAACAGCACGCAGGGTATTGAAGTGCAGGTGCGGCGATGAGGTAAACCCCGTCATGCCCGAGATGCCGATGGGCTGGCCTGCCTGCACCGAGTCACCCACGGCCACGAAGCTGCCGCCCAGCACGAGGTGGACGTACTGTGTCATCATACCGTCGGCATGCGCGAGCGTGACAAAGTTGGCGTAGGGCCGATACCGGCGGCTGTTCCCTCCGCGATCGTGCTGCTCAACGACTCGGATCACTACGCCTTCGCGGGCGGCCGTTACCGTGTCGCCTACGGCGAGGGCAAAATCGACGGCGTAGCGCGAGAAGTTAGACTGGTGCGAGAAGCGTCCCCTGTACGCCTGGATCACCTTGTAGCTGCGACCCGCAGGAAACGGCCACTGATAGCGCGCCGAGGTGTCCGGTGTGGCCTCGGGGTCGCCATAGACGCCGCCGAACCGCAACGCCTGGACCAATGTAGCCGAGTCGCCCAGCGCAAGTGGGAGCGCGAACCACCGAAGCAGTTCGGTGGATGGCGGGAGCACCACAAGGGTGTCACTGGCGATGGCCTGTGCGATGGCGCCACGCTCTGCATCGACAAAATGCTGTGTCGCGATGGCGGCCCGGTTTTCGTGGAAGATATATAGCGAGTCGGGGGGGGGTGGGGCCGGGGAACACAGGGGGCCCGGCCCCCCCCCCCCCCCCAACGCGCCCAGGGCAGCCAGGGAAAAACACAGGAGCGCAAAGGCAACAAAACCC
>JBCDJT010000160.1:0-10382 GCA_038747545.1 Bacteroidota bacterium
ATGGGCGGCGGCGTGATGGTGCCGGAGTAGCCCATGCCGATGTACGAGCGAAACACGTCGTTCTGCGCCGCAAGCTCAGCCGCGTCGAGCAACAGCTGCCGCTCGGTGCGCGCCTCGGGCAGGTCGAGCGCACGGCCCAGGCGGATGCTGTCGGGGACGGCTTGGTCAATCAGGTCATCCAGCGTGCTGGCGCCAAGCGCGCCAAGCATCTGGCGGATCTCCTCGGGCGACGGGCCGATGTGGCGGTTGGCGAAACGGTCCGTCGGCGTCAGGTCGATGGGCATAAAAAGTAGGGATGCTATTGGGGATCGGGAAGCAGAACCGAGGGCGCGCGCCGAACGTCAGCGGGGGACCAGAGTTCGGCAGATGGCAGTGCTTGTCTACATCGTCAAAAGTAGAGCATCTACAACCGCGTTTTCAACGGCATCAAACCCAATTCATCTTAATGGGTATGACGCCCGACACTTCTCTGTATTGACTGATTTATGGCCAACCCGCCAGCGTCTAACCCTGCCTATACGCAGGTCATTGACCTCACGTCCAGCGCCACGCGCAAGCGCAAGCAAGCCGAAGCCAAAGAGCGCCTCCAAAGCGAATCCAGCGAACTCGACCCGCTCCCGGTCTCCGATCTGCCCGAGCGCGTCCAAGCCGCCGTGGCAGCCATCGGCTGGCCGTCGCTGATGCCCGTGCAGCAGCAGGCGATGCCGTACCTGCTCGAAGGCCGCGACCTCATCGTGCAGTCGCGTACCGGCTCCGGCAAGACGGGCGGCTTCTTGCTGCCACTCTTCGAACGCCTCGACCCCGACCTGCGCGCCGCCCAGGCGCTCATCATGACGCCCACACGCGAGCTGGCGCGGCAGATCCACGACGAGTTCCAGCGCATGCGCGGCGACAGCCCGCTCGACTCGGCGCTCATCTACGGCGGCGTCAAGTACCAGCCGCAGATCAAGGCGATCAAAGACGGGATCCCCGTGCTCATCGGCACGCCCGGCCGCCTCCTCGACCACCTCGAACGCCGCACGCTCAGCCTCGAACACCTGAAAGTGCTCATCCTGGACGAGGCCGATGAGATGCTGTCGATGGGCTTCTACCCGTCGATGCGGCGCCTGAAGGGCTACCTGCCGTCGAAAGCGCGCCAGTCGATGATGTTCAGCGCCACGATGCCGCCCAAGGTGCAGGCCCTCTCGCGGGAATTCTTGACGGAGCCCGACTTCATCTCGCTCAGCGCGGGCAACGAGACCGTGGATGCCATCGACTACCGCTACTATGTGGTGCCGCCGATGGAGAAGGACCGGGCGCTGGCGCGGATCATCGAGATGGACAACCCAGACTCGGCCATCATCTTCGCCAACACGAAGCGCGAGGTGGAGTACGTCACGCGCTTCCTCCAGAACTTCGGCCACGACGCCGACGCCATCACGGGCGACCTCAACCAGCGCGCCCGCGAGCGCGTGATGAAGCGCATCCGCACGGGGCAGCTTCGGTTCATGGTCGCCACCGACGTGGCGGCACGCGGCATCGACATCTCGGACCTGTCGCACGTGTTCATGTACGACGTGCCGAACGACCAGGAAAACTTCGTGCATCGCTCCGGGCGCACGGCCCGCGCCGGCAAGAGCGGCACCGCCATCATTCTCATCACGCCGACGGAGCGCAACACCCTGATCCGCATCGGCCTCAAATTCGACGCCGACCTCATGGAACACGACCTGCCCACCGAAGACGATGTGACCGAACGCATCGGCGAGCGCCTGACGGTGATGCTCGAAGACAAGCTGCGCGACAAGAGCAACCTCGAAAAGGAGCGCCTGGACCGCTTCACACCGCTCATCCAAGAGCTCACGAACGAGACGCCCGAACTGCTCGCGCTGCTGCTCGACGAACTCTACCACGCGTCGATGCATGCGCCGGAGAACCCAGATGAGCCGTCGGCGCTGGATGACAAGGTGGAGCCTCGCCAGAAATCGCGGCCGCGCAGCCGCAGCCGAGGTCGTGGCCGCGGTAAGAAAGGCGGCGACAAGAAATCCGACGACTGAGCCCTACTCGTCGCTAACGGTGATGGCGGCGACGTTGCTGAGCGGGTACAGCATGGCTGCACGTGGCTTGCGGCCCGTGCTGATGGTCCCGATGCCGAACACGCCCGACCAGTACAAACGGCCCGCGTGGAACGCGAGGTCAGAGAGGTAGAGATCGTCGGCGAGGTAGCGCATGCTGCTGCGCCTGTGCGCCGCGTACACGCCGTCCGTGCTACCATCGCCCACGTAGAGCTTGTCGCCAATGGTGAGGCCGCGGTAGTAGCGTTTCTTCCCCTTGTGCTCTGCCGGGAAGCGATAGGCCTGTCCAGACGCTGTACCATCAAGCCGGACCTGCCCTACCTCGCCTGTTGATTCGAGCCAGTACAGCCACTCCCCGTCGGCGGTGAGATTGGCAGGCTGCGCAAAGTCGTCATCTTTGACGATGTTAAGCACCTCCGTGGCAGGGGCATACGAGACCAGCTGATACGCCCGTCCTCCGGGGAGCCAGCTGCTGTCCAGCCACACCAAGTGGCCCGCAATGGTGACGAGGTCAATGGGCTCCCACCCGGCAGCTTGCTGATGCACCGTCTCTACGGTGCGCCCGTCCAGCGACACGCGTTTGACGGCGCCACGACGGCTACGTCCTAGGGCTTTCTCGCTCCAGTACACCCAAGCGTCGTGACGTGCGATGCCCGTGGGATCTTGTACAAACGGGGCGACGCGTACGTGCGGCTCAGCTTCTCCCGGTCGGGCATGCACGATGCGTCCCGACGTGGCTTCCGTCCAGAACAGCCCGCCCTGTCCGTCGGTAGCTAGGCCGAAGGACGGATCGCCGTCCAGCGGCACATTGGCGGAGCTGATACCCGATCCATCGAGGTTCGCCATGCGGATGAAGCCGCCATCGCGGCCGTGGTTTTCGGTCCAGTACAAGCGTTCATCAGCGACGATGAAGCGGCAGATCGTGATGTCCTCGCTGGTCATCGTGACAAGGGGTGTGCGTTGCTCTCCGGCATGTGTGGCCCGCCAGATGGTCTGCTCATCCGCATCGAGCCAGTACACGTGATCATCGGTGACGTGCAGCCCGGCAGGCGTACCGCCGCCGACCTCGAACAGCGTGGTCTGCGCTGTGCCATCGTGCCGCATCCGGTGGATGAAGGCATCTTGCGACTGCGTCCAGTAGACCTGGGTGGCGTCTACATGCAGCGACCGAGGACTCTCGTACTGCGGGGCTGTCACCAACTCCACCACATCGCCGCCCGAAACGGCTGCACGGTGGATGCCGCTGTGGTCCCGCCAGAACACGTGACGGCCTGCCCGCTGCACATCGCTGGGCACCTTGCGGCTGCGCGCTATGAAGCGGTGGCGCGTGCCATCAGCCGAGGTATGGGTGACGTTGCCCGTGTCCATGTCGGTCCACCAAAACCCGCCATCGATGGCATCGGCAAACACCGATGTGGGCGTCGAGCTTCCCGTGAGGATGACCTGCTCTTGCGTACCGTCGGTCGCCGACCGCCCCACCTCGCCGGGGCGTACCCAATAGACCCACGGCTGCGCCAGCAACGGAGAGGTGAGCCACAGGCACCAGCACAGCGAAAGCATCCAGCAAGGCAACGCACGCATGGGAGAAGGCGGGTTGAGTCAACGGGCAGCGATGTTGCCAAGGTGGGACTCGCGGCACGCTCCTGAGTACTCCCAATGGGGTGTTGCGATAGTCCGAAAGGACCATCGTGCTGGCTGGGTTACTTCAACAGGACCATCGTCCGCGTCGCCGTGAAGTTGGGTGTGCTCAGGCGATAGACGTAGAGGCCGCTCGGGCGCTCCGCTGCGCTGAACGTGGCCGTGTGCGTGCCCGCGCTCAGCGTCCGGTCTACCACGCGCTCCAGCAGGCGACCCGTCACGTCGAACACGTCGAGCGTGACGGCAGCGGCCTCGGGCAAGTCGAAGCGAATCTGTGTGCTGGGATTGAACGGGTTGGGGTAGTTGCTGTGCAGGGCGTAGGCGCGGGGCACATCGGCGCGGTCCACCGAGGTGTTGAGCGCCGTGGTGAACGCGGCTGAAGCCCACGGACCGGGACCAACCGCGTTGGTAGCACGCACGCGCCACGAGTAGGCGGTGGCAGGCAGCAAGTCGCTGATCGTTTGCATGGTTGCAGCGGCATCGGTGGACGCTGATGCCACCACGTTGGTGAACGCGTCATCGGTGGCCACTTCCACGTCGTATCCCGTCGCGCCCGCCACGTCGTCCCAGTTGAGGTCCACGCTGCGGATGCCATTCGTGCTGCCGTCGGGAGCGAGGTTGGCCGGGGCTAACGCTGGCGGCGCCACCGTCGCAAACTGCGCGCTGGTCCACGGCCCCGCCCCCGCTGCGTTGACGCCGCGGACGCGCCAGTGGTACGTGCCCGGTGCGAGCGCTGCGCCGAGGGCAGCCGACAGAGCGGCGGTGGCCTGCACGTCGAGTATCGGGGTCGTGAAGGCGGCATCGGCGGCGAGTTGCACGTCGTACGTGTCGGCGGTGGGCACGCTGCTCCACGAGAGCGCCGGCTGGAGCGCCACGTCTTGCGCCCCATCGGCGGGCGTGAGGCCCGCCACAGCGCTCGGGGCGGTCAGGCTGGTCATGGTCGTAAACGCGAAGCCGCTCGACCACGGCCCGGCGCCCGCATCGTTGACGCCCTGCGCGCGCCAGTAGTAGGTCGTGCCCTCGGCCAGGCCGCTGGCATCGTAGCTCGGGCTGGCCAAGCCATCGGCATCATCGACGGTGGCGGTGAAGCTGGGGTCGGTGCCGACCTGCACGCGGTAGCTCGTGGCGCCGTCCACGGTGCTCCACGTGAGGCGCGGGCTGGTGGCTTGGTCAGTGGCGCCATCGGCGGGCGAAGTGAGCGCGGGTGCTGTAGCTGGCGCGGTGCCTCCGGTATTGCCACTCCCCTGTCGGTCGGAGTAGCCGACGCTGTAGCTGGTGCCGAGGAACGGAATCTCGCTGGCGGTGATCGTGGCCGCGTTCTGGCCGTCCTCCGTGAACCACGCGTAGAGCGTGGAGGTCGTGGTGTTCGTCCCGAAGTTGGGAATCGTGGTGGCGATGCTGATGTCGAGCCTGTAGCGCATCACCGAGAAGGTGCCCGTGGGCAGGATGAGCGTGCCGTGCGCATCGACCACGCCTTCGCTGGTCTGGGTGGTGGCAAACCCGTTGAGGGTGTAGGCCGAGGTGCCGCTCCAGGTGGCGCCGAAGCTCAGTGGCAGCGGAAAACCGATCAGCGCAGGGTCATAGTCTTGGATGAACGTGCCCTCACTGGTCTGCGCGTACGTCCCTTCGGTGTAGACGCCGTCACCGCGCAGGCTGAAGTACACCAGCACCTCGTTCCCGCCAGACGTATCAGCCTTGATGACATGGTCGGCGTCGGGGAAGTTGGCCGCCCCGGTTTGGCCCGCCACGTCGGCGATGAACTCCTGCGTGTAGTTGGCTTCCAGCACGAAAGGAAAGATGGTGAAGTCCCACGTCTGGCCAGCACCCGTCACGCCGATGAGCGCTTCAGCGCCCGCCGTCGCCGTCGCGTTGTAGTCGGCGGTGGTATACGTCTGGCCATAAAGCGCGCGGTAGTCGTCAGCGGTGACGGTGAACTGCGCCTGTGCAGGCAGCGTGAGGGCGAGGACGGCGAGGCAGAGCAGCGGAAATCGAAGCATGACGCGATGCGGTCGTAAAGGAGAAAGGACGATTTCGGATGAAGACAGCGTACAGTCGGCACATAGAGCTACCGGAGCTATCCCCCGTTGGGAGTATGTTTTAGCAAAAGCGGAATCCGCTGGGCGAAGCGGACACGGTATACCCTCACCGCCTGCGCACATATTGACGCCCGCCCTTGATGAGACATATTATCAACATGTGTTCATAAAATGTGCAAAACGTATGCTTCAAGCTGTCGAGATCCATGCGTGCCGCCGTGAGGTCGTCCACCTCGGGCAGGTGTTCTCGGTGCCCGTATCGGCGGGGTTTCCTTCGCCAGCGGAAGACTACCTAGACGCACCGCTCGACCTGAACGAATTGGTCATCCAGCACCCGTCGGCCACCTACTTCGTGCGCGTCCAGGGCGAGTCGATGCAGGACCTCGGTATCCTGGATGGCAGCATCGTAGTGGTAGATGCCGCCCTGGAGCCCCGCGATGGCGACGTGGTGATTGCCGCTGTCGATGGCGAGTTCACGGTGAAGCAGTTTGTGCGCCGCCAGGGCCGCTGCTACCTGCACGCCGCCAACCCTGACTACGCGCCCATCGAGCTGATGGGCGAGCGCGAGCTGACCATCATGGGCGTGGTCACCCACTCGCTCACGTTCCACCGCTGACGCCACGCCCCGCGCCGATGTTCATCCTGGTTGACTGCGCCAACTTCTACTGCTCGTGCGAGCGCGTCTTCCAGCCTGCCCTGCGGGGCCAGCCTGTGGTCGTGCTGAGCAACAACGATGGCTGCATCATCGCCCGCAGCGACGAGGTGAAGCGGCTTGGCCTGCGCATGGGGCAGCCGTACTTCCAGGCCAAGGCCCAACTCAAGGCGTTGGGCGCACACGTCTTTTCGAGCAACTACGCACTCTACGGCGACCTCTCGCGGCGCGTCCACGACATCCTGGGCACCTTCGCGGGCGAGGTGGAGCACTACAGCATCGACGAGGCGTTTCTGGAGGTGCCTGACCTCGCCGACGCCGACAGCCAAGCGCTGGGCGAGCAGATCCGGCAACGCATCCTGCAATGGACCAAGATTCCGGTGCGCGTGGGCATCGGGCCGACGAAGACGTTGGCGAAAGTCGCCAGCGAGGTCGCCAAGCAGCGCCCCAGCCAAGTGTGCGTCCTGCTAGATGCACACCAGCGCGGCTGTGCGCTGCGCCGCATGCCCGTGGGCGAGGTGTGGGGGATCGGACCGGGGTTCACCAAACGGCTGGAGCGGAAGGGCGTGCGCATGGCATCAGCGCTGTGCGCCATGCCCGACGCCACCGTCCGTCGCCTGCTGGGCATCGTAGGCTTGCGCACCGCGTGGGAGCTGCGCGGTTACTCCTGCATCGCGCTAGAGCGTGTGCCGCCTACGCGCAAGAGCATCGTCCGCAGCCGCAGCTTCTCACGTGCCCACGACGACCTTGAGATGCTGCGCGAGGCGGTAGCCACCCACGCCACACGTGCCGCCGAGCGTGCCCGTGCGGCCAAGCTACACGCCCGCGTCCTGACCGTTTTCCTGACCACTAAGAACGCCAACACCTCGCCGTACTACAGCAACAGCGGTGGCACACGCCTACCGATGGCCACCCACCACACGCCGACGTTCATCCGAGCCGCCCACCGCCTCCTCGACCGCCTGTATCGCCCCGGCTATAGCTACCGCAAGGCAGGCGTCACCCTGCTCGACCTCGTGCCCGAGGCGCCAGCGCAAGGGCATCTCTTCTGCGCACGCGACCCCGAGCAGGCCCAGCTGATGCGAACGCTCGACGCCATCAACCGACGCTACGGACGGCGCAGCATCGTGCCCGCGAGTACAGGCCTTCGGCAGCCGTGGGCGATGCGCTCGGGCCAGCGCTCCCCGCACTACACGGGCGCATGGTCGGCGCTGCCCATCGCCCGCGCTGTTGAGTACGTACCGTAAAACCTCGCGACGGGGATTTTCTGATGCCCTGCATGCGTAGATGACCTCCCTGACGTGTATCGCTCCCGCTCTTCCTTTCCCATCCGTTCCTGCAGTATGCGCATCGCCACGGTTTTCCTCCTGCTCACCCTCACCGCCTGCGACGCCGTCGACACCGACGCTCCTCGCGACCTCCGTCCGCTGACGCCGACGGAGCAGCGCGTGGTGGAAGCCGACAACACGTTCGGCCTCAACCTCTTCCGGCAGACCGCCGCCGCCGAGCCTAGCGCCAACGTGTTCATCTCGCCGCTGAACGTGTCGATGGCGCTGGGGATGACGCTGAACGGCGCTGAGAGCGAGACGCGCCAAGAGATGGAGGCGACGCTGGAGCTAGCCGGCATCGACCGCGATGCCATCAACGCGTCGTACGCTACGCTGATGGACCTGCTGCAGGGCCTCGACCGAGGCGTCACGTTCGGCATCGCCAACTCGGTGTGGTACCGCGAAGGGTTCGATGTGCTGCCCTCCTTCATCGAGACCAACCGCGAGGCCTTCGACGCCGAGGTGCGCGCCCTCGACTTCGGCAGCGCCGCTGCCCCCGCCACGATCAACGGCTGGGTGCAGGACAAGACGAACGATACGATCGACAAGATCATCGACGGTCCCATCGACCCGATGACAGTCCTCTTCCTCATCAACGCGATTCACTTCAAGGGCGACTGGACGTACACCTTCGACCGCGCCAACACGCTGGACGCGCCGTTCCGCCTGCGCGATGGCCGCGAAACCAGCGTCCCGATGATGGTCTCGGACGAAATGCCCGTGCTGTCGTACTGGAGCGACGACCTGCAAGCCGTGGAGCTGTCGTACGGCGACAGCCTCTACGCCATGACGCTCCTTATGCCCCACGATGCTGAGGCGTTCGGCGACGTTGTGCAAACGCTAGACACGGACCGTTGGGGGGCCATCACCGAAGGACTCACCCCGCGCCAGATGATCGTGGGTCTGCCCCGCTTCAAGCAGAGCTACGAGGTCGACTTGAACGATGCCCTCAAAGCGATGGGCATGCCGAGCGCCTTCAACAGCAGCACTGCCGACTTCTCCAGCATCCACCCGGACGCTCAGGCCATGGGGATGCACATCAGCAAGGTGAAGCACAAGACGTTCGTAGATGTCAACGAGGAAGGCACCGAAGCCGCTGCCGTCACCTCGGTCGAGATTCGCATAGAGTCGGCACCGCTCGCGCTGTGGTTCGATCGGCCGTTCGTCTACGTCATCCGCGAGCGCCACACGGGCAGCGTGCTGTTCATCGGGCAGATGCACGACCCGACGGCTTAGGTGTCTAGGGAGGTTGTTGGCCTAATCCTCGTGTGGTTGCCGCACCCACTCGTAATCCGTTTCGGAGTAGTAACTGCGGCCGGAGATGCTTGTGCGTAGCACCAACGTCGGCGCTATTTGGTTAACCCGGCTCACAATGTACTGCGCAATGTCAACGGCGTGTTGTTTATCGCCGGCGCGAAAAACAGGCCCCACGTCGCCGTCTGGTGTATGCAGAAGCACGGCATAGAATTCCTGTTTAGACTGGATCACATAGGCCACATACATGGATTCGATGCTCTCCAGCAGAACAGGTTTCCATCGAAAGAAGGATGGCAGCGGCCCTCTCTTCACGATCATTTGCTGGTCTTCTAGGAGCAAGTAGGTCCAGTTTGCCTCCTGCTCCACCAAGAGGCAAGAGCCCGCACAGAAAAGAAGCCCGATCATTCGCTCAAAGAACGATTCAGTGGAAAACATGACAAGAGCGCCCATACCGAAAAATGCCGTGGCGAACAGCACTAGAAAGATGATATCAGCTCGTTTGGGGCCATAGCTCAGAATCAGGGCGCCGTTGTGGTGTTTCTCTACCATACGCGTTGTCGTTCAAGCGTGGTCGCGATCAGCCGTGGTCTCGGGGCGGATAGTCACGACGTGCTGACCTCTACCTGCCATGCGCCCTGTTCGCCGTCGGCGGTGGTGAGCGTGGCCATGAGGCGGAGCGGCCCGGCGGCGAGCGGCACGTCCTCAAAGGTATGCGTGCCGTAGTCGCTGGGCGCTGGCGCGGTGTAGGTAGTGCCGTTCACATCGAGCGTGAGTTGGTCGGCCACGAGCCCCTTGGACGCACGCACCTGGATGTTGTACGTCCCGGCCTCGGTCACCTCCAGGTCCCAGTAGCCGTTCGTCTGCGGGTGCCCCCAATTGGGGATGCCCGTGGCGTTCCAGTCCTGCCGCGTGAGCGTCGTCACGGGCTCCTTCTCGGCATCCAGGATGATGCGCGGCTTGGCGAAGTTGTCGGGACGGGTTGCGCTGACGTCGTCGAACCACGCGTCGTACTGCGCGGTGAGGTCGGCCACGACTTCGGGGTGAGCAGCGGCGACGTTGTTCATCTCGTACGGGTCGGCGCGGAGGTCGTAGAGCTGAAAATCGGGATCGCCCTCGAACTGCTCTTGCCCGAAGCCACTGCTGTGGAGCAGCTTCCAGCGATCGGTGCGGAGGAGGAAGTGATGATAGCGCTGCGGCGCTTCCCCTCGGTGCGTCTGGATAACGATCGAGCGCTCGGGCCAGTCGGCGGAGGTGTCGCGCGTGAGCAGCGGCCACAGGCTGCGGCCGTCGAGCGCTACCTCGGCGGGCGCAGCTACGCCAGCGGCGTCGAGCAGGGTGGGCAGCAGGTCGATGTGTGCCGTGGGTGCATCGGAGGCAGGGCCGGGCTCCAACTGCCCCGGCCAGTGCAGCCACAGCG
>JBCDJT010000161.1:0-10351 GCA_038747545.1 Bacteroidota bacterium
AGTCCATGCCCACCAACCACGGTAGGCCATCGGCAGCGCCAAGGACATCGGCTAGGGGTGTTTGCCAGAGTTCGGTACCGTTGCGGTACACCGTCACGTCCGAGGCGGTCGCACTCGTTTTGTTTACAACAACGGCAAGGTGGTGCCAACCGGTAATCTTGGTGCCGGCTACATGCTCATCGCCCCTGATGTTGACCGTGAACGCGCCGTTGTAGTAGCCTGCCAGAAACTGATTCGTGCCGGATGTCGCGTGTTTCCCAAAGAAGGCCTGGCCATCGTCTGTAGACGTTGGGTTGACCCACATCTCGAACGTGAAAGACTCGGGCAGAGAAAACGAGCCGAGCGCTACATACTCGTCGGTGCCGTTCAGGGTAAGCGCGTTGCCCGCTACAGTGCTAGGGGGGCCTGCTGTGAAAGCCGACGCGACAGCGGCATCGATAGAGGCGCCATTGGTCAAGGTGCCTGTATTGTCGTTGCCTGCGAGGTCAACGGTGGTCGTCGTGCCCGCGTCAAACGGCCAGTAGCCTACCAGGGCGCCAGCGCGCTCGCCTCCACTGAGGCGGCGGTTCTGGTTGGCTTGGATCTCGGCTTGGGTGAGAGCGGCGTTCCAAATCCGTGCTTCATCGACGCGTCCTTGGAAATACTTCCCGCCGTTGCTCTCGCGGCCGATGTTGAAGTCGTAATGGGTGGAGACCTGCGGGGGAACGATGCCCGTGGCTTGGCCCTGCTGTACGCCGTTGATGTAGATGGCGAGCGTGCCGTTGGCAAAGGTAGAGGCGATGTGGTTCCACTGGCCCGTCGTCAGCGCTACGGTCGAGTTGACCCCGGCCGTGGTCGTGCCGTCGTGATTGGCCGCACGCACCTTGCCGTTGCCGAGCAGCCCGAGCATGTACGCCGCATTGCCTGCGCCGCCGATGCCCCAGCGGCTGAGGATGTGTGCACGCGTGGCCTCGTTGTTGGGATCGAACGTGCCCGTGGGGTAGACCCAGGCTTCCAGCGTATAGGCTGTGGTCACATCCAGAGTTGTGTTCGATGTGACGGTCATGTAGTCGTCCGTGCCGTCGAGGAGCAGGCTCGCGCCCGCGCTCTGGGCATACGCCGCATCGGGCGCGAGCCATGCGGCGGCAAGCACGAGCAGGACGGCGAGGGTGTGGGAAAAGAAGGCACGCATAAGAACAGCGAGTCTGGGGATGAAGCAGGTGGCTATCCCCTAAATCGCAGTCCGCCGCCATACCCCGCAGGCACAGCGCGAATTACTGTAAGCGTGCCTTGTTCGATCAGCATGAGCATGGCACCATCGCCGCTGAATCGCTATGTTAGGCACGTGCTCAACCTCACCCGTGCATCATGGACACTGCCGCCCGCCCCACCGCCTTGCTCATCGACACGCGGGGCGGCTCGCCCAAGGCCGTCAACGCGCTCTTTGGCGTCGTTTATGATGAACTCCAACGCCTGGCGCGGTCCAAGCTGCGCGCCGAGCGGAGCAACCACACGCTCAACACGTCGGCGCTCGTACACGAGGTGTATTTGCGGCTCATCGACCAAACGCAACTCGACTTGCGGGATCGGGCGCGCTTTTTCGCTTTAGCAGCTAGATGTATGCGCTTTGTGCTGGTCGATTATGCCCGGCGGCGCAGCGCCCAGAAACGCGGCGGCGGCGAGCATCGGCTGACGCTGGACGAGCACCACGCCGTCAGCACTGAGCAGCCGGAGCTGTTGCTGTCGATGGATGCGGCGCTGGAGCGGCTGATGGCGCGCAACGAGCGGATGGGGCAGGTGGTGGAGTGCCGGTTCTTTGCCGGCCTCACCGTGCCCGAGACCGCCGACGCGTTGGGCGTCTCGAAACGCACCGTGGAAAGCGACTGGACGCGCGCCAAGGTCTACCTGTCGCGCTTCCTAGAGCAGCCCTAGCGCGTACATCGCCCGCTGCCCGTATCGCCGCGTACCCTCTTACCCGCTATGCCCGATCCAACGCCTCGCTGGGACCGCGCCAGCACCGCCTTCTTCGACCGCGTCGATGCGCTCTTTGCCCAAGCGCTCGACCAGCCCGCCGACCAGCGCTCGGCCTTCCTCCAAGACGCTGCGCCCGACCCCGTCATCCGCGACGAGGTGCTTGAACTGCTCGGTGCCGTACCCGATGTGCATCCGGCGCTCGACGGCTCGGCACAAACGCTCATCGGCACCCTCTCTGATGAACTTGCCGCCTTTCCCGTCGGCCTGGAGGCGATGATCGGGCAGCGCCTGGGGCCGTACCGGCTGGTGCGCGAACTGGGCCACGGCGGCATGGGCACGGTTTTCCTGGCCGAGCGTGACGATGAGCAGTTCGCCCAGCAGGTGGCCGTCAAGATCGTGCGGACGGGCCTGCTCACGCCCGATGTGGTGCAGCGCTTCCGGCAGGAGCGGCAGATCTTGGCGCGCTTGCAGCACGAGCACATCGCGCGCCTCTACGATGGCGGCGTTACCGAGCAGGGCGTGCCGTACTTGGTGATGGAGTACGTAGAAGGCACACCCATCACGCAGTACGCCGACGACCAGCGGCTCACCACGCGGCAGCGGCTGGCACTCTTCCAGAAGGTGTGCGGCGCCGTCCAGTACGCCCACCAAAACCTCGTCGTCCACCGCGACCTGAAGCCGAGCAACATCCTCGTCACGCCCGAGGGCACCGTGAAGCTGCTCGACTTTGGCATCGCCAAGCTGGTGGAGGACGACGAAGCGCTCGGGCTGACCGCTGCCGTCACGCGCACCGGCCTGCGGCTCATGACGCCGGAGTACGCCGCGCCGGAGCAGATCAAGGGCGAGGCGGTGACGACTATGAGCGACGTGTATGCGCTGGGCGTGCTGCTCTACGAACTGCTCACGGGGCATCGCCCGTACAAGCTGGAGGCTCGCCTGCAGCACGAGGTCGCCCGCGTCATCCTGGAGGAGGAGCCCACGCACCTCAGCACCATTGTCGGCGAGTCACTGACCGTGACAGAGGGCGGCACCACCGCGACGCGCACGCCCGACGCCATCAGCGCGGCCCGTGGCACGACGCCCGACGCGCTGCGGCGCCAGCTTCGGGGCGACCTGGACCGGGTGGTGCTCAAGGCACTTCGCAAAGAGGCCGATCGGCGCTACGCCACCGTGAGCGGGTTCGCCGAGGATCTGGAACGCTACCTCGGCGGCCTGCCCGTATCGGCGCAGCCGGACCGCGTGGGCTACCGCGTGCGCAAGTTCGTGCAGCGCAACCGCATCGGCGTGAGCCTTGCCGCCGTGCTGATGCTGACGGTGGTGGGCTTCGTAGTTGCGCTTGCCCTGCAGCAAGCCGCCACCGTCCGCGAGCGCGACCGCGCCCAGGCCGAAGCCAAGAAAGCGACGGCGGTGACCGACTTTGTGTTGGGATTGTTCGAGGCTGCCGATCCGAACAACTCGAAAGGCGCCGATGTGACGGCGCGCGAGCTGCTGACCGGGGGCGAGGCGCGCATCGAGAACGACTTGGCCGACCAGCCCGCCGTCCAGGCGACGATGCGGCATACCATCGGCGACGTCTACTACCACTTGGGTGAGTACGAGGCCGCTGTGGAGCAGACGCAGGCCGCGGTGGAGCAGCGCCGCGCCCTCCACGGCGATGTGCATGCTAGTGTCTCTGAATCGCTCGGGAATCTCGGGCTGATGTACTGGGCGCAGTCGAAGTACGACGAGGCCGAGGTCGCGCATCGCGAGGCGTTGGCCATCAACCAGGCGGTGCATCCGGCACTGCACATCGAGACGGCGAAGGTGATGCACAACCTTGCCATCAACCGAACCGACCAGGGGGCACTGGCCGAGGCGGAAAGCCTGTATGTAGAGGCCATCGCCATGTACCGGGCACTGTCGGACGAGAATACCGAGGAATTGGCCTCCAGCCTGGGCGCGCTGGGGCTGTTGTACCGTCGCCGAGGTGCCTACGCCGAGGCCGAGGCGCACTACCGCGACGGGCTGGCCATGAACGAGCGCCTGCATGGCGACGACCATCCCGAAGTCACGACGGCGCTCTACAACTTGGCCTCTGTGCTCACCATCCAGGGGCGCTACGAGGAGTCCGAGCCGCTATTGCGCCGCGTGCTCGACCTCGACATCAAGCAGCTGGGGCCGGAGCATCCGTACGTGGCGTACAGCCTCAACGGTTTGGCGCAAGCGCTGTACCGGCAGTACAAGTACGACGAGGCGCTGCCGTACTACCAGCAGGCCTACGAACTCAACCTGAAGGTGCTGGGCGAGGCGCATGCGCAGACAGGCGCCAAGGCGCAGGATTTTGGCTTAATTCTGGCCGAGTTGGGTGAGTACGACCGCGCCTTGGAGCTATACCAAGCGGCGCTGCGTACCTACCGCGCCATCCACGGTGAGGAGCACGCTTACATCGCCAGTGCGCTGGAGCAAATCGGCTACCTGCACATCCAGACGGAGCGCTACGCCGCCGCCGAGCCGCCGCTGCTCGATGCCCTCGCCATGCGCCGCAAGCTGATTGGTGAGGCGCATTCCGACAACGGCGTTACGCTGCGCCACCTCGGCGACCTCTACCGCGCGCAAGGCCGCACGGATGAGGCGCTGGCGCAGTATCAGGAAGCCCTCGGCATCTTCCGCAACGCCTTCCCCGATGGCCATCGCCGCACGGCCTCGGCGGCGTTCCTCGTCGGCCAGCTGCACCACGAGGGCGGCGACTGCACTACGGCTGAGCCGCTCTACCGTGAGGCGTACACGCTACGCCAGCAGGTGCTCGGCGAGGAGGACATGCAGACCGTCTCAGCGCAGAACCACCTCGGCAAGTGCCTCACGGATCTCGCCCGTTACGACGAGGCCGAGCCGCTGCTCACGGCAAGCTATGCATCCACCCGCACCCTGGAGGGCGATGAGGCCGAGGCCACGCAGGGCGCCAAGGCGGCGCTCGAACGCCTCTACACCGCCTGGGGGCGCCCAATGCCGACGGACCTGGGTGGGTAGCTGCAGTGGCGATACCGCATCGCTCGGCGTACTTTCCGCTGTTGCTGCGCTCAACTGATCAATCGCCATGCTGCCCCCGCTGAACGCTCTGACGTGGTCGCCGCCTGCCTCGTGGCGCCGCGTGGAAACGCTGGATGCCCACGCCGGGGGCGAGCCGTTGCGGATCGTGCTGGCGGGCTATCCCGACCTCCAAGGCGAGACCATCTTGGACCGTCGCCGCTACGCGCTGGAGCACCTGGACGACTGGCGCCGTGCGCTCATGTTCGAGCCCCGCGGCCACGCCGACATGTACGGCTGCCTGTTCACACCTGCCGTCACGCCCACTGCCGACCTCGGCGTGCTGTTCACGCACAACGAAGGCTACAGCACCATGTGTGGCCACGCCATCCTGGCCCTCACTACGGCGCTGATCCAGACCGAGTCCATCGCCGTGACCGAGCCGCTAACGACCGTGCGCTACGACACGCCCGCCGGACTCGTGACGGCCTATGCCGAGGTGGAGGCTGGGCAGGTGCAGCGGGTGTTCTTCCGCAACGTGCCGTCGTTCGTGATCGAGTTGGATGCCGAAATCGAGGTGCCGGGGCTAGGGACGGTGCGCTATGATTTGGCCTTCGGCGGGGCGTTCTACGCCTACGTCGATGGCACCTCGCTCGGCCTCACGGGGCGCCCGAGCGAAGTAGAGCGGCTGATCGACCTGGGGCGCCGCATCAAGCACGCGGTGATGGCACAGCGTACGATCCCGCATCCCACCGATCCCGAGCTGGGCTTCCTCTACGGCACCATCTTCACCATGCCGCCGCTCACGCCTCATGCCGATAGCCGCAACGTGTGCATCTTCGCCGAGGGCGAGGTAGACCGCAGCCCTACGGGCACGGGCGTCAGCGGTCGCGTGGCTATCGAACATGCGCGCGGTACCCTCGCGCTGGGCGAGACGCTGACGGTGGAGAGCATCGTAGGCAGCGTGTTCGCCGTGCGGCCCGTAGAGGCGGCGACGTGCGGCGGCTTCGCCGCTGTGGTCCCCGAGGTAGAAGGCACCGCCCACCTCACCGGGCGCCACTCGTTCTGGATCGACCCTGCCGACCCTTTCCGCGAGGGTTTCCTCCTCCGATAGCCTCACGCCATAATCCGAACAAGACCTGCGACTTGGGACCTTCGACCTGCGACCTGAGAATCGGGACCTGCGACCTGAGACCAAACAGATGACCCTCCGCCTCTTCACCGCCGATGACATCCGCCGCATCCTGCCGATGCCTGTAGCTACCGACGTGATGCGCGAGGCCTTCTCAGCGTTGTACCGAGGCGAGGTGCAGGTGCCGCCGCGGGTGGAGGTCCCGGTGGAGGCACACCATGGCGTGGCGCTCGTCATGCCTGCGGCATCGGCGGCGTTTGGCTACATGACGGTGAAGCTGGCCTCGGTCTTCCGTAACAACCCGGCGCTCGATCTGCCCACGGTGCATGCGCTCGTCCTGGCGATGGATGCAGCGACGGGCGTCCCCGTCGCGTTGGTCGAAGGCACGTACCTCACGGCCTTGCGCACCGCCGCCGCCTCGGGCGTGGCGATGGACCTGCTGGCACCTACCGACGCCAACGTAGGCGCGCTGTTTGGGACGGGCGCCACCGCCCACACCCACCTCGACGCCATGCTGGCGGTCCGCAATCTGGAGACAGTGTGGGTCTTCGGCTCCTCGCCCGAGAAGGCGCAGGCGTTCGTCGCGGCGCGCCAACGTAGCGTCACCGCCCAACTCCGCGCTGCTGACGCTCCCGAGCGTTTGGCCGAAGCCGACCTCGTCTGTACCGCCACCAGCGCCCGCACGCCCGTCTTCGCCGATGTGCACCTCAAGCCGGGCTGCCACATCACCGCCATCGGCGCCTTCCAGCCCGACGCGCACGAGATTCCCGTCCAGACCGTGGTGCGCAGCCGCGTCGTGGTCGATCAGCGCGAAGCGGCACTCGCCGAGGCGGGCGACCTGCTCATCCCCATCGCGCACGGTCGCATCGACGCAACGCACATCCTCGCCGAACTGGGCGAACTGCTGGCTGCACCGCGTACGCTGCGAGCGCACCCCTCCGACATCACGCTGTACAAATCGGTCGGCCTCGCCGTGCAGGACCTCGCGATGGTGGCAGCCCTGATGGAGCATGCCGCCGGTCACGCGCCCCTCCACACGGTGGCGCTGTAGGTAGGAGACAGCTCGTTGCAGGTGGCCCGGTCAACCGGAGCTGTACGCCGGGGAGTTTCCCCCAATTTTCGCATCAGAAGTTATCAACAGGGGCTTAAGGCCGATGGTGCTCTGGCCGACACATGAACGGCACGCTCCGCCATGCGGCGCGCTGTATCCCTGAGGGAATCCGCCTGTGCGGATGCCGTTTCCTGAAGTTACTAAGAGGTACACCATGCGGGCTCTCGTAATCGACGACTCCCGGGCTATGCGCAACATCATCAAGTCGATGCTCAAGGATCTGGGCTTCGAGGTGCATGAGGCAGCGCACGGCAGCGAAGGCTTGGACCAGCTAGCCACCCACGGCGCCTACGACATCGCGCTGGTCGACTGGAACATGCCTGTGATGAACGGGCTGGAGTTCATCCAGGCGGTACGGAATACCCCAGCCTACACTGACATGCGCATCATGATGGTGACTACCGAGACCGAGGTAGGGCAGATCATGAAGGCCCTGCAGGCTGGAGCCGATGAGTACGTGATGAAGCCGTTTACGAAGGGCACCATCGCTGAGAAAGTTGAATTACTGGGCATCGTGGCAGCATAACGTTCCGCGGACCGGGCATCAGGAGGCACTTCCACGCCGAAGCGCCTCGCAGTCGAGCGCCACATGGTCGATACAGACTTTACATACATCAAGACGATTGTCCAGGAACGGTCGGCGATCCAGCTGTCGCCGGAGAAGAAGTACCTGGTCGCGTCGCGGTTAGCGCCCCTCGTGCGGCAGGAGGGCGTGGCCGATCTGGCGGCGCTCGTACAGCGGCTGCGGCAGCGCCCGCACACGCCGCTACACGCACAGGTGGTGGATGCGATGACGACCAACGAGACGTCGTTCTTCCGCGACCATCACCCGTTCGAGACGCTACGGACGCACATCGTCCCAGAGCTGATCGAACGCAACCGCCGCACGTGCCGCCTCTCAATCTGGTCCAACGCTTGCTCCAGCGGCCAAGAGGCGTACTCGACGGCGATCATGCTGCGCGAGCACTTCCCCGAGCTCAAGACGTGGGCCATCCGCATCCTCGCCACCGACATCTCGCCATCGATGCTGGAGCGGTGCGCCGAAGGGCGGTACTCGCAGCTTGAGGTGAACCGCGGCATGCCCATCCAGCTGCTGCTGAAATACTTCGACAAGCAGGGGACCTCGTGGCAGGTCAAGCCCGAGTTGCGGCGCATGGTAGAGGTGCGGCCGCTCAACCTGATTGAGCGCTGGCCCGTTCTGCCCAAGATGGACCTCATCTTTTTGCGCAACGTGCTCATCTACTTCGACCGCCCCACGAAGGAGCGCATCCTGCAGCGGATGGAAAGCGTGTTGCACCCCGACGGCATCCTCATGCTGGGGGGCGCCGAGACCATCCTCAATATGAAGACGGACTTTGAGCATCAGCGCCAAGGCCGCACCTTGTACTACCGTCGCATGAACAGCCGCACGGCTTGAACGCATGGAAACACTCATCGAAATCAACACCGCCGACGTAGAATACGTAGTCGACACCATCTGGGCGACGACCATTGCGCGGCCCGTGGCCGTGCATCCACCGCCCCTGCCCGCCCCTGCCGAGGACGCAGCGAGTAGCGCTGTTACCATCGCAGGTGACTGGAACGGCGTGGTCGTCTTCCAATGCCCGCCCGCCCTGGCCCGCACGCTGGCTGGCGCCATGTTTGGCCTGCCTGAGGCCGACGTCCAACACGCCGATGTGGAGGATGCGCTGGGCGAGCTGACCAACATGATGGCGGGCAACATCAAGTCACTGCTGCCGGGCACCAACCACCTGGGGCTGCCTGTGGTAGCGCTGGGCGGACCGCACCGCGTCGCTGTGCCTGCGAGCGCACCCCTCCATCACCTGGGCTTCCGGTGCGAGGAGCAGGTGTTCACGCTCACCGTCGTAGAACGCACCGTCTAACTGCACGATCACCAACCTTCGTTACGGCCATGTTCACCGAGTCTCAGACCACGCTCCGCATTGTTGACACGTCTGCTGTGCCGCGTCCCGTGGACGATTGGGGGATGGAGTTTCCGCCGCTGCCCAAGACGCTGGGCGAAGTGACGCGCCTGATTGCCGAGAGCGAGGACGTGCCCGACACGCCCAAGCTGGCCCGCATCGTCCGCGCCGATCCTATCGTGGCGGCGGCGGTGCTCAAGCGCATCAACTCGTCCTACTACGGCCTGCGCCGCCCCGTGGACGACATCCGCAAGGCCGTCTTTTTGCTCGGCTTCTCGGAGGTGTGCAACATCGTCATCTCGACGGGCATGCTCAAGATGAAGGACATCCTCAAGACGCCACGCCAGCTGGACTTCTTCGACCGGCTGGTGGAGATGAGCCTGGGCACGGCCTACTACGCCAACGACCTGGGGCAGCACCTGAAGCTGCCGCTGCGCGCCGTGAGCTTCACCGCGGGCATGCTGCACAACATCGGCCGCTTGGTGCTGCTCTACAACCGCCCCGACGCCTACGGCGACCTGTGGCAGGAGCGCGTCCACGGCGAGCCGCCCTCCGCCGAGCTGGAGCGCGGCATCTTCGGCTTTGACCATCAGGACGTATCGCGCTATGCCCTCCAGCGCTGGCGGATGAGCCACGAGCTGACCGAGAGCGTAGGGCACTACCTGGACCCCTCCAAGGCGGATGGCATGTTTGAGCAGGTGTTGGCTTGGTCACTCCGGGCCGCAAGCGCACATACCGAGGCGATTCTCTACGACCTGCCGCCCAGCGAGGGGCCGTATAAGGGCCTGACGGTGCTCTCGCACTTCACCGAAGACGAGACGCCCGAGTCACTCATGGAGCGGATGCGAGACAGCGCCGATCGCGTGAAGGAATACATCGACGCGATGAAGTAGGCCGCACGACCTGTTGTTCACGTCGTGGCGGCATGCGCGATGCGGCGGCCCCAGTAGCGGAGGTCGTCGAGCCAGATGTAGATGGTGGGTAGCAGCACCAGCGTCACCACGGTCGAGAACGCCAAGCCGCCCACGATGGCGCGGGCCATCGGGAAGTAGGGCGGGCCGTCGCCGCCGATGAGTGTGTTGCTGAGGCAGAGCGGGATAAGGCCGAGGATAGTCGTCAGCGCCGTCATCACGATGGGCCGCAGTCGCTCGCGCCCGGCACGCACGATGGCATCGGTGCGGTCCAGGCCCTCGGCGCGCAGGTTGTTGATGTGGTCGATGAGCACGATGC
>JBCDJT010000162.1:0-10320 GCA_038747545.1 Bacteroidota bacterium
CGTCGCGTTGTAGAATCCCGTGCGATTGATTGAAACGCCACGCTCGTCCGCAACGGCCCGTGCGTTCTGGCTGACGTAGATGACCTGCAGCATCAGTAAGAGCATGACGAGGAGTGTGCCGTAGACCAATACGGCCCCGTAGTACGGGACGACGTCGGGCGTCATGCGGAAGGCTTTGTTCATAGCGGTCGCCTGCGGGTTTACATCACGATCACGTGCAGACGATCTACGACGTCGTTTACTGCGCTGTTGCATGCGCCGGGAGCCTACCGGACGCTATTGCTTGTAAATCACACCTGCTTTCATAACGAAGGCTACGCGTTCCATCGTGCTGATGTCGGTGAGCGGATCGTCGGGGACGGCGATGAGGTCGGCGAGCTTGCCGGGCTCTAGCGTGCCGAGGCGATCCGACTGGCCGATGAGGTCGGCGGCGCTGATGGTGGCGCTGCGGAGGGCCTCCATCGCGGGCATCCCCGCCTCGACCATGTAGCCAAACTCCTTGGCGTTGCGTCCGTGGCGGAAGACGCCCGCGTCGGTGCCGAAGGCGATGGGTACGCCGGCCCGGTACGCACGCCCGAACGTGTCTTGGATCTTCGGCCCGATCTCCAGCGCCTTCTCGACGACGACGGGCACGTAGTAGCCGGGGATGCGCGCCGAGTCGGCCACGCTCTTGCCTGCGGTGATCGTCGGCACGAGGTAGGTGCCGCGCTCGCGCATGAGCCGCATCGTCTCGGCGCTCATCAGCGTGCCGTGCTCGATGGAGGCCACGCCTGCCCGGATGGCGCGCTGCATGCCTTCGTCGCCGTGCGCGTGGGCGGCCACCTTGCGCCCGAGGTCGGTGGCGGTCTGCACGATGGCTTCGATCTCCTCCTCGCGGAACTGCGGCGCGGAGCCAAGACCTGCAATCGACAGCACGCCGGCGGTGGAGGTGATCTTGATATGGTCGGCGCCGCGCTTGACGGCGAGGCGGGCGGCCCGCAGCGCGCTCTCCACGCCGTTGACTACGCCCTGCGTCTCATTGGGCACGCCCATGATGTCTTCGCGGAAGCCATTGGTGGGGTCGGCGTGGCCGCCCATGATGGCAAGGCTCTGCGTGCCCACGAACATGCGCGGCCCCACGACGGTGCCGCTGGCGATGGCCCGCTTCAGCGCGAGGTCCACCCCCTCGGTACCGCCCACATCGCGGACGGTGGTGAACCCGGCCATCAGCGTCGTCTTGGCGTAGGCCGTGGCCTGCAGCGCTCGGTCGGCGGGGGTGAGTTGGAAGCGTTCGAGGTACCCACCCTTCTTGCTCTCGTTGCTGAGGTGCGTGTGCATGTCCATCAGCCCGGGCATACAGTAGGCCTCCCGCAGATCGACCACCGTGTCGCCCCTCTCCCCATCCACGAAGCCGTCCTGGACGCTGACGACCGCATCGCCCTCGATCACAACGGTGCGCTCGGCCATCGGCTCCATCGAGACGCCGGGGTCGAGTAGCGTGCCGCATTGGACGAGCGTACGGTCTTGGGCAAATAGACTGAGCGGGAGGCTCAAAGCCACCGCGAGGCAGAGGAGGTGCTTCATCGGAGTGGAGATACTTGGATTTAGGTGCGACAGGCGGTGTGCCACGCAAAACGTCGTATCTTCCGATCCTTCCACGCCTTACCGCCCACCGTTCATGTACCTCAGTAAGTTACAACTGCACGGCTTCAAGAGCTTTGCGGACCGGACGACGTTGCATTTCGACCCCGGCGTGACGGCAGTGGTGGGGCCGAACGGGTGTGGCAAGTCCAACATCGTGGATGCGGTGCGCTGGGTCATCGGCGAGCAGCGGGCGCGGGTGCTCCGGTCGGCGAAGATGGAGAACGTCATCTTCAACGGCACGAACAAGCGCCGCAAGCTGGGCATGGCTGAGGTGTTGCTGACGGTGGAGAACACGCGTGGCATCCTGCCCACGGAGTACAGCGAGGTCACGCTGGGGCGCCGCCTCTACCGCTCGGGCGACTCGGAGTACCTGCTCAACGGCGTCAAGTGCCGCCTGCGCGACATCACCGACCTGTTCATGGACACGGGCATGGGTGCGGGCGCCTACTCGGTCATCGAGCTGAAGATGATTGAGGAGATCCTGTCGGATAACGCGCAGGACCGCCGGCGGCTGTTCGAGGAGGCGGCGGGTATCACGAAGTACAAGCTGCGGCGGCGGCAGACCCTCAGCAAGCTGGGCAACACGCAGCAGGACCTGAGCCGCGTGCGCGATCTGGTGGAGGAGATCGAGAAGAACGTGCGGCGCCTCAAGCGCCAAGCGAAGAAGGCCGCGCAGTACCGCGCGTGGCGCGACCGCCTCCAGCACCTGGATCTGGCGCTGGCGCAGGTCCACCTCGATACGCTTCGTGCTGAGCAGCAGCACCTGGACGCGTTGCTGACCGAACTGGCCGATCAGATCGGCACGCAGACGGCGCAGCAGGCGCAGGAAGAGGCGAGCCTGGAAGCGCTGAAGAAGACGCTAATCGACAAAGAGCAGGCGCTGGCCGAGCGGCAGCGCACCTACAATGCGTTCCTGGACGAGGAGCGGCGCCTGGAGACCGAGCGGCGGCTGACCACGCAGTCCATCGACACGGCGCACCGCGAGCAGGTGCGGACGCGTCAGGAACAGCGCAACGCCGAAGCGCGGCGCACGCAGCTGGGCGAGACGCTGGATCGGCTGGCGGCGGCGCTGGCCGAGGCTGAGCCGCAGCTGGCTGAGGCCGAGCAGGTCTTGCACGCCGCCCGTCAGGCCCGCGACGCCGCGCAGCAGGCCGCGCAGCAAGCGCAGGCGAGCCTCCAAGCCGCACGCGCCGAAGAGCGCCGCGCAGGCGACGATTGGAGACGGCAGCAGCGCGACCTGGACCGCCTGACGAATCGCCTCGACCTTCAGCGCCAAGAGCGCGACCGCCTCGATCAGCAGCACGCCGCCCTCAACGCCGACGCCGAATCGCTGGCCGACCGCCGCGACCTCGCCAGCCGCAACCGCGACGAAGCCGCTGCCGCTGCCGAGCGCGCACAAGCCGCCCTCGACGATGCCATATCTGACGAAGCCGAACGCCGCGACGCGTGGGAAGCCGCTCGTGTGGCCTTCCGCGACGCCGAGCGTACGCACGACGCACTGGCTGCTGAGGTAAACCTGCTCGATAGCCTCGTCTCGTCGTTCGAGGACTTCTCGGAGGCGGTGCAGTTTCTGGCCTCGGCGCCGTCGTGGTCAGAGGGCGAGTTGCGCACGGTGGCCGATGTGCTGGGCTGCGATCCTGGCGATCAGGTGGCGCTGGATGCGGCGCTGGGCGAGCGGGCCGGATACATCGTCGTGGAGGACGAGGCGCACGCGCAGCAGGCCATCGCCTTGCTCCGCCAGCAGCAGAAAGGGCAGGCCACGTTCATCGTCCTGAGCAAGCTAACGGACGTGCCCGATGCCACGGGTTCGCTCCGCGCCGCCGTCCGCGTTGCTGAGGCACACCATGCGCCGCTCGCCGATCTGCTGCTGCGCGACGCCGAACTCACCGGCACGCTGGACGAAGCCATTACTGCTTCCGAAAGCGCGACCGTTCGCAAACGCTACTACGCCCGCACCGGCGAGTGGGTGGACGCAGCCGGCGTGGTGCAAGGCGGCAGCCAGCGCAAAGGCGCCTCGCCGATGGCCAGCCGCATGACGCGCCGCGAACAGCTCGCCGCCGCGCAAACGCAGCTCGCCGACGCTGCACGCACGCTGACGCACCAGCGCGACGCGCTCACTGACGCACGGGCTGCGCTCACTGCTGCCGAGGCCGACCTCCACACCCAGCGGCAAGCCGTCCGCCAGACGGAGCGCGCCCTCGCCGACGCCGAAAAAGCCGCCACCCGCGCCGACATCGACTACACGAGCTTTGCGCAGCGCCGCGCGGACTTGACCACCCGCCGAGACCGTGCCGCCACGGCTATTGCTGCTGCCGAAAGCGAGATCGCGCCGCTCCAACGTGCCGTCCAGGATGGTGAATCCACTGTCCAGGCCGCCCGTGAAGCACGAGCAACGGCTGAGGCCGAAGCCGCCACCGCCGATGCCGCCAGTCGCACAGCAGTCACAGCGTTCAACGAAGCCAACCTCACCGCCGTCCAGCAGCGGAACCGCCGCGACAACCTCCGGCGCGACCGCGACCGCACGCATACCACACTCGTCGATACCGAAACGCGCATTGCGGACTTCGGCACGCGGCTCACCGAACTGCTCGGCGAGATTGAAGCGGCCCAGCAACGCCAAACAACCCTCGACGGCGAGATCGCTACCGCCCAAACGCGCCGCGTGGACGCCGATGCCGCGGTGAAGGTTGCTGAGAACGAGCGCATCCAGGCGCGAGCACACATCAACGATGTGGAGGGCTACCTGCGCACCCGCCGCCGCGAGCGCGACGCGCTCATCAGCCAGGAAAACGAGTACGCCCTCCGCCGCCACAGCCTAGAAGCCAAGGCTGAGGTGGTGCTGCTGCGCATCCAGGAGAACTACGACCTCGACCTTGCCGCGCACCCCGTCGCCATCGACGATGCGTTTGAGGCACCCGCTGCCGAGGTCGAGGCGCAGGACCTGCGCAAGAAGATCCGCAGCCTGGGGCCGATCAACGAGCTGGCCGTGGAAGCCTATGCTGAAGAGAGCGAACGGCTCGACTTCATCACCGGGCAGCTCGATGACCTGGAGCAGGCCGAGGCCACGCTCCTCGAAACTATCGACGAGATCAACACGACGGCCACCGAGCGCTTCCACGAGACGTTTGGCGCCATCGACGCCTACTTTGGCAAGCTCTTCGCCGACCTCTTTGGCGAAGACGCTTCGGCGCACCTCGTGCTCGAAGACAACGCCGACCCGCTAGAGTCCGCCATCGACATCAAGGCGCGACCACGGGGGAAGAAACCGAGCGGCATCGCCCAGCTCTCCGGCGGTGAGAAAACGCTGACGGCCATCGCGCTGCTGTTCGCCATCTACCTCGTCAAGCCCAGCCCGTTCTGCATCCTCGACGAGGTGGACGCGCCCCTCGACGACGCCAACATCGACCGCTTCATGCACCTCATCCGCAGCTTCGCCGACCAGACGCAGTTCATCATTGTCACGCACAACAAGCGCTCGATGGAGCTGGCCGACCGCATGTATGGCATCACGATGCAAGAGACCGGCGTCTCCAAACTCGTCAGCGTCCAGTTTGATGATTCGTAACCGCCAGCAGTAGGTTCGAGGGAGACATCTAGGCTACACCAACCCCCCGTTCTTCCATGTTGGTAAATGATGTTCGGCTTAAGCCACCCATAACTGGCGAGATCTACGAACCAGATCACGAAAAGCTAGCAGCCTGGTTTGATGCTTCCCCTTTCGGACCAGACGACAACTCGTTGTGGCTGTATATTACACCTCGGAAGGCTCGTGATATCAGCCGCTTCACGACGTCCCTCAGGCATCTTTTCGTCTCGGATGGACCGTGGTTTTCAGCTAGCCGCGATCAAGCGAAGTATATCGAGATGTTCCGAAAGTGCGTACTCGACATCGGCGACCAGGCCAACCCTGTTTACGTGCTGCATAGGGAGTCACATCCGTACAGCGCCGTTTTCACGACTCTGGGCGGGTTCCTACAATGTTGGCCGAGGCTGAGCGACGACGGCCTCGGGTACACCATCTTTCCGCTCGACTTGAGTTATCGCCTTCGAATATCCGAAATTGGCACAGCCCACATCGTACGTCGTGTAGTGTAACTGGCGTCTCCAAACTCGTCAGCGTGCAGTTTGACGATGCGTGACGTAGTTTGGCGCTCCGAGGAGAGGTTACGTTGTCACGGCCCAACCGTCTGGGGCAGAAGCCCATCACCTGAACTTCCGGTTCCAATGCAGAATCCACTCAAGCGAACCCTGATTGCCTTCGCTGCGACAGTCATCACCGCCGTTGTGTATGTGCTCCTGTCCGGCCCGGTTGCCATCGACAACGCCACTGATCTGCTGCCTGCACTCGTCGTCGGTGTCATCGTTTTCCTGATGCCAACGCTGAAGCGCAAGGGCACGGCATCGAGCTAGACACAACCAGCCGGGCGGCTATTCGTCGTCGATGTAGCGGCGGACGCGCTTTTCGAGGGCTTCTTCGGCATCGCGCTCGCGCAGACGGGCTAGGTGCTCGCCGATGCGCCGCTCGTAGCCGATGTCGCGGGGGGCGTAAAAGTAGAGGCCCTGCATCTCTTCAGGCAGGTACTGCTCGGGGACGTACCCTTCGCGGTAGGCATGCGGGTATTTATAGCCAACGCCGTGGCCCAGCCCTTTCTTGTCGCGGCTGGCGTCTTTGATGGGATTCGGCACGTCGCCCGTCTGCTCCTTTTCCACGTGCCGCAGCGCGTCGAAGTACGCGAAGACGCTGTTGCTCTTGGGTGCCGTGGCTAGGTACAGGCAGCACTCGCCCAGCAGGAACTGCCCCTCGGGCATGCCCACGTACTCGAAGCCTGTTGCCGTCGCTTGCGCCACCATGAGCGCGCGCGGGTCGGCCATGCCGATGTCCTCGGCGGCGAAGACGAGCATGCGGCGGATGATGAAGCGGGGGTCTTCGCCCGCATACACCATGCGCGCCATCCAGTAGAGGGCTGCATCGGGGTCGGAGCCGCGCAGGCTCTTGATGAAGGCGCTGATGGTATCGAAGTGCGCATCGCCTTCCTTGTCGTAGAGCACCGCCCGCTTCTGGATGCTCTCCACCGCAATGTCCAAGTCGATGGCAATCACGCCGTCCGCATCGGGAGGTGTGGTTTCTACCGCCAGCTCCAGCGCGTTCAGCAGCGATCGTGCATCGCCGTTGGACACGTTCACGAGGTGGTCCAGCGCCGTCGCATCAATCTCCACCGTGCGCGTGCCGTAGCCGCGTTCGGCGTCATTCAACGCCTGCTGTGCTACAGCGCGCAAGTCGTCCTGCGTGAGCACGCGCAGCTCGAACAGCCGCGACCGGCTCACGAGCGCCTTATTGACCTCGAAGTAGGGGTTCTCCGTCGTCGCGCCGATGAACGTGACCACGCCGTTCTCCACGTGCGGCAGCAGCGCGTCTTGCTGGCTCTTGTTGAACCGGTGCACCTCATCGACAAACAGGATCGTGCGCTGCCGATGCAGCCGCAACCGCTCCTGCGCGTCGTGGATGGCTGCACGAATATCCTTGACGCCTGCCAGCACGGCGTTCAGCGAGGTGAAGTGCGCGGCCGTAGTGCCCGCGATGATGCGGGCGAGCGTGGTCTTGCCGCTGCCTGGAGGCCCATGAAAGAGCAGCGAGGTGATGCGGTCGGCCTCGATGGCGCGGCGCAGCAGCTTGCCGGGCCCTAAGATGTGGGGTTGCCCCACGTACTCGCCAAGCGTGCGCGGCCGCATGCGGTCGGCCAAGGGCGCGCGCTGGCGCTGGTACTGCTCAGCGGCTTCTTGGAACAAGTCAGCCATAGGCGCAGCCGTCAGCGCACACGGCGGGCCATGTGCGCGACACGGTCGGCATCCGATGGGCCTGCGTCGAGGTCAGGCAGTGTGATCTGGGCTTGGCTGGCGCCCACCTGTCTGCCTGCGTTGGGCTCGTGCAGCGCATCCCACGTTTGGCTCGTCACAATGGTCTCGATGTTCTCCAGCCGCCGGGCCAGCGCGTCGCGGTCGGCCCGGGCGGCTTGGAGATCACGTTCGAGTTGAACTACTTGGTTCTCTAGTTCAAGGGTTGAGGTGCCCAGCTTCTGCTGCGCTGCTTTGAACTTGAGCCATTCGCTGAAGCCGCCCATGAGCGTGCCCATGAGGATCGCGGCGAGCGGGATGAGTACCCAGCTGAACGGGCCAAACAGTTCCATTGTAGCTCAGGATGTGGTGAGTTAGCCCGCCTCTGTCGGCATCGGGCCATCTTCCACGGTAACGCCAAACTCTTCGAGCTGGGTGCGGATGGTCGGGAAGGCCTTGTTATACATCTCCTGCACGGCTTCGGTGCCGCCTTCAGGGTTGTGCTGCTGTACCTTCCAAGTGCAGGCGCTCCAGAGGGCGCGGCGCAGGTCCCACTTGCGGAGCGACCACGACCGGGTCTTGCGCGTCTGCGTCTCCGAGTTGTACGCATCGGCCACGAGGCGCGGGATTGGCTCCAGGCCAGTCACGTCCTTGTCGAGGCGGATACCCGCGACACCCGAGGTGGACCGACGCTCGGCGGCAATCTTCGCGCCAGGAAGCGGGTCGGGCAACTGAGCCAGCAGGTTGTTGCGGTACTCTTGCGCGGCGGCTTTGGCGCCGTCGCTACCGTCGTGTTTGCTGTCCGAGAAGAACTTCGTGTGCTTCTCGTGCTGGCGTGTGATGCGCACTTGCCAGCCGTGTGTGTTGCGCGTGTCAATGCGCACAATGTGTTTTGCGTTCTTACGCATAGGCATTGGGGCCAGGGGCAGTGTGGTGTGCCGCCCCCAGCATGTGTGGTGATTAGGGAGTTGATAGAAGGGCACCCCCCACCGCGTGGTGCGCGGAAGGGAGCAGTGGAGTGGTGGTCACTGCAAGAAGCAAGTTCAGCAGCGGCATGCGTCTCCGGCATGGAAGGCAAGCACGCGTCATTGAGTAGCTATGTTCCCCGATGCTGACGGTACATGCACTCGGCTAGACGCTGTCCGCCCCTGTATGCTAGGTTGGTACATCAAAGAAGCTTGCGCGGGTGGATGGCGGAACGTGCCTGAGGTCGTTGCGCGCGCTACGTACCGGTAGGTGTGCTCGCCGCGCCGCAGGTAGTCAGCGAAGAGCAACACGCGGTCGTCACGCAACTCCGTGTGGTTGAACGAACCCCACCACGTATCCATTCCACTCTGTTGTTGTATGCTGCTGGCCGTTGTCGTGAACGCAGTGTTGAGGGCTTCAAGACCTGCAGGCAGCGCGTCATCGACCACGACGTAGCTTCGAGCAACAGGTGTGGTGAGACGCACGGTCACTTGCACGAGGTCACCAGCCTCTAGGGTAAGGGTTGCACCTGCATCAGTCAATGGGGGATTCTCCGGTTCTCCCCGCTCATCAAGGCGACGCAGCGTGCGGGCCACCGTCAATCCTGCTGAGCGTGCTTCGACGGGCGCCGTGGTGTAGGTGTCCAGGGTGAGGCTGTAATAGAGCGGACCAGTGCCTTCTCGATTGATGGTGAGCGGCACAGCTTGGTTTTGCGGCGAGATGTCGTCCAGAGCGACTTCTGCGCGTGCTACATCAAGCGAGCGGCCCTGGAAGGCTTCCTGTAGGATCGACTGCCCAGCGAGCTGTACCTCGGCTACAAGGTTGGGATCGTCGGTTTCGTACCGCTCAAAGTAGATCCGAAGGGCGTCCAGTACAGCGGCATTTTCCTGCGTTGAAGCCCAGTGCCCGCCCTGTCGTGTGCCAATCAGGTAGCGCACCATGCGCTGGGCAAGCACGCGTTGGTCCGTGCCCCCGGCATAGTCGAGCAGTGCGGACAAGCCAAACGCGGTCGAGCGGGTGTCGCTGGCAAAGATCCAGCCGTACCCTTCGGCGGTGGGCGCGGCGAAGTATGCCGTGGTACCGTCCACACGGATCTGGGCGGCTAACGCATTGGCTATGCGCTCCTTGGCCATGGCATGTGCCGAGCTCGGACTCAGCAGCATGGCCCGAAGGATGTAGCTGCGCCCGTCGGTGCTGAGGCGGCCCCGCTGGGCTACGTCTGCAAGCTCGCTATCCAAGAAACGGCCATGCCGAGCGAGGGCGTAGAGGGCGAGCGCCCGGGTATCGTCCCAGACGCTGGCGCCGTAGTAGTCAGGGCGCTCGTCTTGGGTGCGAACTAGGTCGTCGAGGGCGCGCACGGCACCATCCGCTAGCGGAGGTAAGGAGAATCCGGCATCCTGAGCCTCGGCTAGGGCAAGGACAACGTAGGCTTCGACGTACGGGTTGCGATAGGCGCCGCCTGGCCAGAGGCTGAAGCCGTCGCCCATCCAGTAGTCAGAAAGGGCCGTCAGCCACTCCTCTACTACGCGGTCGCGGGTGCCGCCGAGTGCTTCCAGGTCGAAGGCGTCGAGCAACGCGTCGCCGGCCAGCAGGGGGCGGATGCGCGAGGTGCGCTGCTCCAGGCAGCCGTAGGGGTAGTCGAATAGGTAGCGTGCGGCGCCGCCCAGCCCAACCAACGCTGTGCTGGCTAGCTCGACGGTGAGGCCGCCCGCTCCTGGCATGGCACCGGGTGGGATGCGCAGCTGTTCGTTGGCTGTGGCATCGGTGGAGGCGAACGTGGCAAACGTCTCGCGAATGCTGGGCACGGCAATGGGGAGCGTTGTCACCAGCGCATCGCGTTCCCCACCCAGCGCGGCATCAAACGTAAGCGCGGCATCCCCCAAGCCCTCTGCCGCCCAG
>JBCDJT010000163.1:0-10202 GCA_038747545.1 Bacteroidota bacterium
AAGTTCATCGCTTGGCCGCCCATTTTCTCAGCCAGCACTTTGGTGATGGCGGCGGTGAGGGTGGTCTTGCCGTGGTCGACGTGACCGATCGTGCCGACGATCACGTGCGGCTTCGTACGTTGAAATTGCTCTTTTGCCATGATGCTATCGTGTTATAAAGCGGAATCTGCTGTAGGGGTTGACCTTAACCGGCGGTCACACCGGAGGCCTTAGCCACGATCTCTTCCGAGACCGACTTCGGCACCTGCTCGTAATGGTCGAACTGCATGGAGTAGATGGCACGGCCCTGCGTGATCGAGCGCATGTCCGTCGAGTAGCCGAACATCTCAGAGAGCGGTACCTCGGCTTTGATGACCTGCGCGTCCTGGCGCTGGCCCATGCTCTGGATACGGCCACGGCGGCTGTTCAAGTCGCCGATCACGTCGCCCATGTACTCTTCCGGCGTCACCACCTCCACATCCATGATGGGCTCCATGATGACCGGCTTGGCGCGGCGAGCCGCGTCGCGGAAGGCCATGCGGCCTGCGATCTCGAACGAGAGCTGGTCGGAGTCCACGTTGTGGAACTTGCCGGCGTAGAGGCGCGCCTTAATGCCTTCGATCGGGTAGCCCGCAAGCGGACCTTGCGACAGCGCCGATGCGATGCCTTTCTCGACGGAGGGAATAAATTCCTTCGGAATGGCACCACCTACGATGTTGTTTTCGAACTCGAAGCCCGTGCCGTCTTCCGTCGGCGAGAACTCGATGTAGACCTCGGCAAACTGGCCACGACCACCCGACTGCTTCTTGTGCGTGTAGTGCTCGTCTACGGAGCCGAGGATGGCTTCGCGGTAGGCCACTTGCGGCTTGCCGACGTTAGCTTCCACCTTGAACTCGCGCTTGAGGCGGTCCACAATGATCTCCAAGTGCAGCTCACCCATCCCGGCGATCAGCGTCTGGCCCGTCTCGTGATCCGTCGACACCTTGAAGGTTGGGTCTTCTTCGGCCAGCTTCTGGAGGCCTACGCCCAGCTTGTCGCTGTCGGCTTTGGACTTCGGCTCGATGGCGATGCGAATCACCGGCTCGGGGAAGTCCATGTTCTCCAGGATGATCGGCTGGCTGGGATCACAGATCGTGTCCCCCGTCTTCACTTCCTTGAGCCCCACAGCGGCGGCGATGTCGCCCGCACGTACCGTTTCCACGTCCTCACGTGAGTTGGCGTGCATGAACAAGATGCGACCTACGCGCTCTTTGCGCTCGGTCGTTGCGTTCATAATCGAGGTGCCCTTGTTCAGGGTGCCACTGTACACGCGGAAGAACGTGAGCTTACCGACGTACGGGTCGGTCATAATCTTGAAGGCCAGGGCGCTGAACGGCGCATCCGGCTTTGGTTCGCGCGTCTCTTCAGTGTCCGTGCGCGGCACCATGCCCGTCACCGACTCCACGTCGACCGGGCTTGGGAGGTAGTCGAGCACGCCGTCGAGCAGGCGCTGCACGCCTTTGTTCTTGAAGGCCGACCCACAGAATACGGGCGTGATGTCGATATTCAGCGTGGCCTCGCGAACGACTTCCTTGATCTCCTCGGCTGTGATCTCCTCACCTTCGAGGTATTTCATCAACAGCTCGTCGTTGTGCTCCGCGACAGCTTCCAGAAGGTTGATGCGCCAGTGGCGAGCGTAGTTGGTCAGGTCGTCGGGGATGTCGATTTCGTCCCAGGTGGCGCCCTGCGTCTCGTCGTGCCAGACGATGGCCTTGTTCGAGACGAGATCAATCACGCCACGGAACAGGCTGCCGTCGCCGATCGGCACCTGTACGGGCACGGCGTTGGCTTTCAGGCGCTCGTTCATCTGCTTGACGGCGGCCTCGAAATCGGCGCCGGTGCGGTCCATCTTGTTGACGAACGCGATGCGCGGCACGCTGTACTTGTTCATCTGCCGCCAGACCGTTTCGGACTGCGGCTCCACCCCACCCACGGCGCAGAACAGCGCCACGGCGCCGTCGAGCACACGCAGGGCGCGCTCCACCTCGACGGTGAAGTCCACGTGGCCCGGGGTGTCGATGATGTTAATGCGGTGGTCTTTCCACTGGCAGGTGGTGGCAGCACTCGTGATGGTGATGCCGCGCTCTTTCTCCTGGTCCATCCAGTCCATCGTGGCGCCGCCGTCATGGACTTCGCCCATGCGGTGCAGACGGCCTGTGTAGTACAGGATGCGCTCCGTCGTCGTCGTTTTCCCAGCGTCGATGTGCGCTGAGATCCCGATGTTTCGGGTGCGTCTGAGTGGGATTGTCTTTGCCATAGCGTTGTTCTTACGTCTAGTGCGGGAAGCCGAAACGACTCTGCACAACTACCTAGTTGGCTTAGAAGCGGGAGAAGTGGGCAAATGCTTTGTTGGACTCAGCCATGCGGTGTACGTCGTCCTTCTTCTTGACAGCACCACCTTCACCCTTCGAGGCACTCTGCAACTCGTTGGCAAGGCGCATGGCCATGCTCTTGTCGTTGCGGTTGCGGGCGTACTGAATGAGCCAGCGGAAGGCCAGCGCCGTGCGACGGTCTGGGCGCACCTCCACGGGTACTTGGTAGGTGGCGCCACCTACACGGCGGCTGCGTACCTCTACCAGCGGGGCAACGTTGTTGACGGCTTTGTGGAAGACCTCAATGCCTTTCTCACCAGTGCGCTCTTCGATCACATCGAAGGCGTCATAGATGACGCGCTGGGCAGTGCTCTTCTTGCCGTCGAGCATGACGGTATTCACGAACTTTGCCACTAGCTCATCCCGGTAGATCGGATCAGGGAGGATGGAATGCCGTTCGGCTTTTCTTCTACGCATTATCGTACAGGGCTTGCGTTCAGGTGGAGGCGCCAGCGCGCCACACTTACTTCTTGGGGCGCTTCGTTCCGTACTTGGAACGCGACTGCTTGCGGTCGCTCACACCCGAAGCGTCGAGTGCGCCGCGCACGATGTGGTATTTCACACCGGGCAGGTCCTTCACACGACCACCGCGCACCAGCACGATGGAGTGTTCTTGCAAATTGTGACCTTCGCCAGGAATGTAGGCGATCACTTCAATGCCATTCACCAAGCGCACCTTCGCGACCTTGCGCAGCGCCGAGTTCGGCTTCTTGGGCGTGGTGGTATAGACACGCGTACACACGCCGCGCTTCTGCGGGTTTTCCGCGAGCGCTGGCGACTTTGTTTTCTTGACCTTGGGGTGCCGCCCCTTGCGCACGAGTTGGTTAATAGTGGGCACGTTGATTCCTCTCGGATTGCGTCGCGTGGAAGCAGGCCCTACTACACGGGCCTTTTTTACATAGCTTCTCAATATAGGGCCTCACATGCGCAAAGCGAGCATTCTTAAATGGAGAGCAGGTTAAATGCGTGTTGCGATCGGATGGAGAGCCCTGCAGGGTCAACCAAAACAAATATTCCGATCTATTACGTTATATCTAAATTTATCCACTTCATCTTACGCGCTTGTGACCGTAGGATGCCGTCTGCTCAGTCTACCTCAGCAAGCGCTGTGGCAACGTTGCTGCTGAGGACCCAGTCCTCAGCGCTCACAGCAGCGAAGTCAAAACCACTGATTAGGTGGCGAGGATGCATTGCCCTCGGCTCAGGCAGAAGCCCCAGCGTGTAGGCCAGATAGCCCACCACCTGCTCGGGGTCGATGCCTCGCTCGCGGAGCGCCGCCAATGCCAGTGCCCCGTCGCGCTTCGACAGCTTCTCGCCGTCGGCGTTGCGGACGAGCGGGACGTGCGCAAACTGCGGAACTGCCCCGCCGAGGGCTTCGATGAGTTGGATCTGCCGTGCCGTAGAGGCGAGGAGATCGGCACCGCGCACCACTTCAGTGACGCCCATCGCTACGTCGTCGACCACGACGGCGAGTTGGTAGGCGTAGAGCCCGTCGCGGCGTTTGAGCACGACATCGCCCACGGCTTCGGCGACGTTCTCGCGCTGCTCACCTTGTACGCCATCACGAAACATCGTGACTTCGTCGCGCACCACAAAACGAAGCGCGGCCTCCGCGTGCGCTTGTGCCCGGTAGTCGGCCAACCAGCCTGGAGCAAGCGTCTTTGGGCGTAGCTCAGCCGGATACGGTGGCAAGCCGCTGCGACCGTGAGGCGCCGACGCGAGGGCGTGGAGATCTTTGCGTGAGTAGGAGCACGGGAAGAGGCGCCCCGCATCGGCCAGTCGTGTGAGGGCCGCTTCATACCACGCACTCCGGTCGGACTGCACATAGGGCGTGTGCGGACCGCCACGCTCAGGACCCTCATCCCAGTCTAGACCGAGCCATGCTAGGTCATGCTGTGCGGCCTCAGCCATGCCGGGCACTACGCGGGGCGGATCAAGATCTTCCAGCCGCCAGATAAACGCACCGCCCTTTGCCCGTGCCGATAGCCACGCCGCTAGGGCCGTGCGGGCGTTGCCCAGGTGAATAGGCCCCGTAGGCGAGGGTGCATAACGACCGCGGACCATCGATGCCCTAGAGGAGATGCTTCGAGCGCCCGCCGTCCACGACCATAGCGGTGCCCGTGATGTAGCTGGCCCGGGCACTGGCCAGGAAAACGACCGCCGCAGCAAACTCGTCCGGCGAGGCCAGCCGCTTGAGCGCGTTTGCCTCCGCCCATCCGGCTTCGATGGCCTCCAGGCTCTGTCCAGTCTGTGCGCGGATGCGCTCAGCCAGTTCGCCCAGCCGATCCGTTTTGGTGTAGCCCGGCAGCACGGTGTTGACGGTGATGCCTTGCGGCCCCAGTTCTTCCGCTAAACTCTTGGCGTATCCCTGCACGCCCGCCCGCGCGGTGTTCGAGAGGGCGAGGCCAGCGATAGGCTGCTTCGCCGAGATGGAGGTGATCATCAGGATACGTGCCAGTCCCGCTTCAGCGGCGGCTTCCAAATACGGCAGCGCGTGGCGGCACAGGTTGATGGTACTCATCAGGTTTAGGTCGAGCGCCTTGCGCCATGCCTCAGCGGCGAAGCTGTTCAGCGGCCCCGACGGTGGCCCGCCGGCGTTGGTGATGAGAATATTGAGGCCACCAAAGGTGTCTGCAGCCGTTGCAAGGGCTTGGGCGATGGCCGCTTCATCCGTCACGTCGCAGACAATGGGCAGCACGACGGCTCCCGGGACGGCCTCGCGGATGCTTTGTGCCGCCGCGTCGATGCGTGCTGGGTTGCGCGAGGCGATGGCGACACGTGCGCCTTCTTCAGCCAACTGCTGGGCGGTAGCGTAGCCGAGGCCGCCGCTGGCGCCAGCAACAAACGCTACCCGACCTTGCAATCCCAAATCCATACGTTCAGAGGGGAATATCTAACAGAGATGATAGTTTTTCGAGGCGGCTTAACACGCTCCCGAACCAAATGTACGACTTTGTAGACGCACAACTGCGCCACGTCTTACCTGCATCCGCTCACACCCATGGCTCGCCAACGCATCGACCGCTCTCGCATTCGCACCTCTCATGCGCCAGCTGCCATCGCGTCGTACAGCCAAGCCATACAGGTGGGCGATACGGTGTACTGCTCTGGTCAGATCGCCCAGGACCCTGAGACGGGCGCCCTGGTGCAGGATTCCCTCGAAGCCGAAACAGAGCGTGTGCTCGAAAACTTGGGTGCCGTCCTGCGTGCTGCTGGGCTGACCTTCAACCACGTGGTGCAGTGTACCGTCTACCTGACCGACATCAACGACTACGGTCCGGTCAACGAGATCTATGCGCGCTACTTCAGCGAATTCCCACCTGCCCGCGATGCGCTGGGCATTGCCGCGCTGCCCCGTGGCGCTCGCGTCGAGATCTCATGCATTGCCGTTCGCTAGCACACCCTCTACGTCGATAACGAGCGTGAGCACCACGCCCATCTCGTAGTCGACACCTGGCTCTAGTGTGTTCGCGTCGATCTGCAACGTGGCATCGAAGCTGGTGCGCTCCACGATGCTGGCGATGTTGCGGCCTTGCAAGATGGTCAGCGGTGCTTCGCGCTGGGCATCGAAGACACTCTCATCTGCTACCTCGGTGGATGACACGCCCTCGGCGTCGAGCTTGAGGATTGCTTTGTTCAGGATGTTGGCGCGGGCGTTGATCGGGAAGAGCATGACCAACTGCGCCGACTGCACTTGGGCGGAAACGATATCGGCCTTGGTATAGCCGCGGCTTTCGAGGAAGGAGCCGACGTCGAGCGCGCAGCCACAGTCCACATCTTCCAGCCGGCCCGTGCGCAGGTCATCGGCGTTAAAGCGAAAGCGGAGGTTGTTGAGCTCGGTGGTGAGCGTGATCTGCTGCGAACCGCCCCCTATGCTGCCTGAGTCGCAGGACGAGAAGATCAGCATGCCGGCTACAGCTAGCACGCCCAACCGGAGGGTACGCGGAAATAAGAATCGCATGAGCCTGAAAGTCGATGTGTTTAGTACGTGAACAACGACGCTACGGGCGTCTCCGGGGGGAGGGTGATGCGGCCGTCGAGGAAAGCCAACTCCACGAGAAAGCTGAACCCGACGAGCGTGCTGCCTGCCGCTGCCACCAGCTGCGCTGCCGCCGCTGCGGTGCCGCCCGTTGCGATCACATCGTCGTGGATGAGCACAACATCGTCAGCCGTTAGGGCGTCGGCGTGCATCTCAATCGTGTCGGTGCCATACTCAAGCGCGTACGACGCCGACCGGGTCTCGGCAGGCAGCTTGCCTGGCTTGCGCGCGGGCACGAAGCCCGCTCCCAGCAACGACGCTACCATCGGCCCTAGTATAAAGCCTCGCGCCTCAATGCCCACGACCTTCGTGATGCTCTTGTCCTGGAACGGCGCAGCCAGTGCCTCAGCGGTTTGCCGCAACGCGTCGGGGTCAGCAAGCAGCGGCGTGATATCTTTGAACTGGATGCCCGGCTTCGGGAAGTCGGGGATGGTGCGGATAAACGCGTCGAGCGAGGTCGGCATGAGCAGGAGGACGATGCCACGCAGCTAGTTGCTGGTCGTGGCTACGTTGAGTTCAGATTCGTAGGTCTCCTTAAAGTCCCGAATCGCCCGGAAGATCGCGCTGGCCATGTAGTCTTGCCCGCGCTCACTGTTGAGGAAACGTCCCTCCTTGCGGTTGCTCAGGAAGCCAAGTTCGACGAGGACTGCAGGCATCGATGCACCGTAGAGCACGTAGAAGCCGGCCTGCTTCACGCCGCGGCTCTTCCGCCCTACCCGGTTCGCGAACTGATCCTCGATGGCCGCCGCCAGCGCCTCGCTCTTCTTCATGTAGGCACTCTGCGCCAGGGTGTGCATGATGAGCGCGTTCGCGTCCATCCCCTCGTAGTGGCTCTGGTCGGCCTCCAGGTTGACCACGCCGTTCTCGCGCTCCATGACCTCGCGGGCCGACTCGGTGCGGTGCATCCCGAGGAAGAAGGTCTCGGTGCCATACGCGTTGCCCCGTGCCACGGCGTTGGCGTGGATCGAGATGAAGAGTTTGCCCCCCTCGCGGTTGGCGATCTTGCCGCGCTCGTGCAGCGGAATGAAGGTGTCGTCGGTGCGCGTGTAGACAACCCGTACGCCCAGCAACTCCTCCAGGTACTTGCCCAACTTCAGGGCGACGGGCAGCACGACGTTCTTCTCGCTCACGCCGTAGTACCGCGCACCGGGGTCCTTGCCGCCATGCCCCGCATCGATCACGATAGTATCGAGCGCCCACCGCTTGCGCGCATCTTCGCGGACGGGCTGGGGCGTGACCGCGGCGGGCTCCTCCGCCACCGTTGGGCGTGGCTCCAGAAACGTGACGCCAATAAGTAGATCGGGCGTGGCGGCGTCGCGGTAGATGGCGGTGCGCAGCGGGATGCTCGCATCCAGATCAAAATGGAACGTGAGATCCGGACCTTCAGCATGCAGGCGGTAGTCGAGCACGGGACCGTGCGGCTCGCCGCGCTTAAAGCCGCGCCGAATGCGTGTGTTCATCAGCCGCACCTCCAGCGCCTCGTTGTCCTGGGTATCCAGGATCTGAAACTGCGGCTTCTGGTCCGTCTTGATGCGGATGACGTAACCTTTGCCGTCTTTGCGTTCCACAATAGCTACGCGGCTCACCTCGGTGGACGCCGAGGCTTGAGCCACCAGCGGCAGGACCAGGAAGAGGCTGAGCGCCGAAAGAATCAGCAGAGAGGTTCGGATGGAGAGGCAATGCGAGCGAGCAATGAGTCTCGCTTCGAGCGGGCGATGTAGCATGGGTCCGTGGGAATCGTCTCGGCGCACGCTCGGGGGGTAGTCGAGCGCTGTGATAACGCATGGGGCAATGATACACATTCGCTGATCAAAAACCGCGCCGACTTGTCTGCCTCTCCGTTTAGTTAGCCGCTGCCCGCAGATGAAAGAGCGGGATGGTCACACGGAAACGAGCCCCGTTCTCGCGCTGCATCAGATAGGTACCCGCCATCGTGCCCTCGAAGGTGGGGATGCGGCAGTAGCTCTGGTACTCGTGAAACCCGTCGGGGCCGATGATGGGCTGCTCGCCGATGACACCGGGGCCTTCCACTTCTTGCACGCGTCCGTGACCATCGGTGATCACCCAGCGGCGGCGCAGAAGTTGCACCTCCTCATCCGTGTCGTTGTCGATGCGGATGAAGTAGGCGAACACGAAGTCGCGCTCCATGAAGTTGGAGCGGTTGTCGAGGTAAACGGGGCGGACGGTGATGCGAATGCCCTCGGTGACGGCGATGTACGGGACCATGCGGCAGCTCTGTCGATTGTCGCTTGCTACAACGCTTTGTTTACGCACGGGTTCACGCGGCGCGGCTCCCTGACACCCTACGATACGGATGGCCACGTCACGGTAAACACGTCGCTCTGCTCTCCTGCTTCGATCCATCCATAGGCGAAGATCAGCGTATCGCCGGGGAAGTCGCGTGGATTCAGATCGACGTAGTGAATGCCGAAGCCAGTCGATGTTGCCATCGTGGTGTGCTCGGTCTCCCGGGGTGCGCCCCAGTGCAGCCGGAACGGCTGCTCGCCGATGAGCCGCAGCGTCTCGGTGCCAGCGGGGATGTGACGGATGCGGCGGTTGAGCGCCCATACCTCCAGCGACGGACGCTCGTAGTCGCCACTCAAGTACCGATCAGCCACGACGGCGATGCGGTCGAAGACGGCGCCGTCGCGGACGGAGCGGAGCAGCTTGATGTACTCGGCGTGCGCCCACATCAGCGGCATGGCTGCGCCCGTGGGCCCGCCACGCTGCATGTACCTGCCGGGCAGGTCGTCCAGCATCCACACCTGCTCGGGCAGCAGCGAGGTGTCCGTGGCGAAGCCCTCGAGTGCTTGAATCAGCGCGTCCACGTTGCGGCCCGCGGCCAGCTCGTAGTGCGCCCGCTCGCCCGTGAGCAGCGGCCACGCGTGACCGAGGCCCCAGTGGTGGTCACTGTGGTCGTGGTACGGCCCGCCATCGGGGCGTTGGCCGTAGCCGTCGTGGTTGTAGCGGATCCAGCACGGGCCTGCGTCGAAGTCGACCTTGAGCAGCGCATCAATCACCTTGAGCGAGTTTTCCATCAGCGGTGTGCCCGGCGCGCGGATGCCGTAGCGGACGAGTTCGAGGAAGCCCGCATCGACCACCTCCTTCGTAGGAAAATGCACGCGTGATCCCGGCTCGCGGTTGGCGATGGTGACCGTGCCGCTGTTCGGGTCTTCATGCGGATGGTGGCCATCATCGGGCGAGGGCGTGATGCGGATGTAGTGCTCTGTGATGCCCTCCACCAGCGTGCCCTCGGTCGTGACGGTCCAGGCTTCGATGTGCGCTTCGAGGAAGTCGGCGTAGTCCTGGATGAAGGCGGCCTTGTCGGCGTTGCCGCGCTCCTGGGCGAAGGCAGCGGCGCACGTCAGCGCGGCGATCATGGAGGCGAGGGTGGACGGCGAGTAGCCGCTGTTCTCCTCCCACCGCTCCTGCTGCGTGATGGGCCCGTTGGCGATGAGGTAGCGCGCCGCCTTCATGACCATCGGGTAGGGATCAAAGCGGCGCAGCAGCCCGGCGTGGTGGAGGCGCCAAGCGAGCATGATCGGGAACGCCACGCCGTCCAGTTGCTCGCCCGTCCAGTAGGGGCTGCCGTCGATCCAGAAGTTCTGGTGGAAGCCGCCATCGGGGTTCTGCGCGCAGGCGAGGTAGACGAGCGCGCGCCGCGCCGTCTCGGTATTGCCTGCCGCCATCAGGCCTGTGACGCTGTTGTACATGTCGCGCGTCCAGACGAGGTGGTAGCCGCCGATGTCGTCGTCGCTGCGCGCCTCGCCCCA
>JBCDJT010000164.1:0-10119 GCA_038747545.1 Bacteroidota bacterium
GATCAGGCGTGCCCGTGATGGCCGTCGCCGTTGTAGCGTATTTCGATATGGCCTGGATCATCTGCGGCGTCTGCTGCTCAACCCTACAGGGCAGCAACGAGCCTTCCGACGGACGCTACGGTTTTTGTCGTGTACCTAGCTCGACAAGTTTAGGTTGTTTCTGGATAAATTCCCCAGTTTGAGCAAAAGAATCTACGGTTTTTGTCAACATGTAGCTGACAGAGAAGCGCTTTCGGATCTTGTCCGCGACTTTGTTAGAGACGCCGAACATGTGACTGAAGACCAGCTTTTCTGGATGGCAAAAATTAGCGAGGATTACTTGCGGGCCACATCAAGTTACTCCTCAGTGATCGATCTGCTATACGGCCATGCGAATGCGACCAAGGTATCTAGAGCTAAGATTCTAGAGATCCCGGACAACAGGTTCGGTCTTCCGGAGATGCGCTTGGAACACTTGCGCACTGGTAGCTCTGATTGGTTGTCTTGGGCCTCCGCCATCGGCACGAGATCACAGAATCGAATGCAGAGAAATCACATCTTGCGCTACTTCTCTAACAGCAGCCCTATGAACAACCTGATAGCTGATTGTGTAAAGTCACTCTAGAAAAGATTGCACAATATCCTTCTTTAACACAACAGCGAGCTTGCCATCTGTGTCGCTCTCAGTGCTTCGGTCCTGTGCAATCGGCACGTCGCCTCTGCCTGTGAGTCCCCTCCGTCATATGGCTTGGAAACGCTTAACGTCTAGGGGTAACACGTTCATAGCTCCAGAAAAGTCTCTCATTTTTTCTTGCCCAGGAGCAATCTAGCCTGGGTGCGCCACCCGCCGATGATGACATCGAGCGTGCCGTCGCCATCGAGGTCTGCGGACTCCACGTCCCAGCAGCGGCCCACGGTTTCTGACGGGATGACCTCGCCCGTCGCGTCAGTGAAGTCGCCGGTGCCGTCGTTGAGGTAGGCGCGGACTTGCAGGGGGGAGAACGACGGAATTTGGACGGCGCAGACGAACAGGTCGAGGTCGCCGTCGGCGTCAACGTCGAGGAATCCGGCGTCGTACGACGAGAACGTGTTGGTCGGCAGGCGGAAGTCGGTTTCGTCGGTGAAGTGCCCCGTGCCGTCGTTGATGAGCAGCCGCACCTGCGGGTTTTTCTCCCACTCCCGGGCGTTGCTGGTCAGGTTGGAGAAGAAGATGTCGAGGTCGCCATCGCCATCGGCGTCGAAGAGCTGGACTTCGCGCGTTTCGAGCGGCTCGGGCAGGTCGAGGCGGTCGGGTTCTTCGGCGAACACGCCATCGCCCTGGTTGATGAGAATGCGGTTGGGCGGCACCTCGTTGCCGACCACCATGTCGAGGTCGCCGTCGCCATCGAGGTCGCCGAACTTGGTGTCTTGGCTGGCGTCGTTGATGGTCGGCAGACGGGTGGCCGTCTCGTCGATGAAGTAGCCGGGGCGTGCAGGGTCCCCGCGCCAGAAGAAGTTCTGCTGGATGGTCTGCCACGCTGGGGCGCCACTATCCCGGCTACCGCCCGTGCTGCTGATAATGAGGTCGAGGTGCCCATCGCCATCGAGATCCGCTACCTGCCCGTCGTTGGCCACGCTGCGTCCCGGCAGACGGTCGGTGACGTCGCGGAAGGTGCCATCGCCGTTGCCGAGGTACAGCTCGGGCGAGGCGTCGTCTTCGGCGATGAAGACCACGTCGAGGTGGCCGTCGCCGTCGAAGTCGCCCAACTCCACCTCCTCGCTGTCGTAGCTGTTATCCGAGAACGCGCCTTCTTTCCAGGTGAAGCGCCCCGTGCCGTCGTTGAGATAGAGGCGGTTGACGCCGTACTCGACGGCCCCCACGGCATCAAGGTCGCCGTCGCCGTCCATGTCGCCCAGCTCAAAGTCCAGGATGTGGACTTGCGGCGCGCTGGGCATGTGTGTAGCCGTTACATCGGCGAAGTAGGCGGTTTCTTGGGCCGCCGCAGGGCTCGCGACTAAGGCAAGGCTGGCGATCCAGAAGAGTCGGATTCTTTGTTCAAGATTGAGGTGGCGCATGGGGAGGAGAGGATACGTTAGACACTCGCGCTGATCTACCTTGTGTTACGCAAAGCGTGGCTACTGCGCTCCATGTCGCAGCGAAATTCTCTACGGAACGCGCAGCAAGCAACCCTCACAGAGTGCCTGGGCAGTGTAGTCCTGCGGAATAGAGTGTCGACCATGCACTGCTGAATGTGCCGTCTGGCTTGAGATACGGTGCGCCGTTCAAAGGCAGAGCTGCGGCACAACGCCGTTTTTGGTCTCCGCATTAGGCGTAGTACAACGGTTTTAGGCTAGCAAACAATTGGTGGGTAAAGAGCGGGTACAGTATCTTAGCCAGGCACAGAGTGGCGCCTCAGTTTGGCTCACAACGGCAGCTGAGGTGCCGCCCTCGAGATGGTGTATCTGCAATTGGCCACCTCGGGAGTGCTTCATGAAACCCATGTGTCCTATACACCGATGAGTCCCAACAAGGAGGCTAAACGATGAAATACGTTCTGTGCGCCGTGCTGGCGCTGATGTTTATCCCGGAAAGCGCCAACGCCCAAACCCCTGTTTCTGGGTTTGCCATCTCGCTGGATACTGGGGAGCCGATCTCCGAGACAGAGATTGTCCTCAAGGATGTGCGAGGGCTCGCAATCGAGGGACTCGAAGCGGTGAGCGCCGCCTCAGACGGACGGTTCGCCTTCGAGGGCGTCGAGCCAGGTAGCTACACATTGCATGCCACCGCGCGCTTCGCCGACGGTTCGGGCCAGGTCCTCGTCACAAAGCGGTTCGAGGTGCTGGAAGCTGGGGAAGAGATTTACCTGGGCTTCTCGCAACACTCGATGCGCATCGCATGGGAGTTAGGATCGGCCATACAGAATGCGCCAACTACGCAAGAGACGCCGCGCAGTCCGGTTCGCTATGAGTTGGAAGGCGCGGAGTTGCTTCTCGCTCGGTCCCGGCTGCTACAGCCAAAGGTCGTAACGAAAAACGGGACGGATATCTTCAATACGGCATATCCGGCGGAGTGAGCGCACTGTTCGACGCGTGCTGCTCTACGGGAGCGCGCGAACATGGCACGCGCGGGATTGAGCATGAGCAGAACCACTTCCGCATTCCTGGTCTTTGTGGTCGTCGTCTGCGCTATTGGCGTCGCACACGCACAAGAACCCGCACGCTCGTTATCGAGCGCGGTCTATCTCCCGATGGTGGAGCTACCTGGCGGCATGTTCATGATGGGCGACACGGGTGGCACGGAAGGCGAATCGCATGAACGGCCTGCCCACGAAATCGAGGTCGCGCCGTTCGCCATCGGTGTGTTCGAGGTGACGCAGGCGCAGTTTGAGGCGGTGATGGGCTACAACCCGAGCTTTAATCGCGGTCCAGCGCATCCCGTTGAGCAGGTCTCGTGGTACGACGCCGTCCGGTTCTGCAACGTCCTCTCGCGGCTGGATGGCCTCACGCCGGCGTACCGCATCGATCCGGTAGAAGGCTACACGCTCGACTCCGGCGCGAACGGATACCGCCTCCCCACAGAGGCGGAGTGGGAGTACGCCGCCAAGGCGGGAACGACCACAGACACCTATGCGGGCGACTTGGCGGTTCAGAACGGTCCTTCTGCTGTGCTCGACCCCATTGCGTGGTACTTCACCGAGCAGGTCGAAGGGCGAACGCGGCCAGTGGGGCAGAAGCAGCCGAACGCGTTCGGGCTGCACGACGTTATCGGCAACGTTTTCGAGTGGGTCGATGCGGACTTTGCGCCCTATCCCAGTAGTCGCCTCGCCACCGACGCGCTGGGCGCTGCACAGGACCCCCGCAAGGTGCTTCGAGGCGGTGCGATGGACACGGCACCGCTCTACAGCCGGGCCTCGTACCGCTACCGTCTCCATCCTAGCTACACGAGCTACAACGTCGGGTTCAGGATCGCGCGCACGATGGAGCCGTGAGGAATCCGTAGCTGCGGAGCGAAACGCACGCTGAGGGGTTCAGCCTGCGAAATATAAGGCGCATTTACAGATTGCATGCCCGAGTCTCATCCTCGTCTCGACCGCTCCGCGTTCTCGATCACTTCCTTCGCCAAAGCAGAGGCCGACGACCGGACCTACTGGCGCTCGCTGACGCCACAGCAGCGCATAGAAGCGCTCGAGGCGATGCGCCAACTCAACTATGCCTACGATCCCGCTTCCGACCGAATTCAGCGAACTCTTGAGGTCATTACACGCGCATGAGGTGCGGTATCTGATCGTCGGGGGCTATGCAGTAGCCTATCACGGTTACCCACGCACAACGGGCGACATTGACATCTGGATTGAGCGAAGTCGCGATAATGCACAACGAGTACACCGTGCCCTGCGCGATTTCGGCTTCAACGTCCCGGCCTTGCGAGCGGAGTTATTCGAGCGACTAGATCAGGTAATCCGTATGGGGTATCCCCCGCTGCGTGTCGAGATACTCACCAGTATAGACGGCGTCGTATTCGGCGACTGCTACCCCAAGCGGATCAACGGCGAACTGGGGGAGACACCAGCGGTGATCATCGGGCTCGCCTGTTTGAAGGCCAATAAGCGGGCCAGCGGTCGCTACAAAGACTTGAGCGATTTGGAGCACCTTCCGTAGTCACTGGCGCGCGGCCGTGGTGCTCCTGCGTCACTGAATCGGCGGTGGATTTTGACGTGTCTCGGTGGCGGAGATCGTGATCATGTTGAAGGCGCGCCACTCGGGCGTGACGTACTTGAAGCGGCCGATGGCGATGTCGCCGTTAGTCGTCCACTGGTCCCACTCGGCGGTGAGGCTCTCCCAGTAGTCACCGCCCACGCCCAGGAGGTAGCGGGCGGATTCTCGGTCGTCGGGGCCATCTGGGTCGGTGAGGACGAGGCGGGCTTGCGCGGTGATGAAGACGCCGGCGATGTCGTCGGGGTCGATGCTGACGCGGCCCACGCGCGACCAAAAGTGGTAGTTGAACCCGTCGCCTGCGGTGACCGAGAGGCCGCCGCCGTCGGGCTCGGGGCGGGCGTCGGCGGGCTTGTTGATGTCGTTCACGAAGTCCTCGCGGTAGGCGGCGCCCTCCACGACGGCGTCGCTGTGGGTGCGGTGCCACTGGCCGTCGGATTTGCGCAGGATGTAGGCCTCCAGGTTGCGAATCTGCACACGGCTGTTGGTGGCGGGGTTGCCTTGCACGTCTTCGTAAAGCTGCCCCCACGGGATCATCGCCGTGAAGTCGCCGGGGTCGTTGCCCATGCCCATGCGCGGCGCCTTGCCCCAGTCGAAGTGCGTGGCGCCGTGCGGCAGGCCTTCGTGTGGCCGCACGCGGTCGTTCACGATTTCCTCCACCGAGTTGATTGTGGCAAGAAGTTCAGGCGTCTCATCGGCCGAGTCGCAGGCGGTCAACGGGAGCAGCAGCACGAAGAGTAACGTCGCTAGGCGAACCATCGGGAGATACATTGCTGGGGGTAGAAAAGGCGGTGGGCCTGGAGAACACACGCGGGCCACATAACTATGCGTATCCTACGGTGCAGCCTGCACGCTTGTGCCCGTTGTCCATCACGTTGTGTCAGCCCCCTCCCGCCATGCTTGTTCTTGCCCTAACCTTCCTCATGGCCTCACCCGCCGACACGCTGCTCACGCCAGACGTGTTCGCAGCAGGCTCCGTCAGCACCGAGGCCTATGAAACCTCACCGTCGTTTTCTGCCGATGGACAGACGATGGTCTTCGCCCGCTACGGCGACGACTGGGCGCAGAAGACGCCGTACATCGCCGCCTGGGATGGCGAGACGTGGCGCGTGGCTGAGATCCCCGTCGGCCCGGTCTACAACCTCGCCATCGCGCCGGATGCCAGCAGCATCGTCTATGCCACTCCATCTACCGATGGTGAGCAGGCACTCTTCCGCATGCCGCGTAAGGGCGAAGGATGGGGCACGCCCGAGAACTTGACGGCCCGCCACGGCATCGTGGGCACATACCCGTGCATGACCCAGGCGGGCGACCTGCTGCTCTACAATTCAGCGGGGCCATCCGGCGCAGGGCTGTACCGCACCCGCGAAACGGCGGACGGCTTCGCGCCCCTCACGCCGCTGTTGATCCCGCCGCAAGGCACCGCCTTCGACGCCTGCTCCGCTACCAGCGAACGCATCATCTACACCCACTGCTTCGACGACATGTGCGCACCAGACGCACAGAACGGCGTGTGGCTCCTCGGCATCGACGATGCGATGCAGACGCCGCAGAAGATCGGCGGCCTACCCTATGTGTGGGGCGTGCAGGTCGTCCCTGCGTGGGATCTCGTCGTGTTCACTGATGGCAACGACATCCTCAGCGTACCGCTCAACAGCGTGCCTGAGCTGCGGTGATGCCGCACACCCACCGACAAAAACGCGCGAAGCCGACACGCACCCCCTGTACATGCCGGCCTCGCGACCCCCTACAGTTGGCCCGTGCTACTCGGGCCTCACCGTAATATGGTTACCGTATCGGACGAAGCCGCGCCGGTTTAAGGGCGCTCCAGTCCACGGGCAATGAGTTTATCTGGCGTGACGAGTTCAAACTCCGCTTCAGCGGTGCGAAGCGATGGGGCGCCGCCGTCGCTGGTGAGCACGATCTCTAGGTCACCGTTCTCGCCCCTTACGATGATGGTGACGCTTTCTACCAGCGGCTCGCCGTCCTCCTCGTTGAAGCTGCGGTCTTCTACAGCACGGAAGCGGAACTCGGTGATGCCCGGCCCACGCACCACGTCGGCGTAATCCAGGTTGTCGCCATCGCCGTTCTGGTCAATGAAGGCCGTGTCGTCGAACGTGACGCTGGTATTGCCGACGGCCTTAACGCGCGTGCCTTCCACGCGAACGCTCAGCGTGGTCCCCGCAACCAGCGGGTTGCCGTTGGGGTCAGTTACGGTGACATCATACGTTTGGCCGAGGCGTGCTATGGCGGGTGAGACCGTGACCACCGTGACGCCCGAGAAGACGACAGGGGTTCTGCCCACAACGTCGTCCTGGTTGACATCGGCGCTGCGAGCCGTGACAAAGCCGATGCCATCGCTGGGCAAGGGGTTGCCCGAGAGCAGCGTGACGGTGCCGCGGCCAAGGTCATCGGTGAGGGTGGAGCCCTCGACTACGCCGTGGCTCGCCGTGAAGTAGACAGCCGTCTGTGGCCGTACGGGGTTGGCGTATTGGTCGCCCACGATGACGGAGATGTCGTTCTCCACGCCAAAGCGGAGCAGACCCGGGAAGTTGAAGCGCTGCGGCCCCACCGAGAAGTGGGTCTGGTTGGGCAGACCGCCGTGGATGGCTACGCTGACAGGAATGGAGCGGATCGTGCGGCCGTCTACGCGTGCCTCGGCGACGAGCTGTACGGCGCCCGCACGCGTTCCCGCCGAGAGGTTGGCGGTGACCTGGCCGTTGTTATCGGTAGAGGCCGTCTGCGGAAAGATGAACTCGCCGCCCCCCGGACTCACGCCCAGGCTGAACGACACATCTACCGATTGCTCAAGCACGATGGGACGGCCCAACGAGTCGGCCACCTGGAAGGTGATCTGCACAACCTCCTGCGAGCCGCTCTCCTTCACACCGATGCTCTGCGCCGACTGGGCGAGCATCAGGATGTTGGAAGCGCTGCCTGACACCGGCTGGTCGTCTACAAGCTGGCGGATGCGGGCGGTGGGTACGCTGATGGTGCGGTCTACAACGCCCAACACCTCAACCGAGGTGCCGTCGAACCCGTCGCGGCTGACGACGACGGTCAACGTCTGCGTGCTGTCGATCTCAAGCTCGAAGTCGTAGCGGCCTTCGGCGTCGGTCTCTACGGGCAGGTTGTTGTACGGCTGGATCTGGACGAAGGCGCCGGGGACGGGGTTGTTGGTCGCGTCGTTGAGCACCTGGCCCACAAAGCGTACGATGCCGCCAGGGTTTTCTTCTTCGTCAGGGCTGAACGCATCGCAGCCGGCCAGCCCGAAGAGCAGCACGGCAACCAGCGCAATGGGGGAAAAGAAGCGGGAGTGGGATGTCATGGGAGTGGATCTGCAGGGGGCAGATGCGTCGGTGTGGGGTGGACAGCAGACGGCTGCGGCAAAGCGCGTGCCTGCAGGGTCCGTGCTGCCCAAAAACATCCGCTGGCCTGCAAAAAGTGCGTTGACCAGTGGTGTAGCGCAACGAGCGGGGCCCGCAGACGGGAAAGCCGTGCCGCCAGTGAGGGCGCAATTTTCCCGAGTGGGCACAACCTGCATGCGCGCTGTGCGTTGGGGCGCCATGGTCACGCATTCCCTTGTTGATATGCCCACTCGGTGGTTGGCACTCGCCGCTTTGCTGGTTGCTACGCCACCGATCGTGCAAGCCCAGCCCGTCCAGCTTTCGCTCGCCGCCGTGGAGGGGCTGCAGTATGCGCCCATGCAGCTGGTGATAGCCCCTGGCGCCGAGGTGGTGCTCACCATGGACAACCCGAGCTCGATGATCCACAACTGGCTCCTCGTGGCGCCGGGGCAGCGCATGAAGGTGGTGGAGGCCGCAATGGCACTCGGTGCCGCCGGGCCCGAGCAAGGCTACATCCCCGACAGCGATGTCGTGGTAGCCGCCATCGGCGAGGTCCGGCCGGGCGAAGCCGGCGAGGTGGAGTTCACGGCGCCCACCGAGCCGGGCGTGTACCCTTTCGTATGCACGTACCCCGGCCACGGCTTCGTCATGTACGGCGCGCTCTACGTCACTGACGATCCTGCTACCGTGCCGAGCGTTGACGACGACCCAAACCTGCCCTCGCTCAGCCGCGTGGCCGAGGCCGTGTCGCCACACCCGTTTCCCGTTGAGTACCCGGCCCTCTACCGCACCTTCGTCCCCGATGCCAGCCCGGCCGCCATTGTTGTCTCGCTCGACGGCGACCTGTCGTACTGCTGGGATGCGAGCTACAGCCACCTGCAGTATGCGTGGGCAGGCGGCTTCGTCGATAACACCGCCCACTGGAGCGGCAACGGCAAGTACCTCACTGAGCTCATCGGCACGCGCTTCTACCAGCAACAGGCGGGCTTCCCCTTTCGGCTAGACGACTCGGATGCGCCACCCGCCGTCGACTTCCTGGGCTACCGCCTCACTGGCCGCCTACCGACGTTCCGCTATGCCATCGGCGGCGTGGTGATTGAAGAGACGATCACGGCGGGCGATGCGCCGCGCAGCCTAGTGCGCACCTTCGAGATGGACGGGCACGAGGGCCGTGTCGCGTTTCTCACCGAGGCCAGCGAAGGGGTCCGATACGAAGCCTCGGCCGGGGCCTGGGACGAAGGTGTCCTTCGCCTCACGGCGGATGAGGCCCAGCAGTTTTCGATTACCATGACAGCCGAGGAGGAGTGATGCGGCGACTGGTTCCTGTACTCGCGATGCTGGCGCTGGGCGCCATGGGCTGCGCCCCGCCCGCCGACCCGCTCGGCCCGGCCTACGCCGTCGAGACGATCCCCCTGCCCGACGGCCTCGTCGCCGAGACGGGCGGTATCGACTTCCTGCCCGATGGGCGGCTGGTGGCGTCGTTCCATCGCGGCGAGATCTTGATCTACGACCCCGAGACACAGGCGTGGAGCACCTTCGCCGACGGCCTGCACGACGGCCTCGGCATCTTGCCCGAGCCCGACGGCAGCGTGCTCGTCATGCAGCGCCCCGAGCTCACCCGCCTCGCCGACACCGACGCCGACGGCCGCGCCGACGTGTTCGAGACAGTCACCGATGACTTCGGCATGTCGGGCAACTACCACGAGTTCGCCTTCGGCCCCGTCCGTGACAGCGAGGGCGTGCTCTACTTCTCGCTCGGCACGGCGTCGCAACTCGCCGGCGTGCGCGACCTCAAGCGCGGCACCTTCAACCCGCTCGGGCGGCCCGGCCGCATGTACTCCAGCGTCCCGTACCGCGGCTACGTCATGCGCCTCCACCCCGACGGCACGCTGGAGCCGTTTGCCAACGGCTTCCGCACGCCCAACGGCCTCGGCTTCGACCTCGAAGGCCGGCTGTTCGTCACTGACAACCAGGGCGACTGGCTGGGCACCAGCCCGCTGTACCACGTGGAGGAAGGCAACTTCTACGGGCACGTCACCAGCCTCGTGTGGGAGCCCGGCTTCGACGTCGACCCGCTGACGCTGCCCGTCGACTCGCTCAA
>JBCDJT010000165.1:0-10107 GCA_038747545.1 Bacteroidota bacterium
CAAGCCCGGCGAGACGTATTACGAGCTCACCCGCGATGTAGCGAAGCAACTGGTGGCGCACAACTTCGGCGTGATCACGGGCGGCGGCCCTGGGATCATGGAGGCCGCCAACCGCGGCGCACACGAGGCGGGCGGCACCTCGGTGGGCCTCAACATCACGCTCCCCTTCGAGCAAGGCGCCAACCCCTACATCGACAGCGACAAGCTCATCAACTTCGACATCGTCTGTGTGCGCAAGGTGATCCTGGTGAAGTACGCGCAGGCGCTCATCGTCATGCCCGGCGGCTATGGCACGCTCGACGAGCTCTTCGAGTCGATCACGCTCATCCAGACGCGCAAAGCCACCAAGTATCCGGTCATCCTCATGGGCTCGGCGTTCTGGCAAGGGCTAATCGACTGGATCAAGGGCACGATGCTGGCCGAGGGCAACATCTCACCCGGCGACCTCGACCTGATCAGCATCACTGATGATCCGGTGGAGGCCGTAGAGACGATCTGCGCGTTCTACCGCGACAACCCGATCTCGCCCAACTTCTGATCCCTCGTATTTTGAGGCGTTGCGGTGCTTTTGCCCACTTTGGTAGACACTGGAAGGGCGTAAGCTGTACAAAATGAGCAACTTCTGCGTTACCTTTGTGTTTTAATGGAACGCAAAGGAGCGTATGTGGCTGGCCCAAACCGCTGGTTTTTGTATCTTTGTGGCCCCTCGCGGCCTTGCGCGCCCGAGCTTCCCCCCACCTTGGCACAGTCCTCGTTAGTCCCTCTGCCTGTGGGCCACCAGTGCCCTGTGCTTTCGACAGAACCCCCATTTGATCCATTCACCGAACGACACACACCATGACTGCCTCGTACCAGACCTTGCGCCATCTCCTCACACGCGCCCTTCTGCTGGCTGTGCTAGCCGTGGGCCTCAGCGCGCAGGCCCATGCTCAGGACGACCAGGAGTACAAGAAGGCGTTTAACGCTGCCCGTGAAGCAGCCGTTGCCAAAGACTACAACACCGCCTACACCGAATTCTCGCGCGCCGCACAGCTTGCTGCAGCCCAAGGTGATGATGCCGTGGTGAAAAGCTCGAAGCGCGTGCTGTCCCAGATCGACAACGCACGTGGGCGCCAAGCTGCCAAGGGCGGCAACTTCGACCAAGCCCTGCAGCACTTTGACACGGGCATCGCCAACAACCCTGACTACGCCCGTAACTACCACGACAAGGGCGACGTGATGCTGTCTGACATGGGCAACAAGGAAGAAGGCATTGCGACACTGCAGCTGGCCATTGAGAAAGCTAACGCCGAAGGCGAACCCAAAGTGGCTCGCTCGGCGACGCGCAAGATCGAGATCTACTTCCTGAACCAAGTCAAGCCGCTGCTGGAAAACAACCCCACCAGTTCGCAAGCTGACCAAGCCATCGCGATCCTGCAGGAGATGGAGGAGTACGTTGAGGCCAGTGCGGATGAGTACTTCTACATGGCCATGGCGTACAACATCAAAGGCGACTACGCACAAGCTGTCGAGATGGCGGACAAGGCTCTGGGTATGGGCCGCATCAGCCGCAACGACCAGTCGAAGATTAACTTCATCAAAGGCGAAGCGCTGCTGAAGGCAGGCGACAATGAGGGTGCCCGCGCTACCTTCGCGCTCGTCACCACCGGCGCCTTTCGCGCCAGTGCAGAGTACGAGCTCTGCAACCTGGGCGTGCGCGACAAGTGCCAGAGCCGCTAAGCGCGCATGACCTGACGCTTTACTCGGGGCCTGCATGCTGATCGTGTGCAGGCCCCTCTTTATTCCGGCCACTGTTCACGCGTATCCACCCGATGACCCGCACCCTGTTCATCTTCCTGCTCGGCGGCCTTGCACTCGCTACTACGGTGCAAGCGCAGACGACGCTGAGCGACGCCGCCACGCAGTTTGAGACGCACGTGAAGGCGCGCAACGTGGCCCAGCTGACGCCCATGTTGGCGCCGCGCGTAGACATTAACCTGTTTGGCGCCGACAAGCAGTACAGCCGGGCGCAGGCACGCTTCGTCCTCACTGACTTCTTTGTACGCCACCCATTGCAGCGCCTTGACCTGCGCACACCGTCGCCGTCGGGCAAGCAGGGGTTTCTCAGCGGCACCTATGTTGTGCAGGGCAGCGGCGAGCGCCTCAGGCTCTACGCTCGGCTGGTGCAGGATGACGGCGCTTGGTACCTGCGCGTGCTCCGCCTGACGCGCACGAGCCTCTGACGCCTATGTCCACGCCTGGCGTCCCTCCCCGACGTGCCCTTGCGATTGCAGGCTTGCTGCTGGCAGGGCTGCTGGGGACGTGGCTTGTGGGATGGTGGCATCAGGCACGGTACGCCACGTCGGCAAACGCCCAGCAACAGGCCGTGCTTGGCGAAGCGCTCCTGCGCATTGAAGCGGACTTCGAGCAGCGTCAACAAGCGCTACTGGGCCAAGCCGAGCGCCTCGCCAGCGATGACGCTCTGATCCGTGCCTTGCGCACGTTCAGCGATGCCGCGCCGGCCACGGCCAACTATGAGTTAGCACGCGAGGCCCTGTTCCGGCAGTTTGCGGCCTTGCAGTTGCCCCCCCGGATGGCCGCCGAGCTGTACAACCGCACGCCGCAGGTAGTTGTCTGGAGCGGCTTCAGCATGCCGCTCGACCCGGCGCCAGCCTCCACGCAGTTCCTGAGCCGTATGCAGACGGCCATGGCGGAAGACGGAAGTACCCGCCGGGCGCTTGTCGTGTGGCACCCGGTACGCGATGGCGCAGAGGTGCTGGGCGCCGTCAGGCTCTTAGAGACGATAGCGTTCAGCGCCCCGGTCCAGAACCAGTTCCTGCGGGATTACAACCTGCAGGACGAATGGCGGCGCCTAACCCAGCGTCCGGTACGCATCGCCTACGGCAACATCCCTAGCGGAACCGACGCGCTTGATGGCCAGGCTGCGCGTGTGCTTCAGGGCATCGATGGCACACCGCTAGCACGAGTCTTTGTAGAGCCCCCCTCTGAGGCGGCACTGGTGGCTGCCACACGCGCCCAGTATGGCCACGTGCTCGCGTTCTGGACGACGCTGCTCCTGGGCTGGGGCCTCGGCATGCTGTGGATGCTGTACCAACGCGCCGCGACAGCACAGCAGCGCGCGCTGGGCTTCGCCTTACTCAGCGTAGCGTGGTGGGGTGTGCGTTATGCGCTCCTCGCGATGGACGTCCCTGGCCGTTGGCAGCCGGGCCGCGCGCCGCTCAACCCCTTATTCGACCCCACCCACCTTGCCTCTGACATTGGCGGCGGGCTGGCTCGATCCACGGGCGACTTGCTGCTGACCGGCGTCTTCGCACTCGCACACGCGAGCGCCTGCTTCGCCTTTGTACGCCACCTACAGCATCGCACCAGCCATCAGCCTAGCGAACATAGGTGGGCGCCGGGCCTCGCGTTCGCCGCTGGCCTCACGCTCACTGCCCTCGTAGGCCTGCTTACGTGGGGCCTCGCGGCCTTGACGCAACGCGTGGTGCTCGACAGCACCCTCGACTACCTAGACCGCACCAGCCTGAACCCCGAGCCGCTGGTGCTGCTGATCTTTGTGGCCTTGCTGCTGTGTACGACCGCTGTCGGGTTAGCGGTGGCCTCGGCGGGGCGACTGGCTGGGTTGTACGTGGGGCGGGCACGGTTGCTCACGGGCTTAGCAGGCGCCCTAGTCAGCGCCGTAGCTGTTGTCCTGGTCGCGCCCACTGTGTTCGTCGCCGGGAGTTTTCTGCTGCTGCTCACGATGAGTGGCCTGGGCGCGGCGACCGCCCATCGGCCGCCAGCCTCGCTCGCTACGCTGTTCCAACTGCGCATTGTGCTGCTAGCGCTCTTTGTGGTGACCCTTGCCGCCTACCCCCTGTTCTATGAAGGCGTAGACCAGCAGCGGCGTCTCCAGATGCAGGACGCCGCCGATGCCTTTGGCGAGGGCAGGGATGCCCCCGTCGCCTTTGCCATGGAACAGCTCGCCTACGACCTGAGCAGCGCGCCTCGGCTCCAGCAGCATCTGGCCGACACCAGTACCACACGACGGCCAGCACTCGACTCGCTCACCACCGCTGTCGTTCGGCAATCGATGGCCACGTCGCTGCGGGCGTACGACGTCAGCCTCGTCGTCTACGACGCCAGGGGGCAGGTCATGGGCAGCCACTACGAGGCCGAGCTGCGGTTCAACCGCACCAGCTTGGACGATGGCGATGCGCTGGCCTTCGAAGTCTTGGAGGCGATGTATGCGGCCTCGGGCTACGTCCAGCAGCCCATTGTGGAGCCCATCACGGGGCGCCGCGAGCCGACCCAGTTTGACTACGCGGCGTTTATGCCCTTGCGCGACGCCAGTGGCGCCCTCGTCGGCTGGGTCCTCGCCCGCGCTGAGCCGCACACGCTCCGCAGCGATACGACCACGCCGTTCCCCCGCATCTTGACGCCTGCGGGTTTCTACGACGCCCTCTACGCCGACCTGTCGATGGCTGAGTTCCGGCAGGGCGTGCTTGTGCGCAGCTTTCGGCGTGACTTTGGGCGCTACCGCCTGGACCCCGACGTGCAAACGCTGCTCCTGGGCGCCCCTGAGGCATGGCGCGAGGAGAACGTGAAGGATAAGACGTACCTCACGTACTATCGCCGCCAGCAGGCGACGCGCCCAGGCCTCATCCCGGCACTCCAACAAGCGTCTACGAACACTGCCGTCATCGCCGTGCGCGTCCGCTCGGTCGGCACCTTCGACCACCTGTATTACCTGCTCCGCCTGACGCTGGGGGCGCTCGTAATCGGCGTCTTGGTCTACATCGCCGGGCTGTACCTGCGGTGGCGTGCGGGCTTGCTTCCGGCGCCGCGCGTGCAGTTCCGCGACCGCGTGCTCAACGCGTTCCTCCTCGTAGGCGTGGTAACCGTAGCCCTGGTAGGCTACGTGGGACGCGAGGGCATCGTGGAAGAGACGGACGGCGCCATCCGCTCCAACCTCGAACAGTACCTCGACCGCGTGGAGGAGACGCTGGCCTTCGAGGCGCGCGGTGGCGAGCTGCCGTATCGCGTCCTGGGGCGCACGCAGATCGACTCGCTGGCCGCACAGGTCGGCCTCGATCTCAACCTGTACCAAGACGAGCGCTTGGTAGGCTCCAGCCGTCCGCAGCTCATCGAAGACCGCCTCATCGACCAGCGCCTGCCTGCCTCGGTGTACAAAGACCTCTACTACGACGGCTTCCGGTTCACCTATGCCACGCAGCAGATTGGCAGTGTAGGCTACATGATTGGCTACCATGCCATCCCCGACGAGCAGGGGCGTCCGCAATACGTCCTGTCGCTGCCCATCCTGCCCGGCCAGGAGCGCATCGAGGAGGAGCGGGCGCGCAACGTGGCCTACCTGTTTGGAGCGTTGCTGCTGCTGGTGATTGTGGTGCTCCTCACCGCCTCCATCATTGCCAACACGCTGGCCCGGCCCATCGCCTACCTACGCGAGGGCCTGCGGCAGACCGGTAAGGGCGAATACACGCGCGTCAAGCCCATCAAGAGCCGCGACGAGATCGGCGAGCTGATGGAGACGTTCAACGCCATGCAGGAGCAGCTAGCCGAGAGCCGCCGTCAGCTCACCCAGCAGGAGCGGCAGCTCGCGTGGCGCGAGATGGCCCGGCAGGTGGCGCACGAGATCAAGAACCCGCTCACGCCGATGAAGCTCTCGGTGCAGCACCTGCGGCGCGCCTACAGCGATGTAGAGCCCGACGCCGCTGTGCAGGAGCCGATTGGCCGGTTCCACAAGATGTTCGGCCGCGTCACCAACACGCTCATCGAGCAGATCGACACGCTCGCCCGCATCGCTAACGACTTCTCGACGTTCGCCCGGCTGCCCCAGCAGATCCTCGAACGCCTCGACCTCAACGCCATCGTGCAAGAAGCCATCGACCTGATGCAGGCCGAGGCCACCTCAGAGATCAGCTTCGAGCCGCATCCGACGCCGCTGACGGTGGAAGCCGACCACGAGGAGCTGCGGCGCATCTACATCAACCTCATCAAGAATGCGATGCAGGCCATCCCGGACGACCGCGAGGGGCGCATCGTCGTCACCACCACGCTCCGTGCTACCGATGGCACATCGGCGGTAGCCTACAGCACCGTCCGTGACAACGGCGATGGCGTGCCTGCCGAGATCCAGCCGCGCATCTTCGAGCCTAACTTCTCTACCAAGACCAGCGGCACAGGGCTGGGCCTCGCCATTACGCGCAAGGCGATTGAAGAGATGAAGGGCGACATTGGCTTCGAGACCGAGGAAGGCGTGGGCACGACCTTCTGGATGCAGCTCCCCGTCGCCTCTTAATGGGCAAGCTTGGTTCCTCTCCAGCTCCCAAGCATACGTCGTTCAAAACTTACCACTGTTGACGTTCTGATCCGCTAGGGGCACGGGCTCGGCGTTCTCCCAGTGCTCCGCCAGCCTACCACCTTCAACGCGGAAGAGATCGACCTGTGCATAGTCCTGATCGCCTCGGCTGACACGGCACAGCGTGGCGACGAAGTTGCCGCGGCCCACCAGCAGCACGATCTCGTGATACAGCGGACGCCCCGGCTGCGTCAGCGTCTCCACGAACGGGGCACGGCCGTCAGGCAGATCGGCACTGTGCTGGATGTAGTCCTCGGTAATGTACTCCGCTGCCTTGGCTAGGTCCCCACCGGGCATGAGCACGTCCGTGATCATCGCGCGCACGAGCGCCTTGTTGGGCTCCGTATGCGGCAGGTCGGTGACTTCGGTTACACCATCAACCGAAGTGCGGCCTGACGGCGTGGCCGCCACATACGGCGCGATCACATCCCAATGCTCGATGATCTTATCGTCCTTGTCCGTGTCGAAGAAGTCCGTGGTCACCCACTCGGCCTCCCCGTCGTTGAGGCTCTGGTAGGCGTGGACGAACACGTGGCGTCCGTCCTCAAAACCGCGCACGATCTCGATGTGACGGTTGGGATTGCGGGCGATGAACGGCTCGAAGAACTCGACGAAGCCTTCTACGCCATCGCGGACGCCCGTGGAATGCTGTGTGTACCGCGCGCCCGTGTATTTGGTGACGGCCTCGCGGGCGTGACCATCGCGGATGCCTTCCATGTAGAGGGCTTTGGCGTTGCTGAGCTTCTTTGACATAGGATCTCTGGGTTTATGGCCTCGGGTGGGGGCTGGGGATTCGGCAGGGGGTAGAGCGTTCGCCGCCGAGCACGACGTCAGCGCCCTCGACGCAGCCGAGCCACCGTACGCCTGCCACACAAGTTCGGCTGGGCGCCAGCAGGGCCGTCACGGAGTCGAGTCCCAACGAAGGTACCGAATGCGTACGTCAGAATGCTAGAGCACCTTGCCTACTTCCTTGGTGCCTCGGCCTGCATGTCATCGGCACAGCCCCACGGGCCGTCGCGAGGCGAACGCCTCGGCCTCGCGCTCCAGCCAATTGTTGTACTTGCAGGGTGCATCGATATTACCGCCCTCGATGAGGTAATACGCCGTCCCGAGCAAGGCTGGGCTATCGAGATAGATCCAACGCGCGAGCCTGCGGTAGCCCGACGATTGGGCCAGAGATTGCTCCAGCGGCAGACGAAAAACGGTTTCTACGCGCGTCATCTGATGGGCCTGGAAGGCGTGTACCAGTTCGTGCGCAGCCGTGTCGTAGAACTCATCGTCTTGGCGATTGACGAACACGGCCCCCAGTATCGCCCGGCCGTTGCTGGATCCTCCCGTGATGGGCGCCGTCTCGCGCCCGTCGCCACTGAAGAGCAGCGCGCCGTAGAAGAGCGAGCGGGTGAGCAAGAAATCGACGTCGGGATCGGCCAAGAGCAGGCCGAAGACGAGCGTCTGGAAGGGCAGCAGCCGTGCCTGCAGCGCCCCTGAGCCAGGCTGGAAGTCGACACGGACTACACCGACGTGTGTAGCCAAGCGCTCAAACGGTGGGCGCTGGTGCGCCGCGTTCTCGATAACGGAAAGGCCAGTGTCGTGGACCAGACGCGCGGGCAGGCCGAACACCAGCGTCCCCTGCTCAGAGATGGCGCCAGCCTGCCACTTGCCCATGTATGAGAGGCTTCCGCCCAGAGCGCCCCAGCCCGCACCACGGGCAAAGCGTCGGGCGGGCCGACCGTCACGGCCGTTCACGACGGCTCCCAGTCCGCCCACGATGGCGCCGAAGGCTACGTTGTACACTGCCAGCTTCACATCCTGCCCCGGGGGCGCCTCGGTGCCCGGGCGCAAGGGCAGATTGTTTGACGTGGTGGCACAGCCCGACGCAAGAAGCGCAGCTACCGTCACAAGGGCGCAGATTCTGGACAAGCGGCACATACAGGCACGGGGACTTGGTCACACCTAGCTAGAGGCGGGATGGCCTGCTCACAGCAATGGATCATGCGGGGCCGCCCCATGGGCTACTACATACCAAATGTCTGTGGTACGTACTGCAACGTTGGCCTAACGGACTGCGGAGGTAGGCGTCTCGCTCTTCCTTGGTCAAACACGTTCTGTCCTTCGCTACGAGGGACGTTGCCGGAGCCGCCGTTGGGTGCGGAACAGCCACGCCGCCCCGATCAGCACCAGCAGCACTGGAATGCCGCCCGGCTCGTCTTCGAAGACGATCATGCCCACCATCATGCCAAGGCCCAGCACCAGCACAACCGTGGCAATGACGCGATGTATGCGAAGCTTCCGCATGGCGGATGATGATGCTTGCGTGGTCTTACGTGCTCAGCCTCGCGCCGCCACCTGGAACAGACGCCCTGCGCCAGCAAAGAGGGTCGCAAAGAACGCATTCGGGATGATGATCTCAAACGGCCCGTTGTACGGCGCCCCCAAATCCCCGATGAGCGCGATGGCAGCCACGAGTCCCACCGCCAGCGCCGCCGCGTACAGCGCATACGCCATGCCTTGCGCCTTGAAGCGCGCGATTACCGCCCCGATGAACCCGATGCCGAGCACCCCAGCGTACATTAGGTTGGCGCTGTTATTCTCCGAGCCGATCAGCCCGACCGCGCCGTTCACCCACACCAGCAGAAACGCCCCGACGAGCGCTACGCCCACGCCTGCCCGGTACGCACCGTTGCCTGTCTTGCGCACCACGATCTCGTAGAGCAGCCCGACGCTGCCCATCAGCACACCCGCGATGATGAAGTCGGCCAGGTCCCAGTGTACTTCATCGGTGAACTGCATGGCGATCAACGGAAGCAGCAGCAGTACAGCAGCGCTACCCCACCCTACGAGACGCCAGCGGCTCATTCCCGTTGACATAGTGCGTTCTGCAGCGTTCATCATTACAGCCTGTTTAGGTGAAATACATTTGCAATGTACTTTATGGAATAAAGTAAGTCAAGCTAACCGTCAGTTTTTCTGTGCTTGCACGGCTCGGCACCGACACCCCAAAGCGCGCTTGATTCATCAGCGGGCACAACTTATAGGTATAGCATCCATCTGCCACGCCATTCATGGTCATAATCGCTATACTTCGGGCGCTGCTGCGTCTCGTCTAGGCGCGCTCGTTTTTCGCACCAGTAGTTCCAAGCTCTATGGTCTTCTCTGCTCGATGGTACAGCGCATCCTCGCGCGCCTCTTACCTCATGCTCATGGCCATATGTCTGCTGTGGGCACCACGCGCCGCCACCGCGCAGTTCACGCTCTCAAAACTGGTTCTGGACGAGAGCACCTACCCCGACGCCGACTACGGCAGTGTCATAGCCTCCGACGGCGACCGCATCCTCGTCAGCGATGAAAGCCTATATGTCATCTATGTGTTTGATTTCGACGGTTCCACCTGGGTGGAGTCTGGCGTGCTGGAGATGCCCCCGGAGGACAACATATACAACACCTACGGCGGACCTGTCTTTGGCAGCGCTGTAGCCCTGGACGGCGACCGCGTCGTCATTGGCAATTATCACGATCACACGCGCATGGATGGCGCAGGGTCAGTGTATGTGTTTGAGCTCCGCGACGGAGAATGGCAACAGACGGCCAAGCTATTTGCTAGCGACCTAGGTACACGACAAAAACCGTAGCGTCCGTCGGAAGGCTCGTTGCTGCCCTGTAGGGTTGAGCAATAGACGCCGCAGATGATCCAGGCCATATCGAAATACGCTACAACGGCGACGGCCATCACGGGCACGCCTGATCTC
>JBCDJT010000166.1:0-10021 GCA_038747545.1 Bacteroidota bacterium
CGAACAAGGCAACGCCGCCAGGGGCGCAGTGTACATGCGCTGTGGTTAATGCCTGACGCAGGTCATCTTCGGTGCGCATGTACTCAATGGCGTCGTAGATCAACACAGCGTCGAACACCCGGTCGAGGCGCAGCGTGCGCATGTCCCCCACCTTATGCGTGCAGTTTGGGTTGACCGCTCGGCTGACCTCGACCATCTGAGGTGACAAGTCGGTGAGTACCGTTTGGGCAACGTGGGTTTTGAGGTGGAACGCCAGGCTTCCGCCGCCTGCGCCCAGTTCCAGCAAGGAAGCCTCGGCGGGAAGCCGCGCACCCACAAGCTGCTTGGCGAAGAAAGCGGCATCGTCTAGGTAATCGCTCGGCGGCGATAGCAGAGGCCACCAGTGAGCGAGTTCATCGTAGAGCTTTTCCATCACGTCACCAGTTTCGCGTGAGGGGTCTCAACACGATGGGTACGGCTAAGATTCACACCGCACCCTTGAAACCTATGGAGGCAAATCCTATTTTTAGCCTGGACTAAAACAATCCTTTGGCGCTTCTATGCTCCGTCTCCTCCTTCTCTTCGTAGCAGCACATGCGCTGTGGGCGTGCACGGCTCCGTCGCCGCCGGAAGACGGTAGCTTGCGTGTCGTGACGACCACGACGATGCTCACCGACCTTGCGCAGACGCTTGGCGGCCCAGCGGTGGAGGTCGATGGGCTGATGGGTGCTGGCGTAGATCCACACCTGTACAGAGCCAGCGAGGGCGACGTACTCGCGATGGCCGAGGCGGATCTCATCATCTACAACGGACTTTACCTCGAAGGCCGGCTGGGCAATGTCCTGGAGCAGATGGAAGGACGAGGGACGCCCACCATCGCACTCGCCGAAGTCGCGGTCCCCGAAGCCCAACGCCTCGCCTCGCCCACCTATGCAGGCAGCTACGACCCGCACGTATGGTTCGACGTACGCCTCTGGCGCCTAGTGGCTGAGCAGATGGGAGAAACCCTCGCCAACGCCGCGCCAGACTCGGCCACGCAGATTCAAGCCCGCACCACGGCATACCTTACTGCCCTCGACACTTTAGACGCATACGTTCGCGAACAAACCGCCCGCATCCCCGAGCCCCAACGGGTGCTGATCACCTCGCACGATGCTTTCGGTTACTTTGGCGCGGGGTACGGCTTCGAGGTGCGAGGCCTCCAAGGCTTGAGCACATCGACCGAAGCGGGCACGGCCGATGTGCAGAACCTCGCCGCTTTTGTCGCCGAGCAACAGATCCCGGCGATGTTTGTCGAGTCCTCGGTCTCTAGCCGAGGCATCGAAGCCGTCCAGGCCGCCGTCCAAGCCAAAGGATTCGATGTGCAGGTGGGCGGCAGCCTCTTCTCCGATGCACTGGGGAGTCCGGGCACGCCTGAGGGCACCTACATCGGCACCATCCGTCACAACATCGACACGCTCGTCGCCGCCCTCGCCCCCGCCGACGCCTAACGCCACACGACCATGCCTCCTCTCGACGCCTTTATGTTCAGCGTACAACCGCGCGGCGCACATGGTCGCTCCGCCGTGCCCACACACGCAGCCCCCACGGCAACACCGGCCCCAGCGCTTCCACCTGCCCTCTCAGTCCGCGACCTGACGGTGGCCTACCGCGAGAAGCCCGTACTGTGGGACATCGACTTGGATGTGCCGCAAGGCGTACTCATGGCCATCGTTGGCCCCAACGGCGCAGGCAAGACCACGTTCATCAAAGCCGTGCTCGGGCTCGTCAAGACGGCGGCTGGGGATGTGCGCATGTTCGACTACCCCTATACCGACCAGCGCTCGCGCATCGCCTACGTGCCGCAACGCGGCAGCGTGGATTGGGACTTCCCGGCCAGCGTGCGCGACGTGGTGCTGATGGGGCTGTACGGCCAGCTCGGCTGGTTCAAGCGCCCCGGCAAAGCTGAGCGCGCCCAGGCGATGGCCGCCTTGGCGCAGGTTGGGATGGACAGATTGGCCGATCGGCAGATCAGCCAGCTCTCGGGTGGGCAGCAGCAGCGCGTCTTCCTGGCACGCGCGCTCGTGCAAGATGCGGACTTGTACTTCATGGATGAACCGTTTCAGGGCGTGGATGCCACCACTGAGCGAGCCATCATCGCGCTACTCCGCGACCTACGGAAACGCGGCAAAACGGTCGTTGTCGTCCACCATGACTTGCAAACGGTTCCCGAATACTTCGACCACGTGATGCTCCTCAATGTGCGCCGCATCGCCAGCGGGCCCGTAGACGTGGTCTTCACCGAGGACTACCTGCGCACTACATACGGCGGCCGCGTGGGCTTCTTGCGCAACGTCGGCGCGTGATTGCGTGTGCTCCGCTTTGCGTGAGCGCGTCGTCTGCTCTGCATGTCATTCCAAGCTGCCCGTTCACCTCGTCTAACCAAGCCGATTCAACTTGAGCAGTATGTCACGTTTTAACGCGCTCACGCAACCACGCGCCCACGCCAACCCATGCTAGACGGCTTGTTCGATTATACGCTGCGCTCCGTGGCGCTGGGCTCAGCTGTCCTGGGTCTCGTCAGCGGGGCGCTGGGCACCTTCGCGGTGCTGCGGCGACAGAGCCTCATTGGCGATGCCATCGCCCACGCAGCCCTGCCCGGGATCGCGCTCGCGTTTCTTCTCACAGGGACTAAATCCACGGCTGGGCTGCTGCTGGGCGCGTTCATCGCTGGATGGCTGGCTACGCTGCTTGTCAACGGCCTCACGCGGTCGTCACGCATCAAGTACGACAGCGCGCTCGGGCTGATGCTCGCGGTTTTCTTCGGCTTTGGCCTGATGCTGCTCACGTACATCCAGCAAACGCCCAACGCCAACCAGGCCGGGCTGGAGTCGTTTCTGTTCGGGCAAGCTGCTACCCTTGTGATGCGCGACGTGTGGCTGATGATCAGTTTGGGCAGCATCGCCCTTGCGGGCGTCGTGCTGCTGTGGAAAGAGCTGCGCGTGCTCGCGTTCGACCCCCAGTTCGGCCAAAGCCTTGGCCTGCCCATCCGCCGACTTGACCTCATCCTGACGACATTGCTGGTCATCGCCATTATGATCGGCTTGCAAACCGTGGGGGTGGTGCTCATGAGCGCCATGCTCATCGCCCCCGCCGCTGCCGCGCGCCAGTGGACCGATCGCCTCGGCACCATGGTGGTGCTCTCGATGCTTTTTGGTGCCACCGCTGGCATCATGGGCGCCTTCATCAGCAGCACCACACCGAACCTACCCACAGGTCCCACCATCGTGCTGTGCGCCACCGCTTTTGTGGCCCTCTCGATGACGCTGGCCCCCAACCGGGGGCTTATATGGCGCGTCCTCCGCGAGTGGCGCCAGGGGCGACAGCTACGCCTCGACGCGGTCCTGCTCGACTTATACGCACTGGCACGTCAACATCAGCAGCGGCAACGTCCACATCACGAGGCCGTCCTGAACATCATGTCTGACGTGCCGGGACGCACCGTACACAACCTGCGCGAACTTGCAGATGCCGGTCTCGTCCGTCAGATCGATGCCACCCACTGGGCCTTGACGCCAAGCGGGCTCTCGAAAGCACAAGCCCTCGCCCAGGAGCGTGAACAAGGCGCTTCCTCGGTGACTACATGACGCCCCAAGCCGAAATACAACTCATCGCCATTGTGGTAGCCGCGGCGTGCGCGTTGCCAGGCGTATTCCTGGTGCTTCGGCGGCTCGCGCTTATGTCGGACGCCATCAGCCATGCCATCTTGCCAGGCATCGCCATCGGCTTTTTCGTCACCCACGACCTGAACTCGCCCTTGCTGATCGCGGGCGCCACGCTGACGGGCTTGCTAACGGTAGCGCTGGTCGAGGTCGTCGAACGCACCGGCTTGGTGAAGGAGGATGCTGCGATTGGGCTCGTCTTCCCCGCCCTCTTCAGCATCGGTGTCATCTTGATCACCCAGTTTGCGGGCGATGTGCATCTCGATGTTGATGCCGTCCTGCTCGGCGAGCTAGCCTTCGCCCCGTTTGATCGCTTCACCGTGGGCGGCGTTGATGTGGGCCCGCGTGCGCTGGTCGTGATGAGTGTCGTACTCCTGCTGAACGTGGCGTTTATTGGCTTCTTCTACAAAGAGTTGAAGCTCTCCACCTTCGACGCCGGACTGGCCGCCACGCTCGGTATGGTGCCAGGCGTGTTGCACTACGGCTTGATGGCGCTCGTCTCTGTGACGGCGGTGAGCGCGTTCGATGCCGTCGGCTCGATCTTGGTCGTCGCGCTCATGGTGGGCCCGCCTGCTGCCGCCTACCTCCTCACCGACCGCCTCGACCGGATGCTTGTGCTCAGCGCAGGCTTGGGCGCCGCCGCTGCCGTGTTTGGCTATATGCTGGCGCGCGCACTCGACGCGTCCATCGCAGGCGCCATGGCGACGGTGGTTGGCGTACTGTTTGGACTCGCCTATCTGTTCGCTCCAGCGCGCGGGCTGGTAGCAACTGTGCGGCGGCAACGCCGACAACGGTGGCGGTTTGCGCAGAAGATGCTGACGATCCACCTGCTCAATCATGAAGGCTTGCCCGAAGAAACACGTGAGAATCGGGTCAGCCATCTGCATGAGCATATCCGATGGGGCGCCGCGTTTGGGCAGCGCGTGGTGAAGCTCTCTGAGCAGGATCACCTCATTCTTCGCGACGGAGACCTCCTCACCCTCACCGATGCAGGTCGCGACCTCGCTCAGGAAGCGATTGTCGAGACGTAGCGGGTGCGATCATCGTTCCCAGGCCGTCCCTGCGCCCGTGTAGTCCACGTCAAAATAGGCGGCCAAGGAGGCGGCGTGGTCCGCGAAGGTCGCGCGGAGTCCCAACGCACGGCCGACTCGCTGTGCGGGGTCGACCACGAGCAGCGGGACGTATTCGCGACTGTGATCCGTGCTTGGCGTCGTGGGATCGTTGCCGTGATCCGCTGTGATCACGAGGCGGGCATCAGCAGGTAGCACACTGAGGATTTCGGGTAGTGCGGCATCGAAGGCTTCTAGCGCCTGCGCAAAGCCCTTGGGATTGTTGCGGTGACCGTATTCTTGATCGAAATCGACCAGGTTGGTCCAGAGAAACGCCCTCGTGCCTGCCAGTCGCTCGATCTGCGCAACCGTTGTGGCGATGCCCTCGGCATTGGACTTGGTCTTGTGCGACTCGTCAAACCCAACGCCCGCAAAGAGGTCAGCGATCTTCCCAACCGCGATCGTGCGGATGCCTGCCGCCTGCAGCGCGGACTGCACAGGTGGCGACGGAGGCGCCAGTGAGAAGTCCTTGCGCTGGGCGCTGATCCGCTGGTAGACCCCTGCCTCGCCTTCAAAAGGCCGCGCAATTACCCGCCCTACGGCATGCGGCCCCACACAAATCGACGCTCTGGCCACGCGGCACCACGCATACAAACGCTCCAGGGGCACCGCTTCCACATGGGCAGCCACTTGGAAGACGCTGTCGGCAGAGGTGTAAACGATGGGGTGGCCGCTCGCTTGGTGCTCCTCGCCGTACTCGGCGATGATGGCTGTGCCTGAAGCCGGTTTATTGCCCAGGATGCCCCCGCACCCCGTCTCGGCGATAAACGCATCGACTACAGCCTCGGGGAAGCCCTTCGGATAGGTTGGAAACGGCGTATCGAGCGCTAGCCCTGCCAGTTCCCAGTGCCCTGTCGTGCTGTCCTTCCCCGCAGACACTTCGCGCATCTTGCCATAGCTCGCCGCTGGATGGGCGACGGCGGCTAGACCGTCAAGCGGTGTGATGCAGCCCAGGCCAAGCGCCTCCAGGTGTGGCAGATGCGGCCGCTCGCGCGCTAGCACGTGGCCGAGGGTGTGGCTTCCAGCATCGCCGTAGGCAGCTGCATCGGGCTGGGCGCCGATGCCCACGCCGTCTAGCACGATGGTGACCCAAAGCGGCACGTGGCTTATGCTGCCACGATGGTGAACGCGCCGCGCTGATAGGCTTCTTGCATGGCATACTTCGCGTCTTCGCGCAAGTCTTCGGGGCCGTCGTGCTCCTCGCACAAAATGGCAGCGCCGATCGTCACACCGCCTGACAGGTAGCTGTCGTCGATGGCAAACGCTTGCTCCACCCGATCACTCCAGGCTTCCACATCGGTCACATCGCCCTGATAGAGCACGCCGTAGGTGAGTACCCCAAACCGATCCACGCGGCCATAGTCCGTCACTTCGTTGAGCACAGCCTTCATTTCGCGTTCTGCACGCTCAACGACATCGTCGCCAAAGCCAGCGAGGTCCTCAGCACTATTCAGGTACACGAGGGCCAGTGCCAGCGGGTGTCCTTCGGACCGGGCTTCGCCCATCGCGTCAGCGATGATTTCGCGACGTGGCCGCTCAACACCCGTGACGTCCACCTTGCGCTTGGCCCCGCTCTCATCCAAGTAGAGCTTGAAGAGCTGGGCAAACTGCTTCAGCAACTCAGTCTTGCGGAGCACGTCGAGCGTTGCGTCGGCCGTCACATCTGCCAGGAGCAGGTAGGCCTTCAGTTCGTCTGGCTGCTCAACAGGCGCCACGGCTACTTGATGCACGCCTGCTGGTGTTTCGGTGTAGTAGCCAAGCCGCTCGGGCGTCAGCCCATGTTCACCTTCCACATTCATGATGGTGACCGGCGTGCGCATGCGGCGCGGCGTAAGGAGCGGGCCGCTGACCGAGAATTCCTGGCCTGCGCTCAGTGTCTGCCCAACGGGTCCAGCGATGGACTCGATCACGTAGTCATACATGAAGTCATCCTGGCGGAGCAGACAAACAGTGTGAGCACCAATGGCAGCACGCAGGGCTTGTAAAGTGGTATCAAACAGACTGGTCTGCTCCGACGCCATCGAGGTAATGTCGTGCGAGTACCCTAGCGCGCTCAGCGCTTCCGGCATGACGACTTCGCCGTCACCACGGGATCTGGTCCAGGCCTCGTCAGGTTCCGTGAGAGCCACAGTAACATCGATCACTTCAGGTGTGGTTGGAACCTCTGTAGCGAGCACTGGGGACACCTCGGCGATAGCCTCGACCGGTTCAGGCTCCACTTCGGGTAGCACCTCGCTTGCAACTACATCGCTCTGGGCCACGGCGTCGGCTGGCACGGCTTCCACGGGGCGAATGTCTAGTATGCCAACGCTGCGCAAATCCTCGGCCTCTGAAGAGATGTACGAGCGTCTACTTTGACGGTGCTGCTTGCGCATCTCGGTGATGTGCAACGCAGCCGCGACCCCCACTAGCGCAGCGGCCAAAGCACCCAGCAGCCAAGTGCTGAGTGCGAAAGCCAGAACAACAGATACGATCGCGAGCGCAGTGAAGAGAAAGCGCATAGGGGGTTGCCGTGGAATGCCGAGACGGTGTGGGAGGCTCTAGGTTACAAATCTATAACGCCGACTAGGTCTTTGTCAAACAAATAGCTAGGCAGTTATACCGCTTTGCTGACGGGTATTTTCCGCTCACCGTTGTAAGCGTTCCCCTGCCGGGGAATCCCCCACACGCTGTAGGGAAGCCGAATAATCGACCTCAGCCTACATAAGTTATAATTACTACTTCGCGCAACGAGGTCAAATATTCGAGCGCACATGTCAGAATAGAATTCAAAGCGATTACACTTTTTCACATTTCACCAGTAGCCCGCACGGCACCGCGTCTTCGTGCGGGATTCCATCATTGGGCGGCAGTACGTCCACTGTGCCAGGCTGTATGCGACGCGGGGACTCCGACAGAAGGTGATCGATATCTCATACTCGCGTTCGCTCTTCACTTCGTTTGCACGGGCCGGCTGCACGCAATGCAACAAACACATAAACAGCATCCCGACGGTCGGCCTGTCAGCGTGCGTGGGCTGATATATCGCTGTTGGTGCTGGGACTTCGAGACCGCAGTTCAGGAGATCGGCAAGGTGAAAATGCCTACAACTCGCCCCGCCCCTCAAGCGCGCGTGACAGCGTGGTGTCGTCAGCATACTCCAGGTTACTGCCGATGGGCAGGCCGCAGGCAATGCGGGTCACCCGCACGTTGAACGGCTTGAGCAGTTGCGAGAGGTAGTACGCCGTCGTGTCACCTTCCACATTGGGGTTGAGCGTGAGGATGATCTCGGGCACGCTTGCGGAGGGCTGGAACGCGGCGCCTGGCTGCACCGACCTACGTACTTGGTCCAGGCGCCGCAAACCAAAAGCGCGGTAGACTGGCCTCATGGCTACAAAACTCCTACCCTTGCGTTGCGCAATATTACGCAACGCATTTTTACGCAACGTTATGACCTCACCCTTTGAGTACGGACGCGAATTGCCGTCCGCTGAGCTTGTAGACCGCCACGACGAGGTACAGCAAGTCATCGACATCATCCAGAACGGGGGGCGCCTGTTTCTGATCGGGCCACGGCGGTTTGGTAAGACATCCATCCTCCGCGCTGCCGCCGAACGAGCTAGGGATGCGGGAGCCGTCGTGCTTCGGTACAACGCTGAGGCTTACCCCACGCTGACCACCCTGGCAGAACGCATCGTGGCCGATGCTGCCCAGCACCTGAGCGGGCCGCTCCAGAAAGTCGGGCGCAAAGTTCGTGATACCTTCGGCGCGTTGCGTCCGCAACTGAGCTACGACCCGCTCACCGACTCGTTCTCGGCCACGCTGACGGCAGCGGCACAGGAGCGCTCACAACCTGCCCTACTTGCCGAAACGCTCGACGGCCTCAACCAACTCGCCGCATCCTCACCACACCCTGTAGCCCTCATCATCGATGAGTTCCAGCGGGTCGTCGAGGATGGAGGCCACGTGGCGGAGGGCCAGATCCGTGCGGCCGTGCAAGCTCACGATCATGTGGGCTACGTGTTCGCAGGCTCCAAAACGCGGATGCTCACTGAGATGACAGGCGACGAGCGGCGACCGTTCTACCGACTGGGCGAGCGACGCTTCATCGGCGCTATCCCGCGCAGCGACTTCCGCCCATTCCTCGTGGCGGGCTTCACGCAAGGTCAAATCACGCTGGACAGCAGCGGCGCTGAGGCGATTCTCGACCTCGCCGAAGATGTACCGTACAACGTGCAGCGATTAGCGCATGCCTGCTGGACGACGCATGCTGGGACGTCGGCTCCCCTCTCATCGGCGGAGGTTGAAGCAGTGCTCGATACAGTCGTGCGCCGTGATGATCCGTTCTACACTCAACTGTGGAATGGCTTGACCCGCACGCAGCAGAAAGCCCTCGTGGCTGTGGCAGCGGAGCGCGGTACAGGCCTGTACGCTGGAACCGTGCTGCGCACGTACGACCTCACCTCACCCAGTTCCATGCGCACCGCCCTGAAGGCACTTGTAGACCAAGGCATTGCTCGGGAGGAAGAAGCACAGGGCAGCATCCGCTACCGCCTGGAAGATCCATTCTTCGCTGCATGGCTCCGACTCTTCGTCGCAGCACCATGAGCCGTTGGCCGAGTGCCACGCGCCAAAGACCTCTCCCATCTGCACTGATGTACATAAGGCCTAATCATCCGTTGGTATGTCCCGTCTACCTATGGTATCTTATCAGGACATGTCTGAATAAACACAAGTGTATTTCGTGTAAGCGCAACTAGCAGTAGGCTTATGCAAAATTACAAAGATTTACCCGTACATTTTCCCAGACAACTACTTGTTATACCGCCAAGCAACGTATGCACCGCTCGCTAGCCTCAGTGCTTGTTATGCTGACATTGTCCGGCTGCAGTTCGCTGCGGGAGAGAACTCCCCGTTGTCAAGCGGAGCCTGTGAACGCCACACCCTTCGCTGCTTTCACTAGCGAGCGGGACCAAAGCGTTGTCATCACGGTGCTTGCAGGAGAGCAACTTGACCCGCTTGAAGGGGCTTGGGTCAAGGCAGACAAAACAGAGCAGCAGTCTGGAGCCGACGGTTCAATTCAGATTGAGAGGCCGTGCACGCATACTTTGCAAGGGCTTTGTTGCACGGAGCAGCCGTTCGGATCATCAGTGCAGCTTCGTCCGTGGCAGTAGCGCCTCCGACTCTGCATCACACCCATGCCTGACACCTACCGCATTCGCAACTGGTCTGCCTACAACAACGCCCTCGTGC
>JBCDJT010000167.1:0-9828 GCA_038747545.1 Bacteroidota bacterium
GCGGAGCCAATGAGCGGACTCGAACCGCTGACCTGCTCATTACGAGTGAGCTGCTCTACCAGCTGAGCTACATTGGCGTAAACAAGGCGAAGAAGGTACGGGCGTGTAGGCGCGGCTGTCAAGCCGGAGGGCTGGTCTATCACCGTTTCTTCAACGGCTGACCGCCCCGGGAAACTTGCCGTGCAGCCTCTCATTGGCGGCGCATGCTTTCCCTTGACGCCGCCTCCAAAACGTACGGTACCACCACTGCGCTGCAGCCCACCACCCTCGTGTTTGCCCCCGGCACCACGTCGGTGCTGATCGGCCCGAGCGGGTGCGGCAAGTCGACGCTGCTGCGGCTGCTGATCGGCCTCATCCAACCCACGTCGGGCACCGTCCGGTTCGATGGGCAGCCGCTGTCGGCAGGCAACCTGAGGAGCATCCGCCACCGCATCGGCTATGTGATTCAGGAGGGCGGGCTGTTTCCACATCTGACGGCGCACGAGAATGCTGCGCTCGTGCCGAAGCACCTCGGGTGGTCGGCGGCGCAGGTGGGGGCGCGCATCGAGGCACTGGCCGAGCAAATCCACTTGCCCATGGATCGGCTGCAGCACTATCCGCAGCAGCTCTCGGGCGGGCAGCGCCAGCGGGTCGGGCTGATGCGCGCGCTGATGCTCGATCCCGACGTGCTGCTGCTGGATGAACCGCTCGGCGCACTCGATCCCATGATCCGGGCCGACCTGCAAGCCGAGCTCCGCACGCTCTTCGCCGACCTCCAGAAGACCGTCGTCCTGGTCACGCACGACATGGCCGAGGCGGCGTTCTTCGGCGAGACCATCCACCTGCTACGCGCAGGGCGCATCGAGCAGTCGGGGGCGTTCACTGATCTGATGGAGGCGCCGGCCACGCCGTTCGTCACGGCGTTCATCCAGGCCCAACGGCGGTGGGCGGTATGAGACGGATAGCGCTGGTTATGCTATGCGCGCTGATCAGTGCGCTGCCTGTGGAAGGGCAGACGGTCGGGTCGAAGAGCTTCACCGAGTCGGTCATCCTCGGCGAGATTACGGCACAGCACCTGGACGAGCAGGGTGGTGAGGCCACGCATCGGGCGCAGCTGGGGGGCTCGCGGGTGCTGTGGGAAGCACTGCTGCGCGGCGACATCGACGCCTACCCCGAGTATTCCGGCACGCTGCGCTTGGAACTACTCGCCGAACAGGCTCCTGCAGATGCGGCGACCGTCGATTCCCTCTTGGCTACGCTGGGCCTCTGGCGTACGGCCTCGCTCGGCTTCAACAACACGTATGCGCTCGGCATGCAAGCTGAACGCGCCGAAGCGCTCGGCATCGCGACGGTCAGCGACCTCGCGCAGCACCCCGAGCTATCGTTCGGTTTCGGCAACGAGTTTATGGAGCGCGAGGACGGCTGGCCTGGGCTGCGGGCGCGCTACGGGCTGCCGCAAACCGCCGTGCGTGGGCTTGACCACGACCTCGCCTACCGTGGCCTCGCGGCGGGCGACCTCGATGTGATGGACCTGTATAGCACCGACGCCGAGATTGCCTACTACGGCCTCCGCGTGCTGATCGACGACCGCGCCTACTTCCCCGACTACGACGCGTTCATCCTGGCTCGCCTCGATCTGCCTGATGGCGCCAAGGCGGCGCTGCGACAACTGGAAGGCCGAATACCGGAGGCCGAGATGGTGCGGCTGAACGCGCAGGTCAAGCTGGAGCGCGAGCCGGAAGCAAGCGTCGCTGCGCAATGGCTCAACGCCACGTTTGGCACGGCCCGCACCGCCGAAGCGCCAGGGTTGGCACAGCGGTTGGCGCAGACGACGCGCGAGCATCTGGTGCTCGTCGGGTGGTCGCTGCTGGCGGCGATCCTGTTGGCGGTGCCGCTAGGCATCTGGGCGGCGAAGCGACCGAAGGCGGGCGCTATCATCCTGGGCGCGGTGGGCGTGCTCTACACCATCCCGTCGCTAGCGCTGCTCGTGTTTATGATTCCGCTGCTCGGCGTGGGCGGGCCGCCCGCGATGGTGGCGCTGTTCCTGTACAGCCTGCTGCCCATCGTCCGCAACACGCACGCGGGCCTCATCGCCGTGCCACGCGCGTTGGTGGATGCGGCCACGGCGTTGGGCCTGCCGCCATCGGTGCGGTTGCGGCGCATTGAGCTGCCGATGGCGTCGCGGAGCATCCTCGCAGGCGTGCAGACCGCCGCCGTCATCAACATCGGCACGGCTACGCTGGGGGCGCTCATCGGCGCAGGCGGCTATGGGCAGCCCATCCTGACGGGCATCCGCCTGGACGACACCGCGCTTATCTTGGAAGGCGCTCTGCCTGCCGCTGGCCTCGCGCTCGTGGCGCAGATGCTCTTTGCGGGGCTCGGTCGATGGTTCGTGCCGAAGGGCCTCCGCTTACCACAGAACGAATAGACGAATGATGTCCGATGCTATCGCTGCGCTCCGTGCGCACCTCGCCCCGATCCACGACCTCAACATGGCCGCCGCTGTGCTGGAGTGGGATCAAGAAACGTACATGCCCGATGGCGGGGCCGAGGCCCGTGCGCGCCAGGTGACCACGCTGCGCCGCCTGGTCCACGAGCGGTTTGCTGGCGAGGAGACCGCCACGCTGCTCGATGCCGCCGAACACGCCGACCTCGACGCCGCCTCTACCGAGGCCGCTCTCGTACGCGTGACGCGCCGCGACTACACGCAAGCCGTCAAGCTGCCCACGCGGCTGGTAGCGGAGATGGCGGAGGCGGTGGCGCACGCGAAGCGCGCTTGGCAAGAGGCTCGGGCTACCAACACCTTTGCTACGTTCTCGGCGCACCTGCAGCGCATCGTCGACCTCAACATCGAGCAAGCCGAGTGCTATGGCTACCCCGACCAGCCCTACGACGCGCTGCTGGATCTCTACGAGCCGGGCATGACCACCGCTGAGGTAGCGACCCTCTTCGCCGACGTGCGCACGCACCTCGTGCCACTGGTCCACGATCTCACCGCTGCCGCAGCGTCCGCCGATGCGAGCGTGCTGCATCGCCACTATGCGCCCGACGCGCAATGGCAGTTCGGGCTGGAGGTGGCCGAAGCGTTTGGGTTCGACATGACGCGGGGGCGGCAGGACCGATCGGCGCATCCGTTCACGACTAACTTTTCGGTGAATGACGTGCGCCTCACCACGCGCATCGACCCGCAGTTCTTCTCGCCGGGCTTCTTTGGGACGCTCCACGAGGCGGGGCACGGCATGTACGAGCAGGGCATCAACGCCGCGCTCAGCGGCACGCGGCTGGCGGCGGGTACCTCGCTGGGCGTCCATGAGTCGCAGTCGCGCCTCTGGGAAAACTTAGTGGGCCGCAGCCGCGCGTTCTGGAACCACTACTGGCCACGCGCGCAAGCGCTGTTTCCATCGCTCGCCGATGTTGAGCTAGGCGCCTTCTACCGGGCGCTCAACCACGTCGCCGCCTCGCCCATCCGCGTCGAAGCCGACGAGGTGACCTACAACCTGCACATCATGCTGCGCTTTGAGATCGAGCAGGGGCTGATCGGCGGGACCATGGCCGTGGACGACCTACCTGCTATCTGGAACGACCGCATGGAAGCCTACCTGGGCGTCCGCCCCGAAAGCGACGCCGACGGCGTGCTGCAAGACATCCACTGGTCGCTCGGCGCTATCGGCTACTTCCCGACGTACGCGTTGGGCAACCTCATGTCCGTACAGCTCTTCAACCAAGCCCGCGCAGACCTCGGCGACTTGGATGCACAGATTGGGCGCGGTGCGTTCGGCCCGCTGCTGGAGTGGCTCCGCACGAAGGTGCATCGTCATGGTCGCACGCGCTCAGCAGCAGAGATCCTGCACGATGCCACGGGCCAGACCCTGCAAGCCCAGCCGTGGCTCGACTACATCCGCCAGAAGTACGGCGCGCTGTACGGTGTTGATTAGGGCAGGGGGCACTCGTCGAGCGAGAGCGTTTCGGCGGCGCTGAGATCGCCGATGAAGCGGGCATCGAAGGAGGCAGTGACGTCGGTGAAGTCCCAGCGCTGGCTGCGGGCCACGTCGGTGCGCTTGATCTGGGCCGTGAAGGTGCCCGAGGCATTGCCCTCGGCGTCGATGTCAATGTCGATGGTGCCTTCGTTGCCTTCGAACGGGATGAGGCCGGGCCAGTCGAGGCGGGTGTAAAAGTAGCGTACCTCGAAGCGGGGCTCCTCTTCCGACCACCCCAACAGGTTCGAGATGGGGAAAGCGCCGTCGGCGAGGGGCAGGGCGTGGTCGAAGCGCAGGTTGAAGCCGTGGATCACCGTAGAGTCGCTGCTGGCCAGCACAATGTCGTAGTGCCGCACAGTCTCGCCATCGATTACTTCATCGGTCCATCCGGTGACGGCGCGTCCAGAGTACGCGGCGTCAATGTAGGTGGCGTCTACGCCGTTCTGCTCTACGGCGAAGGAGCACGACGAGGTGGTTGCCGGGGTGCTGCTATCGCAGCCAACCAGCACGAGCGCCAGCACCACTACACCCCATCCTGTCCATCGCATGCCCAGCCTCCTCTCAAGCTACTCCCGGTTCGTTTGCAAGATAGCGCAGCAGCTTGCGCTTGGCGATGGGCCAGAAGGTCTCGTCGTAGGGCACATCGACCGAAGCGTGTAACGTGAACGTAGCGGGCGTGGGAAGATCTGGAGATTGGCGGATGAGCGTGCGTTTGACGGCCAGCGGTGTGGTGAGCGGGTGCGCATCGATGGGGATGCGCGTCGTGCGCATGGTGCGGTAGTGCTCGCCTGCGCGGGCCACGCGCGAGAGCTCAAACCGATAGACCTGCCACGCATCGGCATCGTCGGTACGCGCAAGGAGATAGCCCACCGCCTGCTCCGTAGGGCCGATGCCTACAGGCTCTACATCAATATGGGCTTCCACGAAGTCAAAAATAGCTTGGCCCTCGGCGATCCACCGCTGCACCTGGGGCAGCCCCCAGCCAATCAGCTCCTCTACGGGGCCGAGTACGGCATCGCCCGGGGTGTCTTGTGCGTAGATCAGCTGCTGTTGCTCTTGGTCGAGCCCGATCACCCGCTTGGGCAGTGCGGTGCGCAGCGCACGTAGCTTCTCGTGAAACGCGGCCACCGTGCGGTGGACCTGGATGAGCTGCTGCAGGTGGGGATAGAGCCGCGTCTCGCTAAACGCACGCTGAACGTGCTTAAGACCCGCGAGAATGCGGTATTGCGCCGACTCCAGATCGGAGCCTGCGTCCAAAAAGAGGTTGTGGTGCAACGTGGTCATGGCCTCGCCTCCCGGTTCGTTAGGTGTTGAAACGAGCCGGGGGTACGCGGCAGAACCTGCCGCTCGTAAGCTACCTCGGCTTCACTCTAGCTTCACAGCAGAGATTGTACCGAAGCCTGACGAAACATGCAATTCTTGTTACGCTGCCATCCGATGCTGCGTGGGGCGTTGCTGCTGCTCGATGTAGCGCGTGAGCGTGCGCTTGATGGCAGGGAAGAGGGCTTGGAGGGTTTCTGCCAGCTCCGTGGTGCCCTCGACGACGCCATCGCGCCCCCGGTGCTCCAGCTCGCGGCAGCGCTCCGAGAAGTCGAGCGCGCCAAACATGGCACTGCTCGACTTGAGCGTGTGTGCGGCGCGGCGCAGGCCGTGGAAGTCGCTGTGCGACGCCGTCTCCTGAATCTTATCGAGCAGGTTCTCGGCGTCGGTGAAGAACTCGCCGATGAGTTCGTGCAGCATTTCTGGGTCGTCGGCGCCCAGCATCTCGCCCAACTCGGCGAGAACGGCGAAGTCGATGACGTTGTCGTCGGCGGGCGCTTCTGCTGCGGGGGCCGCTTCCGGCTCGGTGTTGCGCCAGCCTTCGTGCAGCGCCTCGGCAATGCGGAGCTGTTCTTCCAGGACTTGCATACGCAGCGGTTTCGGCACGTAGTCATCCATGCCCGCCTCGATGCACCGTTCGCGGTCGCCGGGCATCACGTTGGCCGTGACGGCCACGATGCGGGGGCGTTGCTCGCGCGGCCAGTTGTGTACGATGCGCCGTGTGGCCTCCAGGCCGTCCATCGTCGGCATCATGACGTCCATCAGGATGACATCGTAGGCTTTTTCCGAAAGCATCTCTACCGCTTCGGCGCCATTGTTGGCGATGTCGGCATGATAGCCCAGCCGCTCGAGCATCCGCAGGGTGACCTTTTGGTTGATCGGGTTGTCTTCGGCGAGGAGAATTTGGAGGAGTTGACTCATTGGCGTTCGGCCCTAGCTGGGTGAGCTACTTCAGGGTCGGCTAGTGTGGGTTGATGTCCACGAAGCGTATCGGCACCCTCATCCCCAATGTTAAACCTGTGGGGCGCAGGAAAATGCAGCACGTGTGGGCTGAAGAGAAAACCATGCTTTGCCAAGGGACGATGAATAGGGTTTTCCCTACTTGCGGTTCATACCTGCCCTACGCCATACTCACAGTACTCCCCCAGGTAAGACCGAAACACGCGTGCGCTTCGTGTGTCTACGGTCTAGTACGTATTCATCATTGGCCGTGACGTACCCATGACCAAACGCACTTGGGGTGTTCTTCTGGGCGGAGTAGCCGCCCTCGTTCTGCTCGTACTCTTGTGGCCCAGCGAGGCGACCTCTCAGTCCGACCTGATGGTCAGCCCACAGCGCGGGCCGTTCGTCTCGATGGTGACCACCACGGGCGAGCTGCGGGCTAAGAACTCGGTGGGCGTGTATGCCACGCGGCGGGGGCAGCGCCATGGCATCTACGAGATGAAGGTGCTCAACCGCATCCCCGAGGGCACCATCGTCAGCGAAGGCGACTTTGTGGCCGAGCTAGACCCGTCGGACCTCAGCAGCAAGCTGCGCGAGGCGCAGCTTAACTTGGAGAAGGCGCAGTCGCAGTTCATCCAGACGCAGCTAGACACCACGCTGGACATGACGCAGAACCGCGACAACCTGGTGGACCTGCGCTACGCGATGGAGGAGGCCGAGATCAAGAAAGAGCAGTCCATCTACGAGTCGCCGTCGGTGCAGCGGCAGGCGCAGATCGACTACGAGAAGGCCCGGCGCAACTACGACCGCTCTGTCTCCAACTACGTCACTAAGGTGCGCCAAGCCGAGGCGAAGATGGCCGAAGTCGCCGCCGAGCGGTCGAAGGTGCAGCAGCAGGTGGACGAGATGCTGCGGCTGCAAAGCGAGTTCACCATCTTTGCGCCCAAGCCCGGCATGGTGATCTACCGCAACGAGTGGGGCCGCGAGATCGACATGACCATCCGCGCCTGGGACCCCATTGTGGCTACGCTGCCTGACCTCTCGGTGATGGAGTCGATCACCTACATCAACGAGGTCGATATCCAGAAGATACAGCTGGGACAAGCCGTGGAGGTCGGGCTGGATGCCATGCCCGACCTGCAACTCACGGGCGTCGTGACAGACATCGCCAACGTGGGGTCGAGCAGTCCTACGTCGGACGCGAAGGTGTTTGAAGTGAAGGTGGAGATCGCCAAGCCTGACAGCACGCTGCGCCCGGCCATGACGACCAGCAACAGCATCGTCACGGCCGAGCTGGACGATGCGCTGCGCGTGCCGCTGGAGACGATCCACGTGCAGGACTCGCTGCGCTACGTGTTCAAGAGGTCGGGGCGCGCCACGGTGCGGCAGGAGATCTTGCTGGGCATCATCAACGAGAACGAGGCCGTCATCGAGGCCGGGCTGACCGAGGCCGACGAGCTGTACCTCTCCGTGCCCGCCGACACGACAGGCCTGCGGCTGCGCCGCCTGGGCGACGACGAAACCCTGGCGGACGCCCAGTAAGCCACGCGCCGTATTGCTGCTGCCTTCCTGCCCGCCCAGACCTGAGCCCTCTACATGTGGGAAAAGATCGTTTACAACTTCCTGATCTCGGCCGAAGCGCTTGTGCATAACAAGACGCGCTCGCTGCTGACGTCGCTGGGCATCATCTTCGGCGTGGCATCGGTGATTGCGATGCTGGCGATTGGCTCGGGCGCACAGCAAGAGATCCTGCGGCAAATCCGGCTGCTGGGCGCCACCAACATCATCGTGACGCCCGTGAGCGAGCAGACGGAAGGCGGCGTCACCGACGATGCCGCCGCAGAGGACGCTACGGGGGATGAGGAGGGCGAGTCACGCGCGCCGTACACGCCGGGGCTGACGCTGGCCGACGCGGAGAGCATCGGCCGCCTCGTGCCCGGCATCGACGCCGTGAGCCCCGAGGTGGTGGTGGAGACGACGGCGCTGCGGGCGGGCTACCAACGCAGCATCAAGCTGGTCGGCGTGGACCAGGCCTACTTCGACGATCCAGGGCTGGTGCTCGCCGAAGGTATGCGCTTCACCGATCAGCAGATGTACGACGCGGCGCCCGTCGCTATCATCGGGCACGACGTGCGCACGCGCTTCTTCGCGGGCGTCAACCCCATCGGCAAGCGCATCAAGTGCGGCACGCTCTGGCTGACGGTGATCGGCGTGATGGGCGAGCGCAACGTGGAGGCGCAGAACCTGGAGCGCCTCGGCATCCGCAACTACGACCTCGACATCTACTCGCCCATCACGACCGTGCTGCTGCGGTTCGAGAACCGCGCGCTCGTCAACCGGGAGCTGATCCGCGACGCCGACCGCGACCGCCGCCGGGGCCGCTTCGAGGTGGGCAACTACCACCAGCTGGACCGTCTCGTGATCCGCGTGAACGAGGCCGAGCAGATGCGGCCCGTGGCCGACGTGGTGCAGCGCATGCTGGAACGGCGGCACTTCGGCGTGATCGACTTCGAGGTCATCATTCCCGAGGCACTGATGCAGCAGGAGCGCCGCACGCAGACCATCTTCAACGTCGTGCTCGCCGCCATCGCGTCCATCTCGCTGATCGTGGGCGGCATCGGCATTATGAACATCATGCTGGCCTCCGTGATGGAGCGCATCCGCGAGATTGGCGTGCGCCGCGCCATCGGGGCCACGCGCCAAGACGTCATCCTGCAGTTCCTCATCGAAGCCATGACCATCAGCTTCGCCGGGGGGCTCATCGGCATCATCCTGGGCGTGTCGATGAGTCTGATCATCGAGCAGACGGCCGATATCGAGACGCAGATCACGTGGTGGTCGGTGCTGCTGTCCTTCGCCGTGTCTGTGTCGATCGGCCTCATCTTCGGCCTGCTTCCCGCCAAGCGCGCCGCCGAGCACGACCCCGTCTACGCGCTCCGCCACGAGTAAGCCCGGCCTGCCCGTCCTCCTCACACGTTTACCCACGCTGCCTGTGCTGCACACCGCTCTCTCTTGTCATCCCGAGCGTAGCCGAGGGATCTCCTGCCGTGCTGTCTGGCGCGACGTATACAGAACGTGCATTGCGGGCATGGTCGTCACGCTCTGCCTCGTGTTCTCCGCGCAGGCGCAAACAGGACTCGACCTCACGCTGGACGAGACGATCCTCCTGGCCAAGACCGAGAGCCCTGCCGCACGCATCGCCCGCGCCGACTTCGATCAGGCCCGCTGGCGCTTCCGCTCGTTCCGCGCGGAGTACCTGCCGCGCTTCAGCCTGGAAGGCAACGCGCCCGGCCTCTTCCGCGCCGTCTCCGACGTGTTGCAGGACGACGGCACCATCCGCTTCCGCGAGCAGAGCCGCACCCAGTCCACCGTGGACCTGCGCGTCAACCAGCAGATCCCGCAGACGGGCGGACGCCTGTTCGTCTCCTCCGGCCTCGGCTACGTGCGCCAGTTCGGCGACTTCGGCTTTGGCGAGTGGCAGAGCGAGCCGATGATCATCGGCCTGCAGCAGCCGCTGTTTCAGTTCAACAACATGCGGTGGCAGCGCCGCGTGGCGCCCATGCAGTTCGAGATCGCCGACAAGGGCTTTGCCGAGGCCATGGAGAACGTA
>JBCDJT010000168.1:0-9786 GCA_038747545.1 Bacteroidota bacterium
ATCAGGCGTGCCCGTGATGGCCGTCGCCGTTGTAGCGTATTTCGATATGGCCTGGATCATCTGCGGCGTCTGCTGCTCAACCCTACAGGGCAGCAACGAGCCTTCCGACGGACGCTACGGTTTTTGTCGTGTACCTAGCTGACTTACAAAAACGAATCATTTCTTTGAGTGCTGTCTGGAAGCCGTAAACGGAGGCAGCGTATCATGGCGCCACGTTTCACCTGCCATCGCGATCGATGCAAGCCTACCTCGAAGCCAGCCTCCGCACTGTCCTGACTAGCCTTGGCGTCCCCGAGGATGTGGCGGTTACGCTGGAGACGCCCAACAACCCGGATCACGGCGACCTCGCCACGAACGCGGCGCTGCAGTTGGCCCGCGTGCTGCGCAAGGCGCCACGCATGATCGCCGAGGACATCAAGCAGGGCTTGCTCGATCTGCCCGTGGATCCCAACCGCATCTCGGCCATCGAGATCGCGGGTCCTGGCTTCCTGAATTTTCGCTTCTCCGAGGCGTACCTGACGGACGAGGTCGCACAGATTCTGGACGCGGGCGATAGCTTCGGGCGGACGAACGCAGGCGATGGGCAGACGGCCAACGTAGAGTACGTGAGCGCCAACCCCACGGGGCCGCTGACGGTGGGCCACGGCCGCAACGCCGTGCTGGGCGACACGCTGGCGAATCTGCTCGACTGGACGGGCTACACCGTCACGCGCGAATACTACTTCAACGATGCCGGGCGGCAGATGCGCGTGCTGGGACAGTCGGTGAAGGGCCGCTACGACGCCATCGCCAACCCCGCGCTGGGCACGAAAACCATCGAGGTCTCGGAGGGCGTCACGGTCGAGGTACCATCCACCTTCCCCGACGACGGCTACCTCGGCGACTACATCATCGACATTGCCCAGTCGGTCTACGAGGCCCACGGCAGTGCGCTGCTGGACAGCGATGACGTCACGCCGTTCAAGACAGCCGCTGAGCAGGCGATCTTCGCCGACATCGAGCAGACGCTGAAGCGCCTGGGCATCGAACAAGACACCTACTTCAACGAGCGCACGCTCTACGACTCGAAGGCGATCTGGAGCGCGCTGGACCAGCTGCGCGAGCAGGGCCACGTCTACGACGCCGACGGCGCCACGTGGCTACGCACCACCAACTTCGGCAAGGACAAAGACACGGTGCTCGTCAAGAGTAGCGGCGAGCCCACCTACCGCCTGCCCGACATCGCGTACCACGCCAACAAGTTCGAGCGCGGCTACGCCAAGATGATCGACATCTTCGGCGCCGACCACATCGCCACCTACCCCGACGTGCTGCTGGGCGTAGAACTCCTCGGCTACGACAAGACCAAGGTCGATGTGGTGATCTACCAGTTCGTGACGCTCATCCGCGCCGGGCAGCCGGTCAAGATGAGCACGCGGAAGGCGACGTTCGTCACGCTCGACGAGCTGATGGACGAGGTAGGCGAAGACGTGACGCGCTTCTTCTTCCTGATGCGCTCGCCCAACACGCACCTGGAGTTCGACCTCGACCTCGCCAAAGAAGCCAGCGAGAAGAACCCAGTCTTCTACCTCCAGTACGCGCACGCCCGCATCTGCGCCGTCCTTCGCAAGGCCGAAGAAGTCGGCTTCTCCTTCGGCGCCACGCCCGACCTGTCGCTGCTGACGCATCCGGCTGAGGTCAACCTGATGAAGACGCTGCTGACGTTCCCGCAGGAGATCCAGGCTGCTGCGGAGTCCAAGGGGCCGCACAAGGTGGCCACGTACCTGCGCGAGGTGGCGGTGGCGTTCTCCAAGTTCTACGACCAGTGCCACATCATCGGCGAAGAGGCCGCGCTCGCTACAGCGCGCATGAACCTCGCGCTCGCCACGCGGATCGTGCTGAAGAACGGCCTTACCATCCTTGGCATCTCGGCGCCAGAGCGGATGTAAACGACTGCACGGCTCGGCATCTGTTTTTTGCCCGGCAGAAACCAGATTACGCATCGTGCATTACGCACGATGCGTAATTCCGCTAGTACCGAATCCAGGTCCATGGAAGAGTCACATGCGATAAACCCGTTTAGGTACGGCGGTGTCGTACCCGCCGAGGCGTTTTGCAACCGGACGCAGGAAGTGCATGACCTCACGCGGGCTTGCAAGAACGCCGATCGCCTCTTCGTCTATGCCGAGCGGCGTATGGGTAAAACATCGCTCGTGAAGCAGGTGCTTGGTCGGCTCCCTGCAGATCAGTACGTCCCAGTATACATCGACCTCTGGCCGACTGATAGCACGACGTCGTTTGTGATCACGATGGCTAAAGCGCTGACCGAAGCTGCGGCGACGCGCCGAGACCGCTTGTTGGATACCGCCCGCAACCTCTTCAGCCGCCTCCAGCCTTCGATTTCCGTTGATGAGACGGGAGCACCATCGCTGCAGTTTGGCCTGCAGATGGGCCAAGCACCACCTCCGCTCCTAGAGAGCGTGCTTGCCACGCCACCCGCGATCAGCCAGAGGCTTGGTCGGCGGGTGGTCATCGTCTTCGACGAGTTTCAGCAGATCGAAGCCTACGAAGATCGGCTGGTGGAGCGTGTACTCCGCTCAGCCATCCAGATGCAGAACGAGATCGCCTATCTGTTTTTGGGCAGCCGTAAACATCTCATTGAACAGATGTTCGCCGACCGAAACCGACCGCTCTACCGGTCAGCAGGGCACTACCCGTTAACCTCCATTGCGCTGCACCATTGGACGCCCTTCATCGAGCAGCGCTTTGGAGCCACGGAAAAAGCCATCACTCCTGCGCTGATTAAGGCACTGTGCACACTTACAGATGGGCACCCCTTCTACACGCAGCATCTGGCCCATGCCGTGTGGGAGCGCACGCCACTGGGCGAAGCGGCGCAACCGCGCACGCTGGATGAGGCCCTCGCCATCCTCCTCAGGCGCGAGGGATACGCCTTCGCCACGCGCTGGGAGACGCTGACGCGCAACCAGCAGCGCTTCCTACGCGGCCTCGCGGCCAGCCCAGCGGGTACGCCCCCGTTCTCCTCGTACTTTGTGCAGACCTATGGCCTGCGCACGCCGTCCAACGCCCAGCGGGCAGCCAACAGCCTCCTCAAGCTCGATTTGATCGACCGCGAAGACGGGTCCTATGTCATCAGTGACCGGTTCTTCAAGCTATGGATTCGCGCCCTCTGACCAGCCGTGTTCACCCCCCCGGTATGGGTGGCACACATGCGTTGGCATTGGCCACGCGGATCGTGCTGAAGAACGGCCTCACCATCCTCGGCATCTCGGCGCCGGAGCGGATGTAGCCGCTGGCGTCAAGACTTGCGATTGTCGGGAGCGAGCGCGTCCTTGGAGGGGCGTAGCCATGTGGCTGCGTCCGGCCCCGTTTCTCATCCGCTCCCAATCATGTCACCCACCCAGTGGCAACAGATCCGTGCCCTGGTTGACCAGGCGCTCCAACAGCCTGAGGCCCAGCGCCTCGCCTACCTGCGGGCGCATGCCGAGGTGCCCTTCATCCACGACGAGGCGGCGGCGCTGCTGGCGCACTACGACGCTACCAACACGCTGCTTGACACGCCGCTCGTGCTGCGACGCAGCAGTCCCTCTCCGCTGACAACGGTGGGTCCCTATCGGCTCGTCGAAGAGATCGGGCGCGGTGGGATGGGCATCGTCTACCTTGCCGAGCGCAACGACGGGCTGTTCGAGCATCGCGTGGCGGTCAAGGTGCTGCCGCTCACGCACGCCACGGACCAGTCGCGGCTTCGCTTTGACGCGGAGCGGCGCATCTTAGCCCGGCTGGAGCATCCGAACATTGCCCGGCTGCTCGATGGCGGCATCACGGATGAGGGCGTGCCGTTCCTGGTGATGGAGTATGTGGATGGCATGCCATTTACCAGGTACTGCAACACGCACCGACTAACGATTGACGAACGCCTCCGGCTCTTCGAGCAAATCATCGAGGCGGTCGGATACGCCCACAGCCGGCTCGTCATCCACCGCGACCTCAAGCCCAGCAACATTTTGGTGGATACTGACGGGCATGTGAAGCTACTCGACTTTGGTATCGCAAAGCTGCTTGCCTCTGATTCCCCGGGGGCGATGCCCGTTACACAGACGGGCATCCGTGCGCTCACGCCGAACTATGCAGCGCCGGAACAGCTCACCGGCGCACCGATCTCGACCGCGACGGACGTCTACGCGATGGGGGTTCTGCTCTACGAGGTCCTGACCGACCATCGGCCTCACACGCGCGACATACGCACCGGCGACACTCTGCTGCCTGTGGCAACGCCGCCTGTGCGTCCGAGCAAGGCGCTCACCGAAGCCACACGCACGGCCACCGATCGCTCGGCGACCAGCGCGGCCCGTCGCAGCCGGCTCGACGCGCTGCGCCGCCGCCTCACCGGCGACCTCGATGTCATCTGCTTGAAGGCCTTGCGCACCGAACCGGAGCGCCGGTACGCCTCGGCCGACGCTTTCCTCGAAGACCTGCGCCGCCACGCCGCCGACCTGCCCATCCGCGCACGCCCCGACACGCTTAGCTACCGCGTGGGCAAATACGTGCAGCGGCACCGAGGAGGCGTGGGTGCAGCCATCGTGCTTCTGGTAGCCAGCGTCTTCTTCGGCGTGGTGTACACGACCAACGTCCAGCAAGAGCGCGACCGGGCGCAGGCCGAGCAGGCCAAGGCCGAACAAGCCATTACCTACCTCACCGACCTATTCCTGCTCGCCGACCCGGGCCAGGCGCTGGGCGAAGCCCTCACCGTCCGAACCCTGCTCGACAAGGGCCGCGCGCACATCGACGCCCTGGCAGAGACGCCAGCGCTCCAAGACGAGATGTACCGCATCCTCGGCGTCATCCACCTGCGGTTGAACCAGTTTGACCAAGCCGCTCCCCTACTCGAAGCCGCAGTCGCGGGGATGGCGGAGCGCTTGCCACCCGATGCGCACGATCTGCTCATCGCCCGCCTCGACTTGGCCGATCTGTACTTTGCGATGGGCGACCACGAGCGCAGCGCCGCCGTGCTAGCCGACGCGAAGCTGCCCGACCAGCCGACGGCGTCCGTCCCAGCCGATGTGTTCGTCCGCGCCACCACGCTGGCGAGCGGCGTGGCCTTGCTGCAGGGCGACCTCGCTGAGGTGGAGCAGCTCTATGCGCAATCTGTGCCGTGGCTTCTTGGTGAGCAGCCCGCCCTCTCTGCGGCGTCGCATGGGCCGCTGCTGTTTCAGTGGGCCGACCGGCTGCTCGATGTTGCCGACTATGCCGAAGCCGAGCGCTTACTGGACGAGGCGGCTCCGCGTATCGGCGAGGCCTACCCCGAGGCGCACCCGAATACGCTGCTGTTGCTGCACGCCCAACTCAAGCTGCAGCAGTACCGTGGCGCCTACGACAGCACGGCGCTAGCGATAGCGCAACGGCTCGACCGGCTCGCCCAGCAGCTTTACCCCGACGGGCATGCCAACGTGGTCATGTTCAAGATCGCGACGGGGGCGGTGTACTCGGGCCTCAACCAGTATGCCGCCGCCGAGGCGGCGTACACCGAGGCGCTTGCGGCACTCGACGCCCTCCAGCGCCCCAACCATCCCGATCGTCTCATCATCCATGACGCGCTCGCCCACATGAGCATGCTCAAGGGCGATTTTGAGCAGGCCGCTGCCGAGGTAGCTGCCGGGCAGCGCATCGCCGATTTGCATCTGCGCCCAGACCATCCCTACCGCGGCCCGCTGCTGAGCCAAGCCGCACGGCTCGCGCAAGCCTATGGCGACAACGCCACCGCCGACAGCCTCTTCGGCGTGGCCGTGCAGTTGCTGCGAGGGCCAGCGGCTACCCAGCCGTTCTTGCTCTACGGCGCGCTGAACCAACATGCGCGGCTCAAGGTGGGGCTCGGCGAGCCTGCTGCCGCCGTCCAACTCTACGCCGAGGCTGCCGAAGGCTTCGCAGAGCTGCTAGGCGCAACGAACGGCCACAGCATCATCGCGCTGACGAACGTAGCCACGGTGCTGCGTAACCAGGGGCGCTACGACGAAGCCGTTGCGCGCTACGAGCAACTCCTAGCCCTGGGCGATGGCCTCCAGCCCACACGGCGGGCGAGCCTGCTGCTGGGCATCGGCAAGACGCACCTCGCGCTAGACCAACCTGCGCAGGCGCTGCCTCACCTGGACGAAGCGCTCACCCTCCGCCGCGCGCATTACCCCGAGGGGGACTGGCGAATTGGCAGCGCAGCGGGATCGCTGGGTGATGCGCTCGTGCTGCTGGAGCGCATGCCCGAAGCCGAGCCGCTGCTTGTGGAGGCCTACGAGACCATCTTGGCCCGCCGCGGCCCCGCGCACAGCGCAACCGCTGGGCGGCAGGCGGCACTGACGGCGTTCTACCGACAGACGGGACGTGTAGACCAAGCGGTCGCCTTGCAGACCGCTAACGTCACGCCGTAGCGTCCACAGCTAGAAGATCAGGATAGGCGGGGCGGGGACGTCTTTGTCGAGACCGGGCGGCTGCGGCAGATGCTCGGCCATGAAGCCGCCGAGTTCGTCGCGGGTGGCTTTGGAGAGCAGCATCGTGACTTCGTCGAGCACGGCGCCGCTGAGGAGCATGGGCGTGGTGTAGACGATCATCCGGTCGCCCGTGAAGGCGCCGACGAGCTGATATTCGTTGAGGTCGGTGCGGGGCGTGCCGTTGACGGCGCACGTGGCGGTGCTGGCGTCGGCGTCAAACGCCTCGGCGGCGAGCAGCTGGCGGGCGCGGGTGTCCTCATCGATGCGGGTCTCGAAGTAGAGTTCGATGGCTTGGCGCGACTCGTCGGAGAACGACGCCATCATCTCCTCGGCACATTCCTGGCAGATGGCATATTCGAAGATGAGGTCCTTGGCGTCGAAGTTCGGAAACGTGCGGTAGGCTTTCTCGACGAGGTAGGCGCCCTCATAGTCCATCAGCGACCGCTCGCAGATCAGGCAGCGTTCGAACGGCGCCCCGGTCTCATCGGAGTGAAACTCGGGCGGGATATCGGCGAGGCGCGGGAACAGAAACTCCATGCGAACTGCGGATGCTAGGAGGAGGGTAAGGCGACCGTCCGGCTGGCGCGGCCTTGCGCGTTGAAGGCGCGGAGCTGCACTGGGCCGTCGACGGCGACGGGGCGCGAGTACACGGGCGAGTCAGCGGTCGGTTCGGTGCCGTCGGTGGTGTAGCGGATGGTGAAGCCGGGGTACGGCATGTTGGCGGAGAGCATGCCGTCTTCGAGGATCGCTCCCGGCGGCGGGATGCGGTAGGCGATGCCGCCGGACAATGCATCGAGGCGTGGCAGCTCGCGGGTGCCAAGCGTCTGCGCAAACTGGGCCCACGCGGCCTCGGTGGCGGCTTGGCGAGCGTCCACGTCGTCGATCTGCGCCCACGCCGGATCAGCGGCCCAGGCGCGCTCGGCAAGGCCAAACAGCTTCGGCCAGATCAGGTATTCAAGTAGGTCCTCCGTCTTGGCGTTCTCGCTCCAGAGTTGGCCTTGGATGCCCAGGACGTTGGCGCGCCCAGCATCGGTGAGGCGGTCGGCGGTGGCGAAGGCGTCGGGGGCGATGGGTTGGCCGAGGCGGTCTTCCGTGGCCGTGCGGTAGAGGTCGAGGGGGATGAAGCTGAACGCCTTGCGCGTGTCCACGAAGTCGGCCCAGTAGTACCCGGGCTCCTCGGGGTGTTTGGCGTAGGCGAGGTCGAAGTAGAGGTTGGTGGCGTTGGAGAGCACGACGTCGTAGCCCGCGTTGGCGAGGCGGTACGCGTTGGCCTCGCCGCCCCAGCCCCAGATGGTGTTCCAGACGTACGGCACCACGGGCTGATCGGCCATCGCCAGGTTCGGCGCCTTGCCTGCTGCCGACTCCAGCAGCGCCACCTCTTCCCAACCGCCCGCCCGCAGGCCATGTGCGAACAGGATCTCGGCGAAGCGCTCGAAGAAGGCATGGAAGCGCGCATGCACATCGCCGCTGCCTTCGCAGGCCGGCGAGCCCGACCACGACCCCGGTGGCACCTCGTCGCCGCCCGTGTGGATCATCGTCAGCGGCGCGTCGGCCTCGGCGTACATCGCCGCGATCTCGTCGGTCACCTTCTCCAAGAAGGCATACGTGGACGGGCGGCAGACGTCGACGACGTTGTCCGTCCAGCCCTGCACCGAGCGGTACACCGACGTGTCGCCCGGCGTGGTGAGGCGGTACTGCTCGGCGCCCTCGGCATCGCCCGCCGCGCTGAGGCGCTGATGACGCGCTTCCATCGCCACGATGGCGGCACGGGCGTGGCCCGGCATGTCGACCTCGGGAATGACCTCGATGTGGCGGGCGGTGGCATAGCGCAGCAGGTCGATGAATTCCTCTCGCGTGTAGTAGCCACTGCCCGCGTTGACGTCGGGGAACGACCCGGAGCCGAACGACGGCACCAGCCGATCGGCCTCGTCGAGCGTGTGCCCGCGCCGGGCGCCGACTTCGGTGAGCTCAGGCAAGCCGGGGATGGCAAGGCGCCAGCCTTCGTCGTCGGTGAGGTGGAAGTGCAGGCGGTTGAGCTTGTAGAACGCCATGCCATCGAGCAGCGTCTTGATCGTGGCAGGACCGTGGAAATGGCGGCTCACGTCTACGTGCATGCCCCGGTAGGCGAAGCGCGGCGCGTCGGTGGCTTGGCCGAGCGGCAGCGGCAGCGTGCTCGCGGGCGCCGTCCAACTTTCGACGGGCAGCAGCGCCAGCATCGACTGAATGCCGTAGAACACGCCTGCAGGCTCGGGCGCGAACAGCCGCACGCCTTGCTCCACGACGGTGAGCTGGTAGCTCTCAGGATGCGGCTCGGCCTGCGAAGAGCCAAAGTACAGCCGGATGCCTTGCATCACTTGCGGATACCCCTCGCGCACTTCCAGCGCATCGGCGCCTAGGAGCTCGGCAAGCTGCTCGGCGAGATAGGCGGCTTCGTGTGCCAGGCCTTCGTCGTGGTAGATGATCGTCTCAGGGGTGATGTCGAACAGCCTCGTCCTGTCGAACGTGGCACGCTGCGGCGTGGGCACGATGGCCGGATACCCCGGCGGCGGTATGCTGGGCAGCGCGGCGTTCTCGCGGTAGCGATACGCGGCATCCGCCACGGGCTTGACGTCGGCGGCGAAGCGCTGCGTTTGCGCGGGCGTGGTGAAGGCGCCGATGGTCACGTCGGCGATGGGCTGCGGTGGCGCGTCGTCGTAGGCGAGGTAGAACCCAGCGGGCGCCTCGCTGCGGTTGATGACCCAGAACGCGGCCTCCATGTCCACCATCGTCGTGTCTTGCTGCGGATCGAAGGCGGGGCCGGCGGTGAGCTTGAACAGGTCGCCGTTGACGTGGTCGATGCGGAGCGTGGGCGTGACCGTCTCCGAGAAGATGGGGCGCGGGAAGTTGAAGTAGACGGCCCAGCCCGAGTCCGGCAGCGGCTGCGCGCTCCGGTTGACGAGCGTGAGTTCGGCGGCGAAGCGCTCCGGCCCGCCCGTGACGTTGTCCAGCACGGACCAGCGTACGGCGAGGTCAGCGCCACCGGGGCGGGGGTCGGTGCTACACGCGGTCATGGCCAGGATCAGAAGCAGGAGCAGAGGGCATACGCGCATCGCGGGACGGCGGCGGGTGAGACGAAGGAAGACGCAAAATAGGGCGGGTGGGCGCGGGCTGCCAGCCGTGGGCGTGCTTCGGCCAGGGCGAGCGCATTCTAAATATTCTGCCTCGTTCTCGGGAAACGTCCGAATTCTCGAGTCCGAAAACACCCGAAAAACGCAGGCAGCGATCCGCTCAACGTTGTCTCAGCCGCTCGATAAATTAGAATGCGCTCGCC
>JBCDJT010000169.1:0-9377 GCA_038747545.1 Bacteroidota bacterium
AACGCGTTAAGCCGCCGGATGCGCGGCAGCCCGATCTTCACTGGCACGGCCTCGTCGATGTCGACTTGGGTGAGCAGCACAAACGGCAGCTCCCACAGGTCGGAGAGGGCGCGGTACAGGTCCAGGCGGTGGATGTACCCCGAGGCCAGCAGGATCTTGCCCAGCCGCTCGCCCGTGACAGCCTGCTGCTGGAGCGCCTGCTGGATCTGCCACGGCTGCACCATCCCCGCCTCGACGAGGTAGTCGCCGAGGCGCTGGCGTTGCGCCGGGGTTACCGAAGTGCTGGGTGCGACGGGTTGCATAAAGCCGTAAGCGTTCGCGAGCGAGGCAGAGACAGACGAACGAGCCGTTAGGAGCGCGGTGCCGGACGGTACGGGCGCTGCACTACGTTCGGGTCTTCGTCTTCGAGGCCGGAGAGGCGTTCGTACTGCGGGTACTCCTCCTGGCGCCGCACGACGCGGGGGAAGATCCAGATGATCAGCAGCAGCACGAGCAAGGCCACAATGAGCCAGATGAGCCACTGGTACTCGGCCCAAAAGCCGCGCAGCGGTGCGCCCAGCTCGGCCACCTGATCGGGGTCGTCCAGATCGATGACTTGTGCCCGTCCGTTTTCTCCGCGTACGGCCAGCTGACCCTGCGCCGAGTACCACCCGTCGGGTTGCAGGACCTCATCCAACAGGTCGCCGGCTTGGTTGCTCGCGGCGTCAGAGCTGGTGAGCAGGAGGATGTCACGCGTCAGGTTCTCAAAGCCCTGCAGCACGGCATAAGCGCCGTCTTGCGCGTACGTGATGCTCGTGCCCAGTTGGTTGTACTGCAGCGTGCCGGAGGGAGCCAGCGTGGCGCCCAACGCATCGGCCAAGCCGTGCTCGCCCACGGCCAGCAGGTCTTCCACGCCCGTCGTGCTCCCTACCATGGTGGGGCCGAGCAGCGTTTTAGTCGTCGCCTGCATCGCCATGACGAGATGCGCGGCGTTTTCCAGCGTCGTGGGGTTGAGCGGATCTACAAACACGCTAAACCCGTCGGCGAATACCTGTGGGAAGCGCAGCAAGCCGTCGGGCACGCCTTCGCCGGAGACCAGCGTGAAGGTCGAGTTGGTTTGGATGGACGCGCTTAGCGGGATGACGCTACGGACGCAGTTGCCTTCGGGCGAGTTGTACGCGAAGCGCACCTCCAAATTGTTATCGCGTTGGAGCACGTCGGGGCGGATGGGCGCCCACACGTCGAGCTCGTTGGCGTCGAGGGGCGCACTCTGGATGAGTGAGCCGTTGAGGTAGGCGTGCATGTAGCCGTTGCCACCAACCGGCACGGGCGTATGCTTAATGTTGAGTTGGACGCCTGCTGGAATGCGGTCGGCGCCGAAGTCGGCGAGCGAGAAGTTGTAGAACGACGAGATCGTGCCTGCGCCTTCGATGTTGCGCGTCTCAAACCCGAGGTCGGCGAACGTGACGGCGCCTTCGCCGAAGAGCGGTGTGCTACGCTCCACGCTCTGCGTCCGCACCGACGAGGAGACGGCCAGACGCGTCCCTACCTCTGTTTGGAAGAGCTGGCGGGCTGTAGCGAGGTCGCCCACGTTCAGTGTGGTGCCGCCGTTGGACAGCGTGGCGCCTTGTCCGCCCCACTGCACAACGCGCTCAAACGCGCCCGGCGCACCAGCAGGGCTGGTCGTCACCGTGAGTTCGGGCGGTGCCGCTTCGTAGGTGCGTGCGAGGTAGGCCGCCAACCAGAGCGCCGCCTGCGCTGCATCGGCTGAGGCCTCAGGCATCACATAGGTGACGCGGTCCAGGAAGCCTGGGAAGAAGGTGCTGACCTCCGCTGCGGCTTGCTGGGTGCCACTGTAGCGCACCACGCTCTCTGGGTTGATGTACAGGCGGTGCAAGAAGAAGGCCTCGCAATAGTCGTCGCCCTCTACCACCATCTCCAGCGTGAGCTGCAACTTGCCATCGCTGATGCGCACGTCGCGGAGCGGCACGGTGATCTGCGTCTCACCACGCGGCAGCGCCACGCGCGACTGGATGCGGTCGCCGGATGAGATGCTGAAGTAGCCTTCCGGCAGGTTAGGCGTTGGGATCAGCTCCAGCACCACGGCTTCGGGCACGAGCCCCGCGTTGACCGGGATGAACAGGTCTTGGCTGGCGGTGAGGCCCATCAGCTCAACCCCTTGCGGGTAGCCGAGCGCATCGAAGGTCAGGTCTTGGGCGTGCGCACGCTGCGGTGACACGGCAAACGCAAGAAAGCAGGCGAAGAGAACCGCGCAGGCGAGGTGAATACGAAGGCGCGACATGGAGGCAACCGAGGGTGTAGGAATGGGGGAGCCGATGCGAGCGCATCGAGCCGTGAGGATACAGCACTAGCGCTTCGCTGTCGCTCTAAAACTATGCCAAGCCACCCAAATACGCCTTTCGCCCCACTTTCAACGGTTTAGGGTCTCGTTTTGGGAGATTGGCAGAGACGGCTACGGGCTGAGTGGGCGCAGCCCTGCACCCACAGCATCCACGACGAGCACCCAATCCTGTCCGCTGCCCTGCGTGGGTGGCTCGAACAGGTGGCGCGGCCTGTCGAGGTCTGCTGTGATGGGCGTGACCTCGCCCGTGCGCGGATTGAACCACGCCGCCGTCACGGCATCGCCTTGGAGGTGGTCTAGGCGGAGGTCTAGGGGCCGCGCCTCGGCTAGGTATGCCAGCATGAAGGTACCATCCAGGGCCGTCGCCACACGGACGTGCCCAGCGCCACTGGGGTTCTGCCCGAAGAGCGCGGCCTGATCGGGGGCCAGCCGGAAGAACGGTCGCTGCGTGAACAGACGGCGTACGTGGCGCAGCTGCTGCGCGCCTGGACGGTCGAGCGCGCCCTCCCAAGTGGTCAGGGCAGGGATCTGGACGTTCTCGGGCCCTTTCAGCATCTGCCAGATGGCGTTGTTGCCGTACGTGTAGCCTGCCGCGCCCGAGAGGAAGTTTCGGTACGCCGTCACACGCACCTCGTAGTCGGTGATGTAGCCGTCGCCGAAGTGGTCGCGGTCTTGGATGACGCCCTGCTCGTTGAGCACGCCCTCGGGGACACGCTGCGGGCCCGGCTGACTGAAGTCCATGTAGTCCCAGAAGCGCACCGCGATGTCTTCGTACGCGGGCTCGCCCTCGACGAACGGTTTGCGTGGGCGAAACTGGGCGCTGCGGCTGGCGTGGTGGTGTACGCCAGCGAATCGGGTATGGCCACTCTGGTACATGTTGAAGTCGAGCCAGTCCGTCTTGTGCAGGTAGTATCCCGAGTTTGAGCCGCCACGCGGGTGGTACGTGATCAGGTGGCGCCCGCCGTCGCCGTCAGCGATCCCTGCGGCCATGCCGTTCCATATGGCGAGGCTTTCGTCGCTGTCGATGTTGCGGTCGCCGCCGAGGATCCACACGACGGGCGCCTCGCGGTAGCGCCGCCCCAGGAATTGACCGTAGACGCGGGCGTTCTCGGGCGTGAAGACCAGCGGCCCCGCGCCAGGGTGGACCGACGGCACCTTGTCGCCCCAGGTAGGCAGGAGGCCCATGACGAGGCCGCGCTCCGCCGCTGCTGCCACGATGAAGTCGACGTGCTCGAAGTACGCCTCGACGGGGCGCGTGGGGTCGAGGTCGTCGAAGGGAACCTGGCCATACGCGTTGGGGCGACGCAGGCCGTCGTTTTCTGCCAGGATGACGGCCTGAATCACCGAGAAGCCCTTTGCTGCGCGGTTGTCCAGATAGCGGATGGCCTCCTCGCGCGTCAGCACGTGAAACAGCTCCCACGCTGTGTCGCCAATCCACAAGAACGGCGTCCCATCGGCTTCGGTGAGGTAGCGCCCGTCGGTGCTTATGCGGAGCGATTGGCCACAGGCGGTGGCTCCCATCCAGCCCGTCAACACACAGCACAGGACACGCAGGATCAGTGGTTTCATGGCAGCCCCTCCAGGCATGGATCACATGGCGTGTCAGGATAGCCTACCCGTTACCAACCCGCAACTTTGCTCGCCTGACGGATTGCCGTGGGGGAAACCGGCGTTCTCCGGTGTAACAAAGTGAGTCAGAAATGCACATTGAAGGCGTGCCACGGGTATGCCTTTCGCAGTGCTTCGGTACACTAACTGTGTCCTCCGTGGTGACATCCTGGCGCTGCCGATAGACAGTCTCGGCTGATCGGTCTGCCCTCGATCACTCTGCTCGACTATTCGGCTGACGAGTTACACGACTCAGCCCTGATTTCCGACCGCTGGACCGGATTCGCGTAACCCAAGGCGTGATTCTTGTTCTCAGAATCTTTATACGACGGGAGGCGTGCTAAGGGTAGTTCCTTGGCCCTCCGCAACCGACCTCAGCAGGTCTGGTAGCACCTTCCCCACCGCTTTTTTGACCACCTATCAGACCCCAACGATGATGCGCCCTGTGAACCGTCTCTTCACCCTGGTGGCTGTGCTGGCGATGTTTGTGGTATGGGCCACCCCCGCGGCGGCACAATACTTCGGACGCAATAAGGTCCAGTACGACAACTTCGAGTTCAAGACCTTTGAGACCGAGCACTTTATCTTCCACTTCTACCCCGAGTCTGAGGAAGCGGTGAAAGATGCTGCTCGCAAGGCCGAGCGCTGGTACCGCCGGCACTCGCGTACGTTTGCACACGAGTTCAGAGAGAAGAAGCCCATCATCTTCTACGCGAACGATGCTGACTTCCACCAGACCAACGCCATCCGAGGCAACCTCGGCGAAGGCGTGGGCGGGGTCACGGAGTCGCTGAAGGAGCGCGTCATCATGCCGCTCACGGGCGTCTACCATGACACCGATCACGTGCTCGGCCACGAGCTGGTCCACTCGTTCCAGTTCGACATCGCCCTCAACCGCACAGACAGCACGCGTTTTGCCTTGGGCCTGATGCCGCTGTGGTTCATCGAAGGGACCGCCGAATACCTCTCCATCGGCCGCCAGGATGCCCACACGGCCATGTGGATGCGCGATGCCGCGCTGCGCGACGACCTGCCCACCATCAACGACATGACGGTGGACATGCGGAGCTACTTCCCCTACCGGTACGGGCAGTCCTACATGGCCTACATCGGCGGGAAGTACGGCGATGCTGCTGTGACTAACCTCTATAAGCTGGCAGGACGCACCGGGCTGGACTCGGCGCTGGTCTACACCCTCGGCATCGAGGCCGACTCGCTGTCGAAGGAGTGGGCGCAGTCGATCCGGGAGACGTATCTCCCGCTCACCGAAGGGCGCACGCCTGCGTCTGAGGCGGGCAAGCTCATGCTGTCCAAAGACGGCGAAGGGGGACGCATGAACCTCTCCCCAGCCCTCAGCCCCGACGGTAAGTACGTCGCCTTCATCTCCGAGCGGGACGTGGTCACGATCAACCTCTTCATCGCCGACGCCGAGACGGGTGAGATCATCAAGCGGATGAAGGGCACCAATTCAGACACCAACTTCGACGCCATCCGGTTCATCAACTCGGCGGGCTCGTGGTCACCCGACGGCAAGCAGTTCGCCTTCGTCACGTTCTCGGGCGGCGACAACGAGATCGCCATCTTCGACGTGGACAGCCGCGACATCGTGCGCCGCTTTGCCGTCAACGGCGTGGGCGCGATGACCAACCCCGCGTGGTCGCCCGATGGCCAGACCATCGCCTTCTCGGGCATCCGGGGCGGCATCAGCAACCTGTACACATGGGACATGAACACGTCGATGGTGCAGCAGCTGACCAACGACCGCTACGCCGACATCCAGCCGACGTGGTCGCCCGACGGCAAGCAAATTGCCTTCACCACGGACCGCGGCGAGAACGGCACCAGCTTCGACCTGCTCAGCTACAGCCCGATGCGCATCGGCATCATCGATGTGGAGACGAATGAGATCACCACCGTGATGCCCTTCGGCCAGTCGACGCACCACAACCCGCAGTACTCGCCGGATGGCCGGAGCCTGTACTTCATCTCCGACCAGGATGGCTTCAAGGACATCTACCGCTACGACACCGTCAGCGAGACCACGTACCGCATCACCAGCATCCAGACGGGCGTGAGCGGCATCAGCAGCCACTCCCCGGCGATGTCGGTGGCGGCGCAGAACGGGCGGATGGCGTTCAACGTCTACTCGAACAGCACCTACCCCGTGTACACGCTTGAGCCCGAGCAGCTGGTGGGCACCCCCGTCTCAACCGACATGGCCGGAGAAGCCATCGCCGACATCCTGCCGCCGACGCGCAGCGTGGACGACGGCCTGGTGGGCAACTACATGAGCGATCCGCTCTCGGGCCTGCCAGCTGACATGGACCCGGAGATCCAAGACTACAGCGCGCGCCTCAAGCTGGACTACGTAGCGCCGCCCAGCGTGGGCGTGTCTACGGGCGGCGCCTTTGGCTCGCGGGCGTACGGCGGCGTGGCCTTCTTCTTCAGCGACATGCTGGGCAACCACAACCTCACGGTGGTGGGTCAGGCCAACGGCACGTTCAAAGACATCGGCGCGCAGGTCAGCTACATGAACCTGAAGAACCGCCTCAACTTCGGCGGCTACGTGGGCCGTGTACCGCTGCTCTTTGGCTATTCAGGTATCAGTGCGGCGCCAGGCGGTGGCATTGCCTACCAGCAGGTTCGGCAGCGCATCTACATCGACCAGCTGAGTGGGACGGCCTCGTATCCGTTCACCACGACGCGGCGGTTCGAGATGAGCACCGGCTTGGTTCGCTACGGCTTCGACTATGAGGTTGAATCGTTTATCCAGACCGGCTTGGGCTTCCAGCGGCAGCGCGAAAGCTTGCCTGCCCCCGATCCCGTGTTCTTCTTCCAGTCCTCGGCTGCGCTGGTGGGTGACTACTCATCGTTTGGGTTCACCTCGCCCATCCGCGGCGGCCGGTACCGTCTCCAGGTGTCGCCGTCGGTAGGCACCGAGAACTTCACGCGGGTCACCGCCGACTACCGCCGCTACCTGTTTGCCAACCCGCTGACGCTGGCCTTGCGGGGCCTGCACGTGGGCAACTACGGCGCCGACATCAACAACCCTGACAATCAGAATTCGCTCTTCACCCGCGAGTTCATCGGGTACGCCAACACGCAGGGCTTCGTCCGCGGCTACAACCTGAACTCGTTCGGCCAGGACGAATGTACACCCGCCTCAGGGACGCCACGCTACTCCGGCTGTGCCGAGTTCGAGCGGCTGTTCGGTACGCACTATGCCATGGCCAGCGCTGAGCTGCGCGTGCCCTTCCTGGGCACCGAAGACCTCGGCCTCGTCAATTTCCCGTACCTGCCCACCGAGCTCTCGCTCTTCACCGACGCGGGCCTGGCCTGGGACGAAGGCATGAATCCGTTCGACCTGCTCACGTTCGAGCGCGGCGCCAGCTCCGAGCGCATCCCGGTCGTCAGCAGCGGCATCTCGGCGCGCATGAACGTGCTGGGCTACATCATCCTGGAGGTGTATTACGCGTACCCCTACCAGCGCCCCGAGCGCGGCGCGCACTTCGGCTTCCAGTTGGTGCCCGGCTGGTAGGGGCGGGACGCTCTCATCCGCTCGCTGTGGGTCTTGGGACGCGCTCCGCGCTTTGGGTCTTCGGGGCGCCATGCCCACAGGCTGTGCTTTTCCAAGACGCCCTCGCTGCTTCACTGCGGCGGGGGCGTCTTGCTTTAGCTGGTACAAAAAATGGTAGTGCTAAATTTGACGTGATGCGATATCCAGGTTGTATCCGTACATCCACCACTTCAGGTGCAAGTGCAGCATCGAGAGCTTCTTGCTGAACGACAAACTACGACGCACCATCCGGCTGAAGCGATGACGCAACACCCCGTTGAACCGCTCTACGTGGCACATATGGCCCGCCCCTTTCCCTACCATCTCGTGATCCAGTAAGCAGTTGTAGCTACGCCACAGATCGCTGTAACTCTGACTCTTCTGGTACCGCCACGGCAGCTTGCGCCAGAGCGCCTTGCACGAGGCCATGCTCCCGTCGCCGATGTAGTAGCTCACCACTTGGCGCGTCTCTCGGTCTTGTGCTACCCAGATCCGCACCTGATTCTTCTTGTATCCGACGAACGTAAACACCTCGTCTAGCTCCAGCATGGCTGCTTTAGGCGTCTTCATGGTTGCATCAGGCACGTTCATGATGCTCGTCTTGAACGGCGGTAGCGCCTTGGCCTTTTTTTTTTAGCAGGTTCATCACCGTCACGTCACTGATGCCAAAGATGCGTCCGGTGGCGCGGTAGCTATTGCGCTCGCGGTAGGTGCGCTCAAGCGCATCGAGGTCGATGTAGGCGGTGGAGCGTTTGAAGACGAGCACACGGCATGTGCCACAGTCCTTGCATTTGTACTGTGGAGATCCCGAGCGATTGTGTCCGTTCTTGACGATGTTGGGGCTGTTGCATTTGGCGCAGGTGTGTGTGGTCTGGATCATGGCATGGCTGTGGGCTAGAGAAAGCACGTCTGCGAATATACCACATCACGTCATAGTAAGCACTACCAAAGCACGTCTGCGAATATACCACATCACGTCATAATAAGCATTACCAAAAAATGTATCACCGATGGTCTTGTGCATTGGTATACATCGCTTGCATCGTCTGCATATACTTTTATCTTCGGACATAGTCTTGATATGGCACAACCAGCTTCCTGAAGCTCTTTATCGACAGCATGTTGGGCATTTTTCGCGCTGCTTTATATTGCAGATCGTATCTAGACACATAATGTTTACATAGCGCAAAGCCTCACTTTTTCCTCTTATTTATATCTCAATACACAATGATTAAGACTTGGCGAGATATTGAGGCATTATTCCGACTTTCCGCAATTGCTCCATCGATGGTTTTGCCTATGCTGGGATCAGCAAGTGTGTCTCCTGATTTATCTCTATATCAGCTAGCAGGAATAGGGATGATTGGGTTCAATGCTCATATTTTTGGATATGTTTTAAATGACGTTATCGATTTACCATTAGACCGGACAGAGCCACGCAAAAAAAACCATCCTCTCGTAAGAGGCTCAATTGCGACCAAGCCCGCATTACTATTTGCTTTGATCCAAGCTCCAATGGCAATGAGTATCGCCGCTATAATAAACTTCGACATCGCTTCGCTATCTATATTGGTTACTTCTTTTCTGCTTGTTATACTCTATAACACATATGGAAAAAAGACTAGTTTTCCGATCTTCTTCGACCTTATCCTTGGGGTGAGTGCCAGCTTGTTTGTTATTTTCGGAGCTTTTATTGAAGGCCATCATATTAACCAGACAACAGCGATAATTTCATTCTACAGTCTTATTTATATAACATCAATTAATAGTATACATGGGGGCATCCGCGATATAGAAAATGATGCAAAGTGCAACTCAATAACAACACCTATTAAATTAGGTGTTCATCTAGACGAAAACAATACAATAATA
>JBCDJT010000170.1:0-9358 GCA_038747545.1 Bacteroidota bacterium
CTCCGACATCAACATGCCGGGCATGACGGGGCTGGAGTTGCTGCGCCGCATTAAAGCCAACCCGCCGCCTGTACCCGTGTGCATGATGACAGCTTACGGGTCGCCGGAGTATCGTGCGCAGGCGCAAGCCGCTGCTGCCGATGGCTACATCACCAAGCCCATCGACTTTGGTGCGCTCAAGGAGCGGATCCGTGCCCTCGTGGCCGAGCGTGTGGCATGATCGCCTCACGTCAAACGCTGGATCAATGACAGATACACCGAGCCTTGAAGCTGAACGGAGACGCCGCTTTCTGGAGTTGTGGACAACGTGGACGCAACGCAGACAGGGTATCTTTGAAGACACCGGAGCCTTCATTGCCCCGAGGTTTACGGGGTTTGGGACGAGGTGCGATGAGCGCTACACCGACAGTCCCACACTGCTTCGGTTTTTCAGGAAGGTGTTCGAGCCGTTCTTCACGACGAAGCCGGCCGGGCAGGGTACGGGGCTAGGGTTGAGCCTGAGCTACGACATCATCACGCAGGGACACGGCGGAACGATGTCCGTTGAAAGTGCGAACGGTGCGGGTGCCATATTTACAATCATTCTTCCTGTAGCTTAGAGGGCGGAATATGCAGTCACGTCGGTATGCGCTCCCGGGTTGGATCGTCCTGTTGATGGTCAGCTGGCTCAGTCCTGTATACGGCCAGGCCTTCCGGCATCTATCCGTCGAGGATGGGCTGCCCTCAAACACAGTACACAGCGTTGTTGAAGACCGAGCAGGCTATATATGGATTGGTACTACTCAAGGCTTAGTCCGGCACGATGGGTATTCGTTTCAGACGTATCGCCATCAGCCTGGCGACAGCACCAGCCTCGTCTCGAATCGCGTCACGGTGGTGCAGCCCAACGACGATGGCACACTCTGGGTAGGTACAGAAGCGGGCTTGAGCCATCTCGATCCACAGACGGGCCTCTTTCGGCAGTATCGCCACGATCCATCAGATTCCACAACAATTAGCGGTAATGGTGTGGAGGCGCTCCATCGAGATGCCCAAGGACGACTCTGGATCGGGACCTTCGACGGAGGGCTGAACCGCTATGATGCGGCTACGAATCGGTTCTATCGCTATCCGCTACCTAGCCCGAATTACCCCGGTAGTATGATACGGGAGGTGGCCGCAATTGACGAGGACGCATCGGGGCACTTATGGCTTGGCACGCTCACCGATGGCATCGTCGTGGTCGATCCGAAAACGGCTAGCGTGCGTAGCTACGTGTTCGATCCTGACGACCCGTCGTCCAATGTGGTGATCGATCTGGTGCTGATGGAGGATCGCAGTGTGTGGGCGGCAACCGGGGTAGGGGCTTTGCGGGTAGATCGGTCAACAGGCGTTTCGCAGTGGTATCGGGCAAGCGATGGGATGCAGACAGGGTTGACCTCTGATTTTGTCCTGGGTTTTTATGCGACGGATGATGGAGGGCTATGGGTAGCTACGTTAGGAGGAGGCCTGAATCGGTGGCACCCTGAGCAGGGGTGGCAACCTGCCTACCGGCATGACCCGCAAGAGTCGTCAAGCCTAAGTCATGACGATGTGCGTCGGGTCTATGTGTCGCGTGATGGGATGATTTGGGTGAGTACCCTAGGTGGCGGCCTTAATGTATTCGATCCATCCTCGGAGGTTTTTCAGGTCATCACGCATCAGGCGGGCGATGCCAGTAGCCTGAGCCAAAACCACATCACTGGTCTTCACGTGGGAGCGCAGGGTGCCGTGTGGGCTACGACGTTTGAGATGGGACTAAACCGCTATGATCCTGCTTCTGGAAACGTAACGCAGTACACGGCCAATGGGGAGGCTGAATTGCGCATCACGGATCAGAGCACCACAGCCGTTATCGAAACGCGTGATGGGGTGGTCTGGGTGGGCATGCTCGGGGCGGGTTTGGATCGTCTAGATCTAGGTGTGCAGCGTATCCTGTCGTACGAACCAGTGGATGGAGATAGCACGTCACTGCGAACGAGTCTGGTGCAAAAGCTGCTCGAAGGCCGAGATGGAAGCCTATGGATTGGTTCGTATGGCGATGGCGTCAATCGCTATGACTCCACCACAGACGGCTTCGAGTCCTACGTCTTTGGAGTAGGCGATGAGGTACCTCTCGATGATAATATCGTCACGGCTTTAGCTGAGGCGCCGAACGGTGTGGTTTGGGTAGGTACCGAAACGGGGTTGAAGTATGTAGACCGAAGCGTGGGTGAACTGCGGACTGCTTCGCAGTCATGGGCTGAGGCCCAGCAAGCGATCCTCGCGCTTTGGGCGGGACAAGAAGGTGTACTCTTGTGGGCTACCGAGTCAGCATTGTATCAGGCAGGCGTGGTTTCAGAAGGGGATGATTCTGCACGGATCGACAATCTGGAGAAGCTATTGGACATAGCCTCGGTACAAAGTCTGTACGAAGCACCGAGTGGCATACTATGGCTCGGACTGGCCACGGGACGATTGGTCCGTTTTGAGCTTGGTACCGGCTATGTACGAGAGTTTGGGCGAAGACACGGGCTGCCGCTTGGAGGATTCACTACGGCTGTAGCACAGCATGAGAGTGGGACGCTGTATTGGGGGAATATGAACGGCCTCGTCAGTCTAGACGCAGCTGATCTGCCTGAAGTCAGCTTGGCACCTCAAGTACACATAGACAACGTCCGCCTCTTTGGTGAACGCTTGGCTGAGGCGATTAGCGAGGCATCACTCAAGGCGTTGCGCCACGATGAGAACGAGTTGACGTTTGAGTATGTGGGCCTACACTACGCAGACCCTTCAGCGAATCAGTACCAATATCGCTTAGTCGGTTATGACGATGGTTGGCGTGCGCCGACGTCGCTTCGTACGGCCACGTATACGAATCTTCCGCCTGGGCGCTACACCTTCGAGGTGAGGGTTGCCAATAGCGATGGTGTGTGGAGTGAACAACCGGCGCGTCTCGACATGACCATTCGGAAACCATGGTGGCAAGCGCCTTGGGCCTATCTCGCATATGTGGCCATGCTGGGGGCGGCCTTCAGGGGCGTGACGCAAGCACAGCGCAAACGGCTCCTCCGAAAAGAGCGTGAACGAGCTCGGGAACGAGAGCTGGAACAGGCACGCGAAATCGAGAAGGCCTATGCTGAACTCAATCAATCGCACGAACAACTGAAGGCGACACAGGCCCAACTCATTCAGCAGGAGAAGATGGCGTCGCTCGGCGCGCTCACCGCGGGCATCGCGCATGAGATCAAGAACCCGCTCAACTTCATCAACAACTTCGCCGAGGTCAACGAAGAACTCGCTGACGACCTGCGCGACGACCTCGCCGGCCACCCCGATGCCCTCGCCGCCATTGACGACCTGCTGGACGACTTGAAGCAGAACGCGGCGATCATTGCCCAGCACGGCAAACGCGCCGACGGCATCGTCAAGAGCATGATGGCGCATGCCCGCTCGGGCGGCGGGGAGAAGCAGGCGGTGAACCTGAATGCACTCATCGGTGAGCACATCGACCTCGCCTATCACGGTAAACGCGCCACCGTGCCGGGTTTCAGCGTAGAGATCAAGCGCGATTTCGACGAGGCCGTGGGCGAAGTGACCGTGCTGCCGCAAGACCTCGGCCGCGTGGTGCTCAACCTGCTTAGCAACGCCTTTGACGCAATGGAAGGCATTGCAGATGCCACGGTTAGCGTCACGACGCAGCGCCACGGTGACCACATAGCGATTCGCGTGGCCGACAACGGGCCAGGGATGCCGGAGTCGGTGCAGGCGAAGGTGTTCGAGCCGTTCTTTACGACGAAGCCAACTGGGCAGGGTACCGGGTTGGGCTTATCGCTCAGCTATGACATCATCACACAGGGGCACGGCGGCACGATGACGGTGGAGAGTGCAGTAGGTGATGGGGCTGCCTTCGCCATTAGGCTACCCGCGGCCAACACGGTTCGGCCATGAAAACCCTCGCTCGCCCTCCTATCCACGCGTGTGCATAATGAGTCAACGGTCTCATCGGGCAACGTGCCAAAATCACCGGTGACGTCCACGCGGTCGCGCCACGTGCCGAGCGGGCGTGCCTCCAACTCCTCCGGTGTGATACGGGTGAACCGGGCAATGAGGCAACCGTCACGCCCCCGAGCCTATCATCTCAACATACGATGCCACGCCGCCCTATTATCCAGATCCACCCCACACCACGGGCTTACATCATGTGCTTGCGAATGAACACCACGCGTGTACTGCTGACGTGGCTGCTGATGGCCTTCTGGGCGGGTAGCGCGGCGGCACAAGACCTGATCCAGCAGAACGAGACGGGACCGCTGGCAAGCGAGGCGCCGTCGCTGCGGTTCGAGCATCTCAAGATGGCAGATGGCCTTGCGCAGCAGTCGCTGAACGACATGATGCAGGACTCTCAGGGGTTCCTCTGGTTCGCCACGCAAGGCGGCCTGCATCGCTATGACGGCTACTCGTTCAAGGTCTATAGCAAGGTGCCGTTCGATACTACCTCGATGCCTACCAGCTGGGTGTGGGGTGTGGCCGAGGCGGCCAATGGCGACATCTGGGTAGCCAACGATGCCGCGGGCGTCAGCCGCCTCGACCGGGCGACCGACACGTTCACGACCTACCGCCACGACCCCGCTGACTCCACCAGCCTCTCCTCAGACGGTACTGCGTTCGTGTACGAGGACTCGCGTGGCGACCTATGGGTGGGAACGTTCAACGAGGGCCTCAATCGCATGCGGGCTGATGCCCCCGGGCGTTTTGAGCACTTCCGCCACGACCCTGACGATTCCACCACGCTGGGGAGCGACAGTATCTTTTTCATCACCGAAGATACCGAGGGGTTTGTGTGGGCCGGGTCCGCCAACGGCACAAACCGCATCAATCCTTTCACCGGTGAAGTCACCCGCTATCTCCATGAGCTAGGCGTAGAGACACGCTACCGATCGCCGCAGAACGTTGTCAGCCATTACCATCCGACAGGCGAGACCAGCGTGGTGTGGTTGGCTACAGGGCGCGGCCTGGCACGGCTCGATATGGCGAGTGGCGAGGTGGAGCGCTTCCCCATCATCACGCCCGCCGATGGGCCAGAGAACCTGCTGCACGAGATCGTTCCAGACCCCGACCAACCCGATATCCTCTGGGCAGCCGGGCCACGCACAGGCCTTGTGCGGTTCGATATACGCACGGAAACATACACCGTCTACGAGCCAGACGAGCGCGACCCCAACAGCCTGTCTTCATCCTTCGTGCAGACCCTGTTCCTCGACCGTACAGGCACCGTCTGGGTAGGAACAGGCGACCAAGGCTTGAGCCACTTCAATGTGGGCGCGGTGAACTTTGCGCATCTGCGCCACGACAGTGCGGATCGCAACAGCATCGCCCAAGGGACGGTGTGGGGAATGTACGAGGACCGGAGCGGGCACCTCTGGGTGAGCACCGCCACGACGATTGGGCTGGGCGCGCTGAGCCGCGTAGACCTCGCCACAGGAGACGTCGCGCGGTATGAGTCGCAAGGAAACGGCGATGTTGGCATCTTTAGCAACCCCATCTATGGCATCGTAGAGGACGATGAAGGCCGGGTTTGGGTGGGCGGTACGGAGCGGATTGCTCGGATCGACCCCACCACGGGCGCTGTGCTGAGCATCGATACGCCCGGGCGCAGGTACGCCAACTTGGAACGCTCAGTCAATGAGCCGAACATCATCTGGGGCGTCGGATTGGGAGAAACGGGGCTTACGCGCCTCGATCTGAGGACAGAGACCGTTGAGCATATCACGCTCAATGTGGAGGGATTGCCGCGGGAGCCGTTTATCGCTGATATGGTGGAATGGACCGATGGGACCTTGTGGCTGGCCAGCCGCGACGGCCTCATCCGCCGCGATCCCGATGGGCAGGCCACGCTCGTCGGAGCACACGACCCCGCGGATCCGACGACCATCGCCAGCAACGCCTTGGTTGCCTTGCTGGAGTCCGAACGAGACCCCGGTGCGCTGTGGGTTTCTACCATTAATGCGGGGATCAGTCGCTACGACATCGCCACAGGTACTGCTACGCACCACGTAAATACCGCCAACGGTCTGCCCAACGACACGATCTACGCGTTGATGGAGGACGACAGCGGTACGTTCTGGCTCAGCACCAATGGCGGCCTGGTGAACTACAACCCCGAGACGGAGGACATACGCGCCTACGGCCTGGACGACGGGCTGATTGCGCTGGAGTACAGCGAGTTCGCCTTCGCCAAGGGAGCAGGCGGCGTGCTCTACTTTGGCAGCAACTTCGGCGTGACGGCCTTTATCCCCGAGCGCCTCTCCATCAACACCGTCGCGCCGCAAGTGGCGCTCACGGACTTCAAGCTGTTCAACGAGTCCGTGAAAGTCGGCTCAGACTGGCCCCTTCAAGCCGCCCTCGCCGACACCGAAGCCATCACCCTGCGCCACGATCAAAACGAAGTCACCTTCGACTTCGTGGGCCTGCACTTCGCCGACCCCGAGCAGAACACGTACGCCTACCGCCTCGACGGCTTCGACGCCGACTGGGTGGAGGCGGGCACGCAGCGCACGAGCACGTACACCAACTTGGCGCCGGGCACGTACACCTTCCGCGCCAAGGCTGCCAACGGCGACGGCGTCTGGAACGAGGAGGGCGTCGCGCTCGAACTGACCATCCTGCCACCGTGGTGGCAAACGTGGTGGGCCTACCTCATCTATGGCGGATTGCTGGCGGGCGCGGTGTATGGCGGCGCGCAGCTCCTGCGTAAGCGGGTGGAAGCCCAGGAGCGCGCACAGGCGCAAGTCCGCGAGCTGGAGCAAGCGCGGCAGCTCGAAAAGACACACGCCTTGCTCGAACAGAGCCACAGCATCGTCGCCTCCATCAACCAGGAAACCAGCTTCCGTCGGCTGCTGCACACCATCCTGGCCGAGGCGCGCGCGATCCCTGGCGTCGAGAAGGCCACGGCGCTCGTGTATGCGCCGGAGCACGAGGCCTTCACCTTCCGCGCCACGGTGGGGTGGGACCTGGAGCAGATTCAGGAGATTCGTTTGACAGAGGCCGAAGCCGAGGCGCGGTACATGCACCAGGCCGAGGAGGTGGCCGAGGACATCTTCGTGGCGAAGGATCTGGAGCAGCGGCCAGGCAACGAGCGCTTCGCGGCCTTCGGCCTGCCTGCGTCGTTCATGGTGCTCCGCATCCGCACAGACGGCCGCACCACGGGCTACTTCATCTTCGACAACATGACGCGCCCGGATGCCTTCGACGCCCGCGATGTGGAACTGCTCGAAGGCCTCCGCGAGCACGTCCGCTCGGCATTCATCAAGACGCAACTGCTGGAGCACCTGCGCGACCGCAACGACGCTATCTCCGCCCAGAGCGCCGACCTCGAGCGCGCCGTCCATCACCTCAAGGAGACGCAGGCGCAGCTCGTGCAGCAGGAGAAGATGGCGTCGCTCGGTGCGCTCACGGCAGGGATCGCGCACGAGATCAAGAACCCGCTTAACTTCATCAACAACTTCGCCGAGGTGAACGAAGAGCTCACCGACGAACTGCGCGAGGACCTCGAAGACCATCCCGACGTCCTCGGCAAGCTCGACGATCTGCTGGTAGACCTAAAGCAGAACGCTGCCATGATAGCCCGCCACGGCAAGCGCGCCGACGGCATCGTCAAGAGCATGATGGCGCACGCCCGTTCAGACTCAGGCGAGAAGCGCAGCGTCGATCTCAACGCGCTGGTCGCCGAGCACGTGGACCTGGCCTACCACGGCAAGCGCGCCACCACGCCCGACTTCAGCATCGAGATCACGCGGCAACTCAGCGAGGAGGTTGGGTCCCTCGCTGTTATCCCACAAGACCTCGGTCGTGTGATCCTGAACCTCGTGGGCAATGCCTTCGACGCCATGTTGGAGGCGCAGACGCCCGAGCCGACCGTGACGGTCAGCACCGAGCGGCAAAACGGCCACGTCGAGATCCGCGTCTCGGATAACGGACCAGGTATGCCCGAGGCCGTGCGCGAGAAAGTGTTCGAGCCGTTCTTCACCACGAAGCCCGCGGGCAGCGGCACGGGCCTCGGCCTGTCGCTCAGCTACGATATCGTGACGCAAGGCCACGGCGGCACCATGAGCGTCGAGAGCGCCCCCAGCAAAGGCACCACGTTCAGCGTCGTACTCCCGACGGAGCACACTTCATGAGGCCGTCAGCCAGCATGCGAGCGATGGACACGGTAAGACTCGTGCAAGGTTTGAGCATCGGAAACGCGCTGCTGGTTACCTTCATGGTTGGCTTGTGGATGCTGCTCTGGGCGCCCGCCATCCAAGCCCAGGCGCTCACGTCAACCGACCGCAATGCCGAAGCGGGTCGTCCGTTCACCACGACCTTTCGCCCAGCGGAGTACGGCGCACACGAGCAGACATGGGCGGTGGTGGAAGACGAGCAGGGCGTGCTCTACTTCGGCAACGGCAGTGGCCTCCTCACCTACGACGGGCTATCGTGGGAACTGCTCCTGATGTCGAACAAGCGCGACGTGCGCTCGCTCGCCCGCGATGCCTCCGGGCGCATCTGGGTCGGCGCCGTCAGAGACCTCGGCTACCTCGCCGCCGACAGCGTGGGGCAGATGACGTTCGTGTCGCTCCGCGATGAAATCCCCGAGGCCCACCGCGACTTCACCGACATCTGGGAGATGCACGCCAGCCCCGACGGCGTGTACTTCACCAGCGACACCGCGCTCTTCCGCTGGGACGGCGAGCGCATGCAGGCGTGGCCCGCCGAGACCAGCTACCACATGAGCGCCGTCGTCCATGGCACCTTGTACATCCGCCACCACGGATACGGTCTGATGCGCATGGTCCGCGGCGCCAACGGAGATCCCCGCAGCGACACACTCGAACTCGTACCCGCTGGCGAACGCTTCGCTGAGATAGACACGTCTGTACTGCTACCCCTCGACGACGGGCGGATGCTCGTGGGCACGCGAGCAGACGGGCTGTTTGCCTACGATGGGCAAACGTTCGAGCGCTTTGCCACCGAGGCCGCCGCCATCCTTGCAGACGCTGTGCTCTATCAACCGGGCGCTGTGCTCTCCGGCGGGCGTATCGCGCTTGGCACGATCTCCGAGGGCGTGGTTGTGATTGACCGGGACGGCGCGCTCCTGCAGCACTTGCGCGAAGACGATGGGCTGGTGGACAACACCGTATACGTGCCGTACGAAGATCAGGCTGGAAACCTGTGGCTGGGCCAGGACAGCGGCATCACCCGCGCCGAGATCAGTGCGCCGTTCACCTACTACGATGCAGAGAATGGCATGTGGGGTGCCCCTTTGACGATGGGCCGCCACAACGGTCAGCTCTATCTGGGAACGACCGCAGGCATCCAC
>JBCDJT010000171.1:0-9317 GCA_038747545.1 Bacteroidota bacterium
GCTCATCGCGCTGTCGTACGGCGTGAAAGCCGTTGGCCTTGGTCGCGTGACCATCGCCGGCCTCGGCGCCGGCGGCCGCCCCGGCCTGGATCGCGCCTTCGCCATCCTTAAAACCGAGTTCGAGCGCGCCATGCGGCTAGTCGGTGTCGAGAGCGTGTCTGAGCTACGCGAGCGCGGCGCCGAGATCCGACGCGAAAGCGGCCTCATCGGAGACGCGCACCTGCCGCCTATTGTGTTCTGAACAGGCAACGCGCCTCATGACGCGTCCTCAAAATCCTCAAAGAGTGCTTCTAACCACTCCAGTGCCTCAGCGTCATGCTCTTCGTCCTGTGCCATCTCAGCATAGGCAGCGTCGAGGTCCAACACATGTGGGCGCACCAAGCGCTCTATGAACTGACTGATACGCCGCGGGCCAGCTACTCGGTAAAGGCCATCGTACACAGCCTCATCAATGGTAATGGTGAGCTTCTTCGCCATGAGCGCCAGTGCGTATAGGTACACGTGTGAAGACCCTGTAGAGCAGCGTAGGTTTCCGCTTGTCCCGACTCGCCGATACCTGTAAAATGTCCTTACATCGGAACCGTGGCGGGGTATCTTGTACCACTGCACGTGAAGGCGCGGCTGAGACCGACGCCTTATGCCCTTGAGGTCGATGAGACAACCCATGCGCACCTACACTTTTGTCATTGAGCGTGACCCCGATACTGACCTACTTGTCGGCTATGTCCCTGGGTTTCCCGGTGCGCACTCGCAAGCCGAAACGCTAGATGAACTACAGGCCAACATGCGTGAAGTGATCGAGATGCTACTGGAAGACGGCGAGCCCGAACTGGAAGGCGAGTTTGTCGGAACGCAGTTGGTCGCTGTCGCAGCCTGAGCCATGGGCCACCTTCCCGTCTTGTCGGCGCGTCAGGTTATCCTACTGCTCCAAGCACTCGGCTTTGCAGAGGTACGCCAACGGGGCTCACACAAGCAGTTTCGGCACGCCGACGGCAGAAGAACGACAGTACCCGTTCACAAAGGTCGAGACATTTCGCCATCCCTGCTGCGGAAAATCGCCCGCGACATCGGTGTGACCGTGCAGGCTCTGCTTGATGCCGGGAAGTAACCTGGTCCGATACCTAAAAATTGCCCTTACATCGGAACTGTGCTGAGGTATCTTGTACCACTGCACATGAAGGCGCGGCGAAGACCACCGCAGGCTGCGCCAAAACCACCGCTTTTCGGGGATTGGGAGACGAGCATGAAGGCGCATCGTTGGCTTGCCCTGCTGATCGTGGCGTTCGTTTGGAGCGATCAAGCCGCCATCGCACAGTATGGGCTCTATCACTTCGGTCGGAATAAAATCCAGTACGACGACTTCGACTGGCAAATCCTCAAGACCGAGCATTTCGACATCTACTACTACCCGGAGATGCAGGAGCTGGCCGAGTACGGCGCCAGCTTCGCCGAGGAGGTGTACGACGAGCTGGAGCACCGCTTCAACACGTCGCTCAACCACCGGGTGCCGATGATCTTCTACGCGTCTAACCTGCACTTCAAGCAGACCAACGTGACGCCTGGCTTCATCCCCGACGGCGTGGGCGGCTTCTTCGAGTTCCTCAAGGGCCGCGTGGTCATCCCCGCCAACGGCAACATCCACCAGTTCAAGCGGGTGGTGCGCCACGAGATGGTCCACGTCTTCACCTACGCTAAGGTCATCCGCGTGCTGCGCGACCACCGTGTGCCTACCGACCGCTTCCTGCCGCTCTGGTTCACCGAGGGCATCGCCGAGTACTGGTCGGGACCCGCCGAACACCAGCACGAGATGGTGATCCGCGATGCGCTCTTCTCCAACATGTTCGTGCCGCTGGAGAACATGTACCGCATCAGCGGCTCGTACCAGATGTACAAGCAGGGCGAGGCGTTCTTCCGGTTCATCTCGGAGACCTATGGCGAGGAGAAGATTCTGGAGATGATGGAAAACCTGTGGCGCGACCGCGACTTCCGCCGCGTCACCGAGATCACGCTGCAAGAGGACTTCCTGGTCACCGCCGACCGCTGGGACAAGTGGATGCGCAAGATCTACTACCCGCGCCTGCAGGAGGCCGACGCGCCCTCGCTCATTGCCGACGGGCTGTCGTACCGTGGCTTCGCGTCCAAGCCCGTCTACTACCGCTACAACGACGGCACGCGCAAGGTCATCTACACGGGCAACGAGGGCAGCTACTCCAACGTGTTCGCCGTCGAGGTGGACACCGCGTTTGTGCCTGCGGGCAAGGCGAAGGTGCTCATCCGGGGCGAGCGCGACAACCGTTTCGAGGCGTTCCACCTGTTCGAGAGCCAGATGGATGTCTCGGAAGATGGCAAACTCGCGTTCGTCACCAAGAGCGGCGCCCGCGATGTGGTGCACGTCTTTGACCTGGAGGCCGACAAGATGCTAGCCACCTATGAGTTCGACGACCTCATCGCCATCTACTCGCCCGCCTGGAACCCCGATGGCACGGGCCTCGCCTTCATGTCCATCGATCAGAGCGGCTTCGCCGACCTCTACACGTACGACACCCAGACAGCTGCCCTGCGCAAGCTGACCGACGACCATTACGATGTGCGCGACCCCGCGTGGAGCCCCGATGGTCGCTACATCGCGTTCACATCGGACCGGACGGCGGTGGGGCATCACGGGTACTACAATCTGTTCATCTACGACCTCACCGACGGCCATATCGAGTACGTGACGTACGGCCAACGCAAGGACTTCGCGCCGACGTGGAGCCCGGATGGGCAACACCTGATGTTCACGAGCGCCGTGCCCGAGCACGACGGTCGCTGGAGCGCACAGGACATCTGGGTGGCCGACATGAGCCCGCCCTCGGGGCCGCAGATCGCCTCGACGGCACTGGTCGACACGAAGCCCGTCTTCCAAGGGCGCCGCACGCTGCATCGGCTGACGAAGGTGACGTCGGCTACGTTTGATCCCCAGTGGACCGACGACGGCAACGTCATCTTTGCCAGCTTCGAGCAGTTCCGCTTCACCGTCCGCCAACTCGACGACGTGGATGCGCTGATCGCCGCGCCAAAGAACACGGAGCGGGTGGACCTGACCGACACGGGTGAGCGCTGGGCGTTTGAGCGTACTGAAGGGGAAGACCTGGGCACGGAGCGCGTCCGCTACCGCCGCAAGTACCAGCTCGACATCGCCCAAGGCGCGCTGAGCCAGAACCCGGTTCTGGGCACCACGGGCGGCGCGATGGTGGCCTTCTCCGACATGTTGGGCGACGAGTTCATCTACGCGACCGTCTTCAACACGGGCACGGCAGGCAACCGCGACTTCCTGGAGAGCTTCAGCGCCATGGTGTCGCGGTACCACTTGAACGGCCGCGCTAACTTCGGCTACGGCATCTACCGCTTCGGCGGGCTGCGCTACGACATCACCGACCCCGATGCACCGAGCGAATTCCCGCTCTTCACCGAGACTATCTGGGGCGCCCAGGGCATGGTCAGCTACCCGCTCTCCATGTTTCGCCGCATCGAGCTCAACACGTCGCTCAGCTGGAGCGACAAGAACATCCCGATCCGGCAGATCGACCGGCAAGCGCTGCTGCTCTCGAACAGCATCTCGCTCACGCACGACAACGCGCTCTACTCATACAACGGTCCTATCCAGGGGCGCCGCAGCAGCTTCACGCTGGCCTACACCACCGACGTGCTCAACTCCAATGTGAGCTACTACTCGCTCATTGGCGACGTGCGCAACTACTGGCGTATCGCGCCTCGCGTAACATTCGCCTCGTGGGGGCAGGCGCGCATGAACTTCGGGCGCGAGTCGCGGCTCTACGTGGCCGGTGGCAGCTGGGACCTGCGCGGCTTTGGCTTCTTCGATGTGCGCGGGCAGAAGATGTGGTTCACCTCACACGAGCTGCGCTTCCCGCTCGTCGACTTCCCGGGGCTGATCCTGCCGTTCCTGCAACCGTTCGGCATCGTCAACATCAAGGGCGCGCTCTTCTTCGACGCAGCGCATGCCTGGAACGATGAGTATTTCCGCGAAGACTACCGCAACGCGGAGGGCGGCTTCGACGACGCCGAGGCACGCAACAACTTCAGCCGCGACCGCAACCTATTCGCGGGCGAGACGCTGGGCTCGGCAGGCGTCGGGCTGCGGATGAACCTGTTCGGCGGCATCGTGCTGCGTTACGACTACGGGCGCCGCTACCGCGACGGCTTCGAGCGCCAGGACAAGGTCTTCCGCCAGTTCTTCTTCGGCTACAACTTCTGATGGGGGCGCGCATGCGAAGGATGGGATGGATGGCGGTGGTCCTGGTTGTGGCCGGGTGCAGCTCGCTACAGATCGACACGCTGCAGTTGGATCGCGATGCGCCGCCCGAGTCATGGCGGCAGTCGGGCCAGGTCGATGTCGCCATACAGCTGCCGCTGGAGGAGGTCTGGCGCTACAACGGCGGTGCGGGCTTTGGCCCCGAAGCGCTGATGGTGTCGGGCAAGGTCATCTTCATCAGCAACCGCAAAGGCGAAGTCCACGCTGTCGACGCCGAGACCGGCAAGAAGCTCGGCTTGGAAGAGTTTGGCGAGAGCGTGGAGTCGGCCACGATGACGGACGGGCGCTACCTGTACCTCGCCTCGACCAAAGGGCGCCGCAAAGTCTTCGCCTACGACATGCAGAAGGGCCGCACCGAGTGGCGCCGCCGCGCCGAGCCGTCGGACGCGGGCATCGTGCTCCACGACGACCTGATCCTCACGGCCGACCTCTTCGGGACCATCCGCGCCCACCAACAAGCCACGGGCGACGAGGTGTGGTCCATCGAGATAGGCTCCGAAGAGGATCCGACAGGCGTCAAGGCGCCGTTGCGCCTCACCAATGATGGCCACCTGATCGCCACTGACATCGATGGCCGCGTTTACCGCATCGACGCGGCGACAGGCAACATCCGGTGGGATATGCAGGTCGGCGCCCCCATCTACCAAGCGCCCGCGCTGACTGATGACGCCGTGTACGTGCCTACCACGCGCGGCTCGCTGGTGGTGCTGGACGCCGCGACGGGCGCCAAGCGCTGGCATCGCACGCTGCCCGACTCCACCATCCGCTTCGCCACGCCTGCCGCTGCCAACGACATGGTTGTCACCGCTACCACTGACGGGCTGGTAGAGGCGCACGACCCGCAGTCGGGCGTTGTGCTGTGGTCGTTTGCCAGCCCCGATGCCATCAGCGCGGCCCCGCTCATCACACAGGATCACGTGTTTGTGGGCTCGCTCGGGAAGCAGCTGTACGTACTGGACCGCGACACGGGCGCCATGCTGGAAGAGCACGAAGTAAAGGGGCGCATCAAGACCGCCATTGCCGCCTACGACGACAGCGTGATTGTCCTGTGCGAGCCGCAACACATCTACCGCTTTGCCACACGTACCGCCGAGGAGGTTGCCGATGCCCGCTAGAAGATGGCTGAACACGCTGCTTGCTGCTGGAATACTCGGCGTGCTATGCCCACTCGGTGCGCTCGCGCAATCCGTGCTCCACGTCCAGTCCAACATGCCCGACGCCGTGGTGTATGCCGACGATGAAGCCCTGGGGACTGTCGGCGAAGGCCCGTTCGCGCTGGAAGCATGGCCCGCGCTCGTCCGCCTGGTGCCGCCGGAGCGCGCCTCGTGGTCGATGGATGTGCTGCGCCACACGGTCGATGCTGCGACGGCGACCGACACGCTGCAACTGGCCCTCGACTTTCCGTTCTACTACCAGGTCGAGTCGTTTCCGTACGGCGCGATGGTGTACGTGCGCGACGGTGCCGAGCGGCAGCTGCTGGGGGTAACACCGTTATTGCATGTCAGTGAAGACGCGCTCGCTGGCGAGCTGGTGGTGGAGGCGCCGGGCTATGGCCGCCGCACGGTCGCGTTGGACGCCGAGCGCATCTGGAACCGTCACAACGTGACGCTGCAGCGCATGCCATCGATGGGGGAGCAGCCGGGGCACACGGTGAGCTGGAACGAGCCCCGCAAGCCCCGTCGCTGGATCGAGGCGGCCGCGCTGGGCACGGCGCTCGTCGCAGGCTCGCTGGCGGTCCACTACAAGTTCAAAGCCGACCGCCGCTTTGAGGACCATGCCGAAAACGGCGATCCGCGCTTCATCAACGACATCGAGCGCTTCGACAGCTACTCGGGCATCGCATTGGGGACGATGCAGGTCAGCCTCGGTGTGCTAGCGATACGGCTGGTGCTGCGCTAGGTGGGAGCGCCGAACATTCAGCCCGTGCGCTCTGCCATGAGTCTTTCTGCTTGCTCGACCCAGCCCTCGCGGATGATGCGGTCTTTGAACGAGCCGAACGTCTCGCCCAGCTGATCGACGACGGCGGGTTTGAGCGCTGCAATCTGGCGGAACGTGAAGATGCCGAAGTCGTGCAGCTTGCGCTCCAGAAACGGGCCGACGCCTTTGATGCGTTGGAGGTCGTCGCGGCCTTCGTACGTCCCCGTAGGGATGCCAGCGGCGGCGAGGGGCGCAAAGACGGGCAGCGCAATCTCACGCTTCGGCACGCGGCGCGCAGCCTCTCGGCAGGCTGCCAAGTCTCGCGCGGTAGCATCTAGTTTGGCCTGGAGTTGCCGCAAGCTCTCTTGGTAGGCCAGTTGCACTTCATCCGCCGCATGTTGCAACGCGTCACGCTCAGCTTCGAGCGTGCGCAGGTCTGTCTGGCGGACCTGCAACGCGGCTACCGTGGCCTCTGCCGTGCGCAACTCGGTGGTCATGCGGTTGAGGTGCTGGTCGTAGCGTGTGGCTTGCTGCTCGAGGGTTTGCTGTAGCGCATCACGCTCTGCGATAGCTGTTGCGGCGCTCCGCCTGGCCTCTTCCAACGCCTGCTGTCCAGTGCTTTCGGCGCGCGCCATGGCGGTCTGCAACTCGCGCACGGATCTCTGCAACTCAGCCTCGCGCTGTGACGCGTGCTGCTGGTGCTCGGTGAGTTTGACGCCAATGCTGGTCTGCAAGGCTTGGTGTTGCTGCACCGCCTTGGCAGCGCGTTGCTCCGCCTGTTCTAGCAGGCCCCGCAGTTGTTGATGCGAGCTGTTGCAGTCGGCATGCCGCCGGACCAGCACGTCGTACTCAGCCTGCAGCGCTTGGTGTTGCTGCTGGTGTTGGCCCAGTTGGGCTTGGTGCTGCGCAAGCTCCATGCGGTATCGCTTCAGCCGTCGGTTGCGCAGCCACCAGCCGATAAGAAAGCCGATCACGGCCGCGAGGGCGATCCAGAGCCAAGTGGGAGCGAGTGTGGTCAGCATGACGGTTTGCGCGGGTTTGTAGGACGGATCTGAGACAGGGCACGTGGTACGAGTGCGTCTTGGGCTATGCTTGCAGCGCTAGCAAACGCCGCGCCATCGGGTGATCAGTGGGTAAGCAGCGGAGTGCTTCGACGGGGTAGGCCAGCTCCTCGGGCGGTTCTGTTTCGTAGTACGCAAGCACTTGAGCGAGGAGGGCCAGTGCTTCCTCCTGCCGCTCCGTGCGCATCAGACACTCGACCTTCAACTCCAGCCACTTCACGTAGCGCCACAGCGGGTAGTCGGCGCGTAAGCGCTCCACATCCACCTGCTCATACACGATCAGCGCCTCGGCATAGTGCTTCTGGTCGTGCAGGCAGTGACCGGCGTACATCCGCGCCATATAGTGATTGGGATTAAGCTGTATCGCCCGCTCGAAGAGCTGTAAAGCCCGTGAGAGTTCAGCGAGAGTCGGCTCCCCAGCTTGGACTTCTGAGTCGAAGTTTGGATCGTAAGCGATGAGCCCGCGGAGATAGGCTGGTTCGCCCGTCGGATCGTTCGTGCGCTCGTCGAACTGGGCCAACTCATCCTCCAACGCTTGACGCGCTTCGGATGTCGTGGTCGTCTCCCACGATTCGTACAGCTGACGGGCGTGGTCGAAGGGCGTTGACACAGGCGTTCCAGGCGAAGGAAAGAGGGCAGGAGGGCTTGGCGCATGCGGGAAACACGCTCTACACGCACTCGTTTGCGGCGCCACGCAACCGAAGGTATTCCAAAACGATGGCAGAAATCAAAGACACCCTCATGGCCGACCTCAAGGACGCCATGCGGGCCAAGGACCAAGTGAAGCTCCGCACCATCCGCTCGCTGAAGTCGGCGATCATGGAGCGCGAGATCGCGATGCGCACAGGCGGCGAGGCCGAGCTGACGCAGGCGCAGGAGGTAGAGGTGCTGCAGAAGCAGGCCAAACGCCGCCGCGATGCCATCGAGCAATACGACGCGGCGGGGCGCGAGGATCTGGCCAGCAAAGAGCGCGAAGAGCTGGTCGTCATCGAAGCGTACCTCCCCGAGCAACTTACCGACGAGAAGATCCGTAGCGTGGTCGATGCGATTGTTGCCGAGGTGGGCGCGACCTCGATGAAGCAGATGGGCGCCGTGATGGGCAAGGCCATGCAAGCCATGAAAGGCCAAGCCGACGGGAAGCGCGTCCAGGTCGCCGTCCGGGCGGCGCTCACGGGCAACTGATCGCCTACTGGCCACCATCCACCAGCCTACCACCGCCATGAACGTCCTCGACATCGCCATCCTCATCATCTTGGGCGGGGGACTCATCCGCGGCTACTCCTCCGGGCTGGTACGGCAGGTAGCGGGCGTCGTGGGCTTGCTCCTGGCCATTGTGCTTGGCAGCCAGCTCATGCACAAGGTGGGCGACATCGCCGTGGCGAGTCTGGGCATTTCACCGCAGCTTGGTCCCATTGTGGGCTTCGTGCTCATTGTGCTGGCCGTGCAGCTGGTGTTCTTCACGCTCACGCGGGCCGTAGAAGGCATCATCGGCGCCCTCAAGCTGTCGTCGGTGAACCGGCTGTTCGGGGCTGGCCTCGGCGCGATCAAGGCCGCGCTTGCCATGAGCCTGTTGCTGTTCGCGCTCAGCTACGTGGAACTGCCGGGCAAGCCGACCATCGAGACGTCGGCGCTCTACGAGCCGATCTACGACTTCTTCCCGCAGGCCTGGGACTTCGTGGCCGAGCAGTTTCCCGAGGTCAAGAAGATCGCCGAAGAGTTTGGCAAGCGCATGGAGCAAGAGCTTCCCGACGCGGGCTAATTTCAGCCCGCAGTGCAGCCCTACCCTCATCGCTCATGACGAGGTATAGCATGCGCCCATTTGATATGCTCTTGACTGCGCCCTTTCTGGCTACAGCCGTGATCGTGTCAAATGTTGCGATACATACTGACCTGCCCCTATTTTTAGTGCCAGTCGCTATGTTAGGCCATCGCCGGGGTTGAATAGGCTGCTGCGAAGGCAGCAGGCGTTTGATAACGGAGCGAACTGTGCGGGCGCGACTCGTTGTAATGACGGCGCCAAGCGGCGA
>JBCDJT010000172.1:0-9207 GCA_038747545.1 Bacteroidota bacterium
CAGCGGAACGAACGTCACGGCCGTGAGGCGCTGATCACCAGCCTCCACCGCCAAGCGGTACGGCGTGTCGTCTTCCAGGGGCAATGCCTCGGCGGGCAGTGTGTAGCGACCAGGGACTTGGGCATCCGGTGTCATCAGCAGCGGTGCATCCTCGCCGAGGCTGAGCGTGACGCGGGCGTCTGGCTCGGGCATCGGCTCGGACACGGCACCGAGCGGCACCGGGCGGCTCACTTCTACGGCAAACACATCGGCAGGCCACACCAGATACGCCTCAATCACCAAACCAGGCGCGGGCTCGGGCGGGGTGGTCGCATCGCAGCCAGCGAGCAAGGCGGCAGCGAACGCCAACGCGGCTAGTGATTGGAGAAGCGGATAGCTCATGGCAGATCCAAGCGGATGGTGACCGAAGGTAAGAAGCCCAGCATGGCGACGGTGCGCTCGGCGGCGCGGTCATCCACGATCTCGACTTGGCGGTACCATGCGTTGCGGCGGTTGAGCACGTTGAAGAGGGCGAGCGTGGTGGTCCACCGAGCGGTGCCCACGCGGGCCCGATGGTGTAGGCTCACGTCGAGGCGCTGGTAAGCGGGGAGGCGGTCGCTGTTGCGCGCACCGGGCTGGAGGCCCAACACAGCCTCGCCGTCTGGCCCTTCGAGCAAGAACGCACCCGCCACCGGCGTCACCGGGCGCCCTGAGCGGACGACGCCAAAGAGCGTCAACAGAAACGCTCCGCGTGTGGCTTCCAGCGTGGCCTTCACCGCATGGGGGCGATCGTGCAAGGCCGGAAAGTCCGCCCCACCGTCGAGGGCGTCGAAGCGGTAGCGCACGCGATTGTGCGTATACGCTAACCGCAGGTCGACGCTGCCCACTCGCTGTGAGAGGCTGGATTCTACGCCGAAGGCCGTGCCCGTCCCGAAGAAGTCGAACAGGTTGGGGTCGTCGGCGAAGCGCTCGGAGAAGAGGGCCACGCCGTCCATCGCTTGGCGGTACACCTCCACCGATGCGGTGCGCGAAGCGCCTTGCAGGTGCGCTCCGATGCCGATGTGGCGGCTGCGGGCTTCGTCGGGCAGGAACGTCCAGACGTCACGCGGCCCTTCGAGCACGTTCTCGTTGACGATGCGGCCCATCCACTGGTGGTACTGCCCTGCTGAGGCCTGGAGGCGCCACCACATCCCGAGCCGCCACGTCCCGGCTGCGCGAGGCGAGACGTAGATACGCTCCTGGTCGGCAGAGTGTGTGACGCGGACGCCCGCGGTGAGCGTGACGGCGGCGTGCGGCGTCCAGGTGTCTTGGAGGTAGGCGGCGCTGAGGGCTTCGCGCTCGTCTTCGCGCGTCACGCCCTCGGGCTCGTCCTCGCGAAATAGGATGCGCACGTCCGTGTGCGAGGCGCCGATATCCAGGCGGTGCTGGTCCGTCAGCGTGATGGACGTGTTGAGCCGAACGGCCGCTTCTTGGACGCGGTTGTTGACGTTCCGCTCAAAGTCGATGTCCCCATTCTCAAGCAGCGTGTTATCGTAGCGGGTGCGGTAGCGCGACAGCGTGCCCGTGAGTTGCGACGCGACGCTGGCGCTCCACTGGCGCTTCCATCGCACACTGGCGGCGCGGGTGTTCCAGCGCGAGGCGAGACGCTGGCGGAACACCTCTGGCTCAAACGCTTCATCATCCCCCCGTTCCTGCTGGTAGCGGTCGTCGCTGGCGAAGGCATGCAGGGCCCACTGGTCCGTTGCCGTACGGCGCCAGCGCACCGCGGCGTGTAGGTCGCCAAAGGCGAACCGTCGGCCTTGGAGGTCGTCATCGATGTCTTGCCCCGTGGTGGCGTCGATGAGCGTGGTGGTGAGCGGCGTCGTCCAGAGATCGGTGAAGGCACGCCGCACGGCGAGGGCGCCATCCAGCTTGGGCGCGAGTGGACCGCGCACGGCCGCGCTGGCGCTGAGCAGCCCGACCCGCAGCCGCAGCCGCGATGCTTCGGGGCGGGAGGCGTTCAGCCTCGGGTAGCCCGTGAGATCGATGACGCTGGCCGTGCGCTCGCCGTAGGTCGCGGGGAAGCCGCCTTTGTAGAGCGCGACGGTGTGAAGCGCGTCGGGGTTGAACGGGCTGAAGAAGCCGAAGAGGTGATCGATGTGGTATAGCGTCATGCCGTCCAGGCGGATCAAGTGCTGGTCGGGCGTACCGCCCCGGATGAACAAGCCGACGCTGGCGTCGTGGCTCAGGTTGATGCCGGGCACGGTGAGGAGCGCCCGCAGCGCGTCGGGCTCGCCCACAGCGGGGAGGCGTTCGAGCGCTTCCGGCTCCAGGATGGCGAGGGCGGCGGTGTCGGAGCGTTGGTACTGCGGCAACACGTCGGCGGTAACGACAAGGGCGCCGGGGGTCACCGCCTCGGGCGTCAGCGCAAAGCGAACGGCACGGGTGGCGTCAGCGGGCAGCATAGCCCGGAGCGTGGCATAGCCTAAGTAGCGGACCCGTATATCGTGCGGACCGGGCGGCAGATCGGGCAGCTCGAAGCGGCCGTCAGACGTAGTGACGGCGGCGCGGTCCAAGGCAGGCACGAGCACGGCGGCCAGCGGCAAGGGCGCCCCCGTCTGCCCATCCACTACGACCCCTCGCCATGTACGGCGTACGAGTGGCGGCGCGGCCGCAGCTTGCAAGACGACGTTGCCGCCCACCTGCGTCCAGGCGATGCCGAGCGGCGGCAGCACCGTGTCCAGCACCTGCGTCCACGGCGTGGCGCGGGCTTCGACGGTGACCGTATGAGGGGCTACGAGCGTATCCAAATAAGCAAAACGCACGGCGGTTTGGCGTTCGAGGGCCTGCAGGACATCGCGCAGCGGCACGTCCTGCATCGACAAGGTGACACGGGGGGCATCCTGCGCCACGCCGGGCATCGACGCCAGCGGGCTTAGGACGAGCAGCAGACCGAATGAGTAGATCCACACATTGGGGTATACGCACAGGCGCTTCATCACCCTACCCCTCCCGTCCAATGCTGGAGCAGACTCAGTATCGCCGCCAGCCACACCTGCAGATGGTGCCGCAAGCCCTCGCGCAGCAAGCGCAGCGCTTTCGACATCCGCGCCTCCACCGTCTTGGGCGACACCTCCAGCAGTGCCGCTATCTCGCGATACGTGAGGCCATCGAAGCGACTCAGGACAAAGGTGTGACGCACAGCATCCGGGAGGGCTTGGATGGCCGCCTGCACGTCGGGTGCGACGTCGAAGTGCTCGATGGGTGCCGCCACAGGCACGGGCTGGCTTGCCTGTGCGTCGCGATAGGCCTGGCGTACCGTTTGGCGGCGGTAGCGGTCGATAAGCATGCGGTTGGCGCTGCTGAAGAGGTACGCTCGGACGGGTTGCTCGGGGTCGAGCGATGCGCGGCGTTGCCACAGCCGCAGGAAGAGGTCCTGCACCACGTCGGCGGGCGTCTCGCTCTGCGCGCTCGGAAGGCGTCGCGCTACGAAGCGGTACAACGGCTCGTAGTGCCGCTCGAACAGCTGCCGGAACGCCGCGGCGTCGGAGGCCCGGAGACGGGCCGTCAACACAGCATCAGACGTCGGTTCGGCCATTGGAACGGCGATAAGCCAGTGGGACACTCCGCATAAGGTAATCGCAAGGCTCCAGAAAGAAAGGGCCGTTTCGGAGATCGTCGCAGTACATGCCTTACCTGAGCAACACCATCCGACCCATCTTGACTTCGCCGCCCGCGTGCAGGCGATAGAGATAGATACCGCTCGCCAAGGTGGTCGCGTCGAAGCGCGCCGCGTGGTGTCCTGCGGGCTCCATGGCATCGACGAGTACAGCGACCCGCCGGCCTTGCAGGTCGACCACCTCCAGGCGCACCTCAGCGGATGCAGAGAGGCGGTACGGAATCGTCGTGGTCCCGGTAAACGGGTTTGGATAGTTGGTGCCGAGGTTTATGACCGCGGGCAATGGCGGCTGGTCGTCGGCGAGGCGGCCGAAGACGGCCATCTCCCAGAGCGAGTAGCCCTGCGGGGTGCCGCGCCGTAGCCCCTGCATGCGCACGAAGCGCCCGAGTTCGGGCTGCGCAAATACGTGCTCGTCGGTGCCGCCGTCGCCGTCGCGAACGGTGTGGACGGTGCGCCACGTCTCGCCATCGTAGGAGACTTGCAGGTCGTAATCGCGCCCAAACGCCGACGCCCAGTCGAGCACGACGCGCTCGATGTCGTACGTGGCGCGGAGGTCCACGTAAATCCAGTGGTCGTCAGCCTCGCTGCTGCTCCACCGCGTGGTCGGGTCGCCGTCGACGCTGAAGGCGGGCTGCTCGTGCCCACAGCACACCTCGCTCGCCGACGCCATGGCTGGCCGGCCCAAGGCGCGGTTGACCTGGCGCTGCTCCAGTACCTCCACCGTCACACGCAACGTATCGGCGCCGCCGTCGGCATCGACCGCGACGAGTTCAAACGTCTGCGTCTCGGGTAGCCTGATCGTGTACGACCCGCCCGAGGCGTACATCACGGAAAGGTCCACATCTTGGTGACCGGACGTGAGAACAGGCTCGCCATTGAGCGTGACTGAAGCCGCATCCGATACATTCCAGATGAGCCGTGTGGTCATCGGCCCGCCGATTTCCAGCGCCGCGGGCTCGGCGGTGAAGCTCATGACGCGCGTCCCTGGCGGGAGGATGTCGACCGACCACCGCGCCCAATCGAACATGAATCGCGTGTTGGCCAGGATGCGTGGCCAGTTCTCCGTCAGCCCAGACCGATCCTCGTCGAACCACTGCCAGCCCAGCGCACCCGCATAGCCGGATTCGTATAGGTTGGCGTAGAGGTCATCCCACGGGACCCCGAACGTGTCATCCGGCAGGAAGAACTCCGCGACCACCATGGGCTTGTCGAGATTCCAGCGGCTGAACGCGTGGTGGAAAGGCGAGAGGCCGGTGCCGAACCACGTATAGTAGTGGACGGTGTAGAAATCGAGCGTGCCGTCGGGGTCGCCGCCTGCCGCGATCAGGCGGTCATCGGTGTAGTAATTGTAGTTAGCGGCCTGGGTAAGCTGGCGGTAGGTGATCTCTGCCTCGGTTGAGGTGAACGCGTGGCCGTACTTGCGCGAAAGCTGCTCGCGGACCTGCGTGCGCTCGGCAGGCGAAAGCGCACCATGAGGCGCGGCGCGGTCTGTCTTGCTCGCCGCGGCATCGGTGGTGGTGCTCATGCTGGCAGCACCGTTGGTCACCTGCGCGGTGGGGTCGGCGCGTTTGATGGCGCCCGCCATCCGGTTGATAGCGCGCTGGAGGTGCGCCATCGGCACCTCGTCCCACTCGGGCCAGCCATGCTCCTCGCTGATGCCCTCGGGCTCGTTGAAGATCTCCCACGCCACAATAGCCGGATGCCCACGCACCGCCTCTACCATCGGGACGAGCGCGTTGTCGATGTACGTTTGCAGCAGGTCGGGATCAGACAGCAAGGCCTTGTTGCGATCGACGACCGTGCGCCCATAGCGTTGCCGCAGCATGTCGTGCGACCACAGCGTGAGCATCAGCCCGATCTCATGCTCCCAAGCTAAATCGAGGATGGCTTGCAGGTCGTCAACCGTGCCACGCCCCGGCCCAACCACGCGGTTGCCCGACCACCCGGGCGTTGACGAGCCGTTGGTATGCAACCAGAAGCGCAGCGTGTTGCCGCCGTTGGCCTGCACCTCAGAGAAGATCTCCTCGAACTGCCGCAGGTTGGTAAAGCCCGGCCCTACATCGCGCGCAAACCGCACCCAGGCGATGTTGCCGCCGCTTAGGAAAAGGTTCTGCCCGTTGAGCGCCACCCGATCCAGCGGCTGCCCCGACACCCGCGTTGCCGGACATACATACGTCAGCAGGCACAGCCCAGCGCATAGCCACAGGCATGCACGTTCCGCGGATATCGATGTGGAGTTCGGCGTGAGCACGTCGGCGGCATGGCGCGTAACGGTAGACGCGCCTGTTGACGCGCCCGCAGCAATCGGGTTCGACCTCGCATGGCGATGATGGGCTGGGCAGCGGCGCTAGCGGCGGCCGCCTTCCATGGCCAGCAGGGCCTCAATGCGCTCTTCCATCGGCGGGTGCGTGGCGAACAGCTTGTGGAGGGCACCGCCCATCCCCGAGAACGGGTTGACGATGAACATGTGCGCCGTGCTGTCATTGGCGTTCATCGGGATCTGGCTGACGCCGTTGTGCAGCGTAGACAGCGCGCTCGCTAGCGCACGCGGTTGGCCGCAGATCTCAGCGCCCAGGCGGTCGGCGGCAAACTCGCGTGTCCGCGAGATTGACATCTGGATAAGCGAGGCCGCGAGCGGAGCCAAGAAGATCATCAGGAGGGCGCTGAGGCCCCCGCCCCGGTCGTCCCGATTGCCGAAGAACATGCCGAAGTACGTCAGCATGGTGATGCTCGACGCCAGCGTAGCCGCAATCGACGACGTCAGAATATCGCGGTTCTTGATGTGCGCGAGTTCGTGCGCGATGACGCCTTCCAGCTCGGCCTTATTCAACAGCTTCACCAGCCCGCTCGTGACGGCCACCGCCGAGTTCTGCGGGTTGCGCCCCGTGGCAAACGCGTTGGGCTGGTCCGACGGCGTGACGTACACCTTGGGCATCGGCAAGCCAGCGCGCTGGCGCAGGCGATCTACCATGCGGTACAGCTCGGGGGCCTGCTGCTCAGTGACCTCCTGCGCCTTGTACATCTTCAGCACAATCTTGTCGCTGAACCAGTAGCTGCCAAAGTTAGTGGCTACCGCGAAAATGAAGGCGATGATCATGCCTTGCTGGCCACCAAGTGCTTGGCCAACTACAGCAAAGAAGCCGATGAACAGGGCCATCAAGAAGGCCGTGCGTACACCGTTAGTGGTCATTGTAGTGTCAGGATTGCGTTGTAATTGCGAGGGATAGAGGGAGGGGCGCGCGCAAAACTTACGCTGCTTCTCTTGTACGAGGCACGGCGAAAGCCAGTTCTGCTCGCCAGGGTCAGAGCAGGTTTGTTACCACGAGCACGTCGTAGAGGGCGTGCGTCCATGCGGCCACGCCGAAGCCGCGCAGGAGGTAGAGCGCGTTGAGGGCCAAGCCGAACAAGAAGCGGAACGAGAACGACGACAGCGTGAAGGGGTCGCCCAGCGAGCCCGTGTAATGCACCCAGCTAAAGATCAGCGCCCCCACCACAGCGGCGATTACGTAGGCGGCCGTCGTACTGCGCCCCTTCATCACCCGCTTCAAACCCCAGAACATGCCGCCCACGAGGATGACACGGAAGACCAGTTCCTCGTACAGCCCCGCTCCAATCGAGAGCGCCAGCTTCGTGGGCAGCCCCACCTGATCCAGCGCTTGGGAGGCGAAGAACAGCGGCGAGGTGACCATGGGCGCCATGAAGAACAGCCAGCCGACGACGCTCGAGATGATAAACGCCAGCACCACGCCGTACACCAAGCTCTCGCCGATCATCCAGCCGAAGTACTTGGGCTTGATCGGGATCTGCTTCTTGCGCTCCAGCATGAAGATGGCCACGCCAATCGCAATGACCACCAGCCCGAGCGCCAGCATGCCCCCCGCACCCATCGACGCCAGTACGCGCTTGATCCACACATCGGCACCCACGCGAATCTGGCTGAGGCTGCCGTTGTTGACGAGCAGGATGAGCACTTCGTACAGCACAAACAGCGGCAACGCGGCCAGGAAGCTGTACGTGGCCGTTCGCGTCAGTGCAAAGTAGCCCGTTGGTGTGGCGCGGGCAGGTTCGGCAAGCGGTGGCGAGAGCGGCGTATCCATGAGGCAGCTAATTTTTCAGCATGGCACCCGATGTACGATGCCGCCGTACGAAAAGTTGTGCCCCATAGACCGCCGTCGCTGTGATGTACGCCGTCAGAAGTAGAGGTTCAGGCCGAGCGTAGCCCCTGTGCCGAATGTGAGATTTGTTGTGGTGTTCTCGACTTCGGAAGGCTGCGGGTCGAAGGTTGTTATCGTCTCTCGCTGAAGTCTGATCGTTAGGCTCGTGCCGTACTCGCCGAACAGACTGATATGTTCTGTGGCAAACCACTCGGCGCCCAATAGACCTCCCACTCCAATTCGAAATTGCGTTTCGATGTCCTCAAAGGCGTTTTGCTTCTGGGCATTCCGCGTGAAGCCAATGCTGGGGCCTACACCCCAGTACATGTTCACTTCTCGGGGAGGCATCGGGTAGATCAGGTAATCGGCTTGGGCGGTGATATTCACCCCGCCCCCTTGAGAGTTGAGCGACTGGTTACCACTTCCGCCTAGACCTACTCGCCACGCCCGGTCTGAGGCGGTATGGTGCTTCACGGCTATCGTGCCCTGGAAGGACCGAAGACTAATGGGTTGCCCCACCTGAAAGACCACGGCCCAGGTGTCCGCCTCAAGCGCATTTGGCCGAACGTTATCTTGGGCATACGTTGAGGACGCGAACAGGGTAAGGGAGGCCGTCATCACGGCTAGCGTACGCAGGAGCATAGCAGGTTGGAGATTTGGTTAGCGTGAGGGGGCAGCGGAGCGTAGTCCTACCGGCATAAGCGAACAAGGCACTTCCTGACCTTTCATATCAATGTTACCATTTTTGCGCCTCTGGACGGAGCGGAGCAACTTTCCCTACGCCAGCTGGTCTTTCACGGCACCAACGACACCGTAGCGCGCCTGGCTGTCTTGAGGTTCTTCTTCCGATGAAGAGGCCCCTCATCCCTGTCCTCGTACCAGCCTCCAAAACCGCTATGCCTGTTCAGAAAACACTGCGTGCTGACCTGCGCGCCCGCTACACCCTGTACGTTGAGATCGGCTTTCTCCTGGCACTCGGCGTTCTTGTACTTGCCACACGCCTCGACCTACGCGCAGCCTCCACGTTCGATGTGACGCTGACCGAGCAGCCGCTCATCGAGATGGAGGACATACCGCTCACCGAGATCGACCAGCCCAAGCCGCCGCCGATCCGTCCGGCCAGCCTCATCCTCGTCCCCGATGACACCGAGTTGGACGACGTGGCGCTGGAGCTAGATGTCATGCTCGACATCGACGTCCCCCTCGCCGACCTCGGTCCACCACCTGCCGATGCAGATCCCGAAGAACCAGAAGAGCGGTCAGAACCGTTTGTATTCGTAGAGCAGATGCCGGAGTTGATCGGCGGCCTGGGCGATTTGCAGAAGAAGATTCGCTACCCCGAGATCGCCAAGAAAGCAGGCGTCTCCGGCCGCGTCTTCGTCCAGTTCGTCGTTGACGAGCAGGGCAACGTGAAAG
>JBCDJT010000173.1:0-9201 GCA_038747545.1 Bacteroidota bacterium
CGCAAAGGGCAAGAAGCTGCACGACAAGCGCCAGTCCATCGCCGAGCGCGAGTCGAAGCGCCGCCTAGAGCGAGTGCAGCGCGGTGGCAGCTACGACTAACCGGAGATGTCAGCCACCGTAACCACAACCCGCTCGGGCAGGTGGTGGCGTCAGCGTTCCGCAACCCCAACAGCGCACAGCGCGCCCGAAAACCCAATCCCTAACACGTCAGCGTCATGCGCACGTTGAAGGTGCGGGGCGTGAGGCGCGTGGGGATGCGTCGCCAGATGCCCGAGGCGTCTGGTACCCACGAGTAGGCGACGGTGTTGATCATATTGAACATGTTCAGCAGCTCGCCCGTCAGCTCCAATGTCAGCGGCTGGCCGCCCAGGCCGTTCTCGGTGATGAGCAGCGACTTGGTGGCGCCCATGTCGAAGCGCATGTAGCTGGTGTAGCGCGCCGAGAAGCGTGGCCCGGGCACCTGCGCCACCGTGTTACCGATAGGCTCGCCAGGGATGGGCGGCGTGTAGGGCAGGCCACTACCGAAAAGCGCGCGCATGTGCAGCTTCCACGTGGGCTCTGTCGGGATATAATCGGCTACGAAGAGCGAGACGGTGTGCCGCTGGTCGGTGGGGCGGGAGACGAGGCCGCTGTTCTGCGGCGTCTGGAAGGCGGTAGCGAAACGCTCCTGGGCCACGAGATAGCTGTAGTTGACCCAGCTTTCGAGCCCTGGCACGAACTCGCCTCGGACCTGGAGGTCGATGCCGTAAGCATGAGCCCGCGCATCGTTCTCGCCCGAGTAGCGCACGCGCACATTGTCGATGTCGTACGAGATAACATCGCTGAGTTGCTTATAGTAGATCTCGCCGCGCGCATAGAGCCGCTGCTGCGCCAGGAAGTATTCGAGGCCGCCCACAAACTGCATTGACCGCTGCGAGCGCAGGTCGCGGTTGAGGGCGCCGAGGATGGTTTCGCCCGCCGTGGGCTGTCCGCGTAGCTCGCGATACGTGGGCGCTTGGTAATAGAGGCCCCACGAGCCGTTGAGCGTGACGCGGTCGTTCAGCAAGTAGCGAGCCGAGAGGCGCGGCGAGACGGTCCACTCGTCGTTGAAGTCGTAGTAGTCCGCGCGCAGCCCGGCCGTCACGATGAGTTGGTCGTTGCCGAGCGGCGCAAACGCATCCTGCACGTACGCCCCCATCTGCCACGTGTCGAGACTGGCGTCATCTCGGATCGCATCGGCGACGGTGCGGACGACGTTGCCCCTGAGGTCAGGACCGATGACTGCAGACTCCTCGTCGAGCCGATCTTCAAACGCGAGTCTCCGTACATAGAAGCCTGCTTCGGCGGCATGCTGGGTGGTGGTGTAGCGCAGTCGGCTCTGGCCGGTCACCGTCTGTACCGTGACGCGGTTGTCGGCGCGGTCCTGCTGGCGCACTTGGCCAAGCTGCACTTGGCCTTCGCCCGTGCCAGGGTTCTGGGCGCCCGGATCGACTTGGTAGAGCACAGAAGAGCCCGTCAGCGAGAAGTTTTCCGTCTCGACCGTCTCGAAGTACGCCGCGTCGTTTGACCACTGCCAGCCGCTGCCGAGGTCGCTGTCGAGCCGCAAGCCGGAGAAGTACGTGCCGTAGCCGTCTTCTTGGATGCTCCCGGCGTCGAATGTGGTCCACAGCGACTGTAGGTTCGAGGGCGTCGTGGTGCTCTGGCTGACGGTGCCGAAGTAGGTGCGCTTCGTGCTGGGGTCGAGCTGGAAGACGTGCTCGGCCCAGATGCCGAGGTAGGACAGCTCATGGCGCGGATTGAGCTGAAAGCGCAGCGATGCCTGGAGGTCGGTGTAGTCGGGCTCGTAGGCGCCCTTGAGTTCTTGCGTCGCGAAGAAGCGGCTGGCGCGCGCCTTCCGGTAGCCCACGAGCCAACTCATCCGCCCGTTGAGTGCCGATGCGCCTGCTGTCAGCCCTGCGTCAAGGGTGGAGAGGTACCCGCTGCCACGCACGTCGCCCTCGGGCGTGCGGTAGCCCACCTCCAGCGCCGACGACAGCTTGCCGCCGTAGCGTGCCGGGAAGCCGCCCGTGTAGAACGTCACGCCGCTGGTCATGCTCGGGTTAAGCAGGCCGATGCCTTCTTGCTCGCCCTGGCGCGGCCGGAACGGCAAGTACACCTCGAAGCCGTTGACAAAGATCAGGTTTTCGTTGAAGCCGCCACCGCGTACCGAGTATTGGCTCGATAGCTCGTTGTTTGTCGCCACGCCGGGCAGCACCTTGAGGCTGCGGAAGACGTCCTTGAAGGGCGAAGGGATGTCCTGCACATCCTGCGGGTCAAGCGTGTAGACGCCTGCCTCGGGGCGCGCTGCTTCCGCCTCCACCGTGACCCCGCCCATCTCAACGGTTTGCGCGCTGAGGGCGAGGTCCAACGTTAGTTCGGCATCCTTCTGCGCCATCTCCAACTCGACCAGTCGGGGGGCAAAGCCTATCGCCGAGAACCGCAGCGTGTAGGGGCCGAGCGGCAGGCGTAAGCGGTATGTACCGTCAGCATCGGTGGCCGTGCCGTAGTTTGTGCCATCCACCAGCACAGTAGCGCCGGGGATGGGCGATTGGTCGGCGGTATCAGTGACTGTGCCGACGAGCGTGCCCCACACTTGGGCAGACGCCGTAAGCGGAATCAGGCTGAGGACGAGGGTGGAGAACAGCAGGCGCAGCATCGCACAGGGAAATCAAAACGTAGAGCGGTAGCGATGCGGTCGAAGGGCAGTGCTGAGTCGGTGGGTGAATGTGACGACGCCAACGCGAGGTGGTGGGACGCGTTCCTAGGCATCAGAGGCCAGAAAAGATGCCCCATCGATGTAGGCCGATCAGGAAGACCCACGGGACACTTACGCCAAGAAAAGCGCCTGCAACAGTCTGCGTCCACGTGTGCGCACCGACGCGAACACGCGCCCACGCCAACATCGGGAGTAATAGTACACCGACGAGCGTACCAGCAAGTATCCACGATTCGCTTGATGTGGCGGACCACTCCGTGGTGACGAGGAAGCCGAGCACAGCCACCGATCCGCCGAGGCTCGTCAGATGCACCGAGACTTTCCACCAGAGCGTGATGGCGAGTACGATGATGGCATTAAGGATCATCCCGGCCAGCACGGCCAACACCAGGGTGCGCGCTGTGGTCACGGTAGCCGCAAGCAGCACCACAGCCAGCAGGTAGAAGCCCAGCCCAACGAGAAACGGCCGAAAACGCTCGTGCCTATCCCGGATCTCGATGCTGCGCACGCGCCTATCCTTGACGAGGGCAAGAAGGTACAGAAGAGGCAAGACGCCGAGCACGGCAAAGGCCACGCTGACGACCCACAACAATTCGCCGGGCGCAGCGCCGAAGTGCATCATCAGCAGGCCCAGCACAACCGGAGGCAGCAAGAGCGGACTCACCGTGTAGTTGAGCACATGCGCTGTGATATCGAGAACTCGGGCGGAGGTCACGACGTCAGGATCGTAATAATGATGACTAGCGCGAAGGCGATGGCCCAGATAACCAGATAGGCGACACCGAAGAGCACGTACTTGACCAGCGTTTTCCTCCGGCTCTGCTGATACATGCGGCGCTGCGCCAGGAATAGATAAATGCTGCTGACAACAATGACGATCAAGCTCGCCAGATCGGACCATGTGTCAACGCTTATGCCGACAAGCGTGGTGATCCGCGATGCTCCAAATAGCAACAGCAGCAGGGTGAGTAGGTACGCGAACGCATGCACATGCAGGGAAAAGATAAAGTGCTCCGCGTAGAGGCGCTTTTGTCTGAAGTAGAGCAGCATCAGCAGGAGGGCTGAAATGGGTTGCAGGGTAAACATCATGATGGGGGTCCGCTCAATCACGGTCGCCATAAAGCCGCTTTCGTCTTTCGAGGCGTTCTCTGCCCCCTCATCAAGTCGACGTTCAAGGAAAGACGTTACAGAATGGCCTGTGGCTGACTCTTGGGTGCTGTCTTCAGGTTGTGGTGCAGGAGCGTCCGTCGGGTCAAGGCTGCTGGCAAGCGCACGCAGTGTTTCACCTGCAACAGCCAGCGAGACCGTAGCCGAATCGAGCGTAGCAGCGGCAGCATCCATTGGGATGGCATCCAAGCGTAGCAACACGGAGGTCGAGTCGATGGTCTGCGCGGTTGTGCTGAGCGTGCTGGCCGTCTGACGCAGCGAGTCGGCTTGCGTCAGCGCGTGATCGTCATCACCGCTGATGGTGACGAGGTTGTCTATGCCTACATCAAGGATAGCCATCCCGAAGAACATCAAGAAGCTGCAGATGAGGTAGAGCCGCAGCGGCGGTAGGTAGCGCGCCCGGTGTCCTTCGAGGTAGGCGCGCGTCAGATGCCCCGGGCGGGTAAAGAGGTGGTGCAGGGTGTGGACGAACCTCGTGTCCAGCGAGAAGTGGTCGCGGAACAGGTCGGCGACGAACCGTCGAAAGGGCTTGATGGGCGACTCGGCCTGCTGACCGCATTGCGCGCAGAAGGCGCCCCCAAGCGGTGCGCCGCAGTTGGTGCAACTCGTGGAGGCATCTTCATATGTGTCGGGCTGGACAGACATAAACAGCGCGGCGTGGGAGCAAATGCCGAAAGGTACAAATGGATGTACAGAAGTAGTAAGACCAAGGCGCAAACTGTTCGCAAGTGACTAGGCTTATGCTGTGGCCAAACAGTATGCACACGGACGCCTGATAGGCAGGACGAGCACCGAAAAGCGAGTTGGTCTCGCCTTTGGGGGGCTCGAACATCTTCTGTTGTGCGATCCCGCGGGCTATCAAGTATGGCGGGGCATCCACAAATCCGGCTGTCAGCTTGCGGAGAGACTGATCAGAAGGCGCCTACGCCGAGGCCGAAGGAGGCGACCATTTCGTCCAAGCGCGGCGAGTAGCCGAGATGAATGCTCAGGCGCAGGCCACCGTCTGTGGTACCCTGCTCGCGCAGTACGAGCACGTTGCGGAGGCCCCAGAGGTGTAGGCTATGATCTACGGAAGGAGGTATGGAGAATCGGCTACCCGGAAAGCATGATGCCGTTTGCCGTTCTACATCACAGGCTTCGCTCAGCGCCACCGTCATGTACCTGTAGCTTGGCCCGAAGGCCCAGCCTAAATCCCGCGTGTTAGCGCCATAGAAGAGCAGTGTGGCTTGTGGCTGTAGAGGCAGCGAGACAGCGGTAGTCAGGTAGAAGCTGCGCCGCACCCGAAAGGTCGCATCAATGCCGCCTGTGAAGAGGCCTAGCGTTGCCGAATAGCTGAACGCTTTCGAGGGGCGGTACTCTACCAGGTAGAAGCCTCCGCCTAACCGTGGCGCCAAGTCGGTGCTGAAATGGTCGCGCACCTCGCGCGCCAAATCGCGGGCAGCGCGGTGGTAATCCTGCCCCACGAGTGCTAGTCCGGCGCCTACGCCTCGCGTGTGTGTCGGGCCAGAGGTACGCGGCTCGTGAAAAATGAGCGCCTCGCTGGCAGGATGGTGGGCAAGGCAGCCGGAGAGCAGAAAGAGGCCGAGCAGGTAGCGCATGGCAAAACACAATGGAGGAGGCGGTATCTAACGCAACCTACCCTGCAACGCTCATACCTGATGAACACCTCTCAGTATGCCTTGGCAAATACCACACGGCGCTTTGACGGCTTGCCACTGATGAGGTCTACGCCATCTTCCGCAGGTGCATCGAGGGGGATGCAGCGGATGGTGGCCTTGGTGTCAGCCTTGATCTGCGCTTCGGTCTCGGCGGAGCCATCCCAGTGGGCGTAGATGAAGCCGCCCTTCTCGTTGAGCACGCGCTTGAACTCGCCGTACGTATCGACCGACGACGTGTGCGCCTCACGGAACTGCAGGGCCTTGTCGAAGAGCCCCTGTTGGATGGCATCCAGGGTGTTGCCAATGTGCTCAGCCAAGCCATCCTGCGGTACGCTAGTCTTATCGCCTGTGTCGCGCCGCGCCATCTCGACCACGCCGTTCTTGACATCGCGCGGACCAATCGCGAGACGAAGGGGAACACCTTCAGCTTCGTACTGCGCAAATTTTCGTCCTGGGCGGTACGACTCACGCGCGTCCAACTTGACGGTGAAGCTGTGGCCCAGCAACTCCTGTTTGATGCGCTCGGCAGCATCGAGCACTTCGGTCTTCTCGTGCTCCTTGCGGTAGATGGGCACAATGACCACCTGGGTAGGCGCCAGCTTTGGGGGCAGGACGAGGCCGCGATCGTCAGAATGTGTCATGATGAGCGCGCCGATGAGGCGAGTAGAGACGCCCCACGATGTAGCCCACACGTGCTCCAGCGTGTTGTCCTTGGTCTGGAACGTACAGTCGAACGCTTTCGCGAAGTTCTGCCCCAGGAAGTGGCTGGTGCCCGCCTGGAGGGCCTTGCCGTCCTGCATCATCGCCTCGATGGTGTACGTGTCCTCCGCGCCCGCAAACCGCTCGCTCTCGCTCTTGAAGCCTTTGATGACGGGCATCGCCATGTACTCTTCGGCGAAGGTGGCGTAGAGGTCGTGGATCAGCCGCGTCTCTTCGATGGCTTCGTCCTTAGTTGCATGCGCTGTATGGCCCTCTTGCCAGAGGAACTCCATCGTGCGTAGAAACAGGCGCGTCCGCATCTCCCACCGCACCACGTTGGCCCACTGGTTCACCAGTATCGGCAGGTCGCGCCACGACTGAATCCAGTTGCGGTAGGTGTCCCAGATGATCGTCTCGCTCGTCGGGCGCACGATCAGGTTTTCATCGAGCTTCGAGGCAGGGTCGGCGATGAGGGTGCCGTCGTCGTTGACTTTGAGGCGCGAGTGGGTGACCACAGCGCACTCTTTGGCAAAGCCGTCTACGTGGTCGGCTTCTTTGGCGAGGAACGACTGCGGAATGAAAATGGGGAAGTAGGCGTTGACGTGCCCGGTTTGCTTGAACATGCCGTCAAGCACCGTCTTCATGTTATCCCACAGCGCATAACCATTGGGCTTGACAATCATACAACCGCGCACGGGCGAGTGGTCGGCCAACTGAGCGGCCTTGACGACATCGAGGTACCATTGGGAATAGTCGGTGGCGCGGGAGGTGATAGCGTCAGCCATAGTGTACAGTGCGTGATGAGTTTCCAAGACAGCGCCCATGCAACGGGCCGTAAATCGCCGCCAAGAAGGGCGAAAACGAGAAGCGGCGCAGTGTTTGCCCGTACCCGAAACAGACACGCAGTTCGACGTGGATACCCGTGCGTGCTGGAGAGCGAGCGCCGTGGAACACGGGTATCAGCGGACTGTTTCTACGCCTCCAACGGCTTGTTTTTACGCTGTATCTGGCCGCCCCCGCCGCTCAGCGTCACGCTCCAAAGACGGGCACGTGGAGTTTGATGTCCTCTCCTTATCACCTGGCAGGTGCCTTCATGAACCAATTGTTCGGCTACAACGCATCATCCCGAACGCAGGCCCTCCCGCTTTTCGCAGCAGCCTTCATGCTGTTGGGGCTCTCGGGGTGTTACACCCAGCTTTCTACCGTGGGGTACTACGACGAGTACGATCGCGATCTCGATTACGTAGAGGTAGAAGAGTACGGCGATAGCGTGGCCGTCACGCGCTATTACTACGAAGACGAGTATTACGACGACGATTACTACAACCCGCGTCAATACCGCGGCTACTTCAGCCGTTTCTATGACAGCCACTGGTACGATCCGTTCTACTGGAATGACCCGTGGTTCAGTGGCTACCGCGCAACGCTGGGCTTTGGCTTCGGCTCGCCCTTTTTCTATGATCCCTTCTATGCCGGTTTCTATTCGCCCTTCGGCTTCGGTTTTGGCCATGGGTACGGCTTTGGCTTCGGCCGCTTTGGCTATGGTCACGGGTTCGGGTTCAGCCCATTCGGTTATGGCTTCGGCTACAGTCCCTTTGGCTTCAACAGAGGGTTCTATGCCGGAGGCTTCTACGGTAACGGCTTTTACGGTGGGTTCAGTAACGGCGGTGCTTTTGCGAGCCGGAGTTTTGCACCGCGCGGCAGCACGTTTGGACGCAACGTGGTCACAGGCAACCGCTCGCGCACAGGCACGGTTGCCGGGTCAGGTACCCGCAGCAGCCTGAGCAGCCGTAACGCTGTTCGTTCAGGAAGCAGCCGCGCCGTCAGCAGTGGCACACGCTCGGGCGTTCGCGGCGACCGGAACCGCGGCACAGTGCGCAGCGGCGGCCGCAGCTCGGGCGTCACACGGTCCACGACGCGTACGCGCAGCAGTGGCGTAAGCCGCAGCACTGGGCAGACACGCAGCACGGTGGGCCGTTCATCGAGCCGTTCGAGCAGTCGCAGCGGTGTGAGCCGCAGTTCATCGCGCTCGTCGAGCCGTAGCGGCGTCAGTCGCTCGTCGAGCCGTTCGAGTAGTCGCAGTGGCGTGAGCCGTAGCTCGTCGCGCAGTAGCAGCCGCAGTGGTGTGAACCGCAGCTCGTCCCGTTCGAGCAGCCGCAGCAGCGGCAACGTCGGCCGCTCCTCAAGCTCGTCGCGCAGCAGCGGATCGGTGGGACGCTCGTCGAGCCGTTCGTCAAGCCGCAGCAGTGGCACGGTGAGTCGCGGCAGCTCCTCGCGCAGCAGTGGCGGCAGCGTCAGCCGAAGCAGCTCGTCGCGCTCCTCCTCGGGCACTAGCCGCAGTTCATCGCGCCGAGGCGGTCGCGGCGGTAACTAAGCCGCATTCCATACGTCCTCTCTTTTCGACTCATCAATTGAGCCGGGTCAGGCCCGTGCTATCAACGCGCGGGCCTGAACTGTATCTATCCGGTACGCCTGGCACAATAGGCTAACTATCCTGAGCTATGATCAATCTAGTCAAGCGGTCGCTCGCGTTTGCGACCATCATCGCCTTCAGTGGCCTTGCGATACCGCAGGCACAGGCGCAGACTGTGGAGGACGCCATCCGCGTTGCCGACCGTCTGCCTGCCGTCGGGGTGCGTCTGTCAGGGATGGGCGGCGCCAGCATCGGCGGCATTGGCGACTACGGCGCGTTGTATTCCAACCCCGCAGGGCTTGCCTACTACAAGGGCTCAGCGCTCTCGGGTACGCTCGGCTTCAACACGGCCTCGAACGAGTCGGTCTTCCAAGGCAGCGGCTTCCGCGAGGGCTTCGATACCGACTTTACCTCCACGCAACTGGGCAACTTGGCGTATATCTATGCCTTTCCCGTGAGCCGAGGCAGCCTCGTGTTTGGCGTCACCTTCAACCGCACCAACGACTTCGATCGCGAGCTGCGGTTCGAC
>JBCDJT010000174.1:0-9058 GCA_038747545.1 Bacteroidota bacterium
CCGCGCTCACGATGCCGCTGATGGCGCCGCTCGCCGACCTGCTCGGCGTGACGCGCCAGACCGCCGTGCTCGCCTTCCAGATGGGCGACGGCTTCACCAACCTCATCATCCCTACCAGCGCCATCCTGATGGGCGCCCTCTCGCTCGCCGAGGTGCCGTGGACGCGCTGGGCCCGATGGATCTTGCCATTGCAACTCTTGCTGTTTGCACTCGGGCTGGTCGTGCTCGTCATCGCCGTACAGATCGGCTTCAGCTAATGCCATTTCAGGATAGGCCGCACACGCAAAACGGCCCCCTCCAGGGGGCTGCCCGAAGGGCTGGGGGTGTATGAGCCCGCTGGGACGACCAAGACAGATTCAATTCTACCGAGCATCCTTGCGCCGCATCTTGAATAAAACACAAGCACACTTATGGTCTCGGATGGTCTTGATGCCTCGCAAACACCGATATCGCCCAGATCTGACCCACGTTGGGCGCAGGCTCCGGCGCGAATCGACATTCCCAGAGCGCCTGCTGTGGTCCCGGCTGCGCAGAAGCCAGACAGGACATCGTTTTCTCAGACAGCGCCCCATTGGGAATTACGTAGTTGATTTCTTCTGCCCGACTGCTCAGTTGGTCGTAGAGCTAGACGGGCTGAGTCACAAGCACCAACCTGTGCACGATCTCACGCGACAGCAATGGCTAGAAGCGCAGGGCCTAAAGGTGCTCCGCTTCACAAACGACGAGGTTCTGCAAAACCTTGACCGCGTTGTGCGTGATATCTCTGCGGCTGCCGGTTGAGGATCGAATGACTGCTCTCTTTGCGCACCCTCGCTACCTGCCGCTTCGCTATAGAGATCAGCGCGGTGCTAGAAGAAGGCTATACCTTACCGCCCCCTTGAGGGGGCTGCCCGAAGGGCTGGGGGTGTCTCGGGCAAAGCATCGGCTACGGTCGCATACACCCTCCGACCCGCCTAGCGGCGGCCCACCTCCCTCGAGGGAGGAGTTGGGTTTCGCCATGGCTCAGCACGTCACATTCGTGCCCGAACCTGCGCTGGCGGCGTTCCGTTAACGGCGGCCTCATTCACCGAGCCCGCACCATCGCATGTCCAATCCGCTGCTCCAGACGTGGACCACGCCCTTCGGCCTACCGCCCTTTGGCGACATCCAAGACGATCACTTCCAGCCCGCCTTCGAGCAGGCGCTGCAGATGTGGCAGGACGAGGTCGGAGCGATCTCGTCCTCAGATGAGGCGCCGACGTTTGCGAACACGATCCTTGCTCTGTCCAAGTCGGGGCAGGTGCTGGATCAGGTCGTCAACACGTTCGCCAACCTGACGAACACGGACACGAACGAGACGCTGCAGGCGCTGGAGACGGCGTTCTACCCGGAGCTGACGCGGGTGTCGGACGCGCTGTTCTTGGACGAGGCGCTGTTTGCCCGCGTGCAAGCCGTCTACGATGCACGCGAGGGCCTGGACTTGGATGACCAAGACGCGCGCCTGCTGGAGCTGACGCACCGCGACTTCATCCGGCGCGGCGCAGCCCTCGGCGATGCCGCCAAGGCGCGGCTCAAAACCATCAACACGCGCCTCTCAGAGCTGACGACCACGTTCTCGCAGAACCTGCTGGCGGAGACGAAGCAGTTTCAGTTGGTCATCGAGGACGAAGCCGAGCTGGAAGGCCTGCCCGACGCACTCCGTGCTGCTGGCAAGAAGTCCGCCGAGGCCAAGGGTCGCCCCGACGCGTGGATCTTTGGGCTGGACCGGTCGATGTTCGAGCCGTTCATGACATACGCCGCGCATCGGGGGCATCGGAAGACCTTGTTCGACGGCTACCGTAATCGCGGCGCCAACGGTGGCAACACCGACAACCGTGCCGTGCTCCACGAGGTAGCCGTACTGCGCGCCGAACGGGCTGCGCTGCTGGGCTATGCCACCTTCGCGGACTACCAGTTGGAGCCGACGATGGCCAAGAGCACGCAGCGGGCGCACGACTTCCTGCTGCAAGTGTGGGCACCCGCGCTGGAGCGTGCCACGGCCGAGCGCGAGCAGATGCAGGCCCTCATCGACGCCGACGGTGGCGGCTTTAAGCTGCAGGGCTGGGACTGGTGGTACTACGCCGAGCAGCTTCGCCAGCAGCATTACGCGCTCGACGAGTCCGCGCTGCAACCCTACTTCGACCTGCCCAACGTGCGCGACGGCGCGTTCCACACGGCGCGCAACCTGTTCGGCCTCGACTTCACGCCGCTCGCCGATGTGCCCGTCTGGAACGAGGGCGTGGAAGCCTACGAGGTCCACGACACCGACGGCAGCCACCTCGGCGTTTTCCTCCTCGACGCCTACGCCCGCGACAGCAAGCGCGGCGGCGCCTGGATGAGCAGCTACCGCAGCGCCGACGGCACCACGCGCCCGCTCGTCACCAACAACCTCAACCTCATGCGCCCCGACGACGGCCAGCCCACGCTGATGCGCTTCGACGAGGTGGAGACGCTGTTTCACGAGTTCGGCCACGGGCTGCACGGGCTGATGACGCAGGCCCGCCACCAACGCTTCTCCGGCACGTCCGGCAGCCCGCGCGACTACGTGGAGTTTCCGTCGCAGTTCATGGAGCACTACGCCGCCGCGCCCGAGGTGCTCAACAAGTACGCCACGCACCACGCGACGGGCAAGGTCATCCCGCACGCACTCATTGAGAGGCTACGCACCGCCAGCACGCACAATCAGGGCTTCCGCACCACCGAGTTCATCGCCGCCGCGCTCGTCGATATGGCGTGGCACACACGCACGGCCGACGAGCTGCGCGCCATCGACGATGTGCAGGCGTTTGAGGCCGAGGTGCTGGCGGGCTATGGGCTCCTGCCTGAGATCGAGCCACGCTACCGCAGCCCGTACTTCTCGCACATCTTCTCCTCCCCCAGCGGCTACGCGGCGGGCTACTACGCCTACCTCTGGTCCGAAATCCTCGACGCCGACGGCTTCGACGCGTTCGAGCAAGCGGGTGACATCTTCGACCCTACCCTCGCCGACCGCCTCAGCCGCCACGTCTACCGCGCGGGCTACGCCGCCCCCGGCGATGTGCTCTACCGCCGCTTCCGCGGCCAAGACCCCGACATCGCCCCCCTGCTCAAGAACCGCGGGCTGAACTGATACCCACGTTTCCGATTGTCATCAAAGGCCAAGAGGGATGCTTGGATCAAGCGTCGGTGCGCAGGGCATCCAGGTCGCCGTCCCAACGGAGCTTACCCTTGTGCTTCCGAACGAGTTTTTGCTTGAGGAGCGCTCTGGGGTCATCATGGGAGTAGCCCCTGCTTGCTTCGAACTCGTGCAGGACTTCAGCAATGTCTTTTCGGAGCTCGCGAGCCTCGTCGCTCTGATCATTGTGATCGTCGTTTTCCATCTACATCGCCTCACGCAGGGCTAGGCGCACGAGTTCGTCGGCGGAGTGGGCGCCGGGGTGGGCGCGGAGCACTTTACGCAGCGCCTTCTCGCCTGCGGCGCGGCTGAGGCCGAGGGCTTCGAGCGCGGCCAGGGCATCGGCGCGGGCGGCGGCGCGGGCATCGGAGCCGCCGCCGAGCGAGCCGCCTTCCGTGGGCAGATCGGCTTTGGCGAAGCGGTCGCGCAGGTCCACGACCAACCGCTCGGCCGTCTTGCGGCCCACGCCGGGGATGCGCTGCAGAAACGCGGCGTCGCCGTCGATGACGCGGTCGCGCAACTCGCTGGGCGACATCGCCGAGAGCGCGGCCAGCGCCAGCTTCGGCCCTACGCCCGAGACGGCGATGAGCATCTTGAACGCCATGCGCTCCGCCTCGGTGGCAAACCCAAACAGCACCTGCTGGTCCTCGCGCACGTGGAAGTGGGTCAGCAGCTTCGTCGCCTCGCCCACCTTCGGCAGGCGTTCGTACGTGGAGGTGGGAATCAGCAGCGCGTAGCCCAGGCCCTGGATGTCGATGACGGCGTCGGTGGGCTTCTTGTGGGCGAGCGTGCCGGAAACGTAGGTAATCATGGAGGGTCTCAGGTCGGCAAGTCGAAGGTCTCAGGTCGGGGTCTACCTGCTGTCAGGCGGTAGGCACGGCAGCAGCGGTGCGGTTCCAGCGCATGACGATGGGCAGGCGGCGGCCCGTGCCAAACGCCTTGTTGGTCACGCGCAGGCCCGGCGCGGCTTGACGGCGCTTGTACTCGTTGCGGTCCACCAGCTTGAGGATCGAGAGCACCAGGTTCGCATCAAAGCCTGTTTCGGCGACGATGGTGAGGTGCTCCTGCCGCTCTTCTACGTAGCGTCGCAGGATTTCGTCGAGCACCGGGTACGGCGGCAGCGAGTCTTCGTCCTTCTGGTCAGGGCGCAGCTCGGCCGAGGGCGCCTTGTCGATCGTCGACTGTGGGATCAGCTCGCGCCCGTCCCGCTCATTGATGTACCGCGCCAGGGCGTAGACATCCAGCTTGAACACATCCGAGAGCACGCCCAGCCCGCCGCTCATGTCGCCGTAGAGCGTCGCGTAGCCCACCGACATCTCGCTCTTGTTGCCCGTGGTCAGCAGCAGGTGCCCGAACTTGTTCGACAGCGCCATCAGCGTGACGCCGCGTGTGCGCGACTGGATGTTCTCCTCGGCCACGCCCGGCGAGGTGCCCGCGAACGCCTCCGCCAGCATCGCGTCGAACGCCGCAACCGCAGGGACGATGGGGATGTTGTGGAACGCGATGCCGTACGCCTCGGCCAGCGCCACCGAGTCGTCCACGGACCCCGACGAGGAGTACTTGGACGGCATCGTCACGCCCACCACGCGATCGGCGCCGAGGGCTTCCACGGCCAAGGCGCACGTCACCGCCGAGTCGATGCCGCCGGAGAGCCCGATGAGCGCTTGCGTGAAGGCGCCCGTCTTCTCGAAGTAGTCGCGGATGCCGAGCACGAGTGCGTCGTGCAGGTCGGCGATGCGCGAGGCGGAGCGTGGGCGCAGGGCCTCGTGTTTAGCGTCGGTATCCCAGAATAGCAGCGCCTCCTCGAACAGCGGCGCCTGGACCACGCGTTCGCCGTTGGCGGCATGCACGCGGCTGTCGCCGTCGAAGATCAGCTCGGTGTTGGCGCCCACCTGATTCACCAGGACGAATGGTACGCCGTGCTCCTCGCAGATCTCTTCGAGCAGCCGCGTGCGTGTGGTGTGTTTGTGGTGGGCGAACGGCGAGGCGCTGATGTTGATGAAGAGGTCAATGCCCTGCGCCGCTAACTCGTCCACCGGATTGGCGTCGTACAAGTGGTAGGGCACATCGGCTTCGTTGTTCCACATGTCCTCGCAGATGTGCAGCCCGATCCGCAGCCCACGCCACGTCACCACCGTGCGCGTGTCGCCCGGCTCAAAGTAGCGGTACTCGTCGAACACATCATACGTGGGCAGCAGCGTCTTCGTCACGGTGGCCAGTCGCTCGCCGTTCTCGTACAGGTAGGCCACGTTGTGCAGGCGCTTGCCCGTCGCGGTAGGGTTGTGCTGCGTGGCACCCAAGATGAAGCCGACATCGCGTGGCAGCTCCGCCACCAAGTCATTCAGCGCCTGCTCAGCGGCTTCCAAGAAGAACGGACTGTCGAGCAGGTCCTGCGCGGGATACCCGATGAGGCAGAGTTCAGGGAAGACCACCAAGTTGGCGCCTTCCCGGGCAGCGCGGCGGGCGTAGTCGAGGATAGTGGCCGTATTGCCACGGAGGTCGCCCACTGTGGGATTGGTCTGGGCTAGGGCAATTTTCATGGCGTCACAGATTGGGCGGGAAAGCGAGGCAAGGTCAACATCAGCGGTGCCAGCGTGGTGTCACAACGCACCGGGCCGATAAACCCGAAGGCAGGAAAGCGGGTTTCGACAGCGCCTCGGCATTTAAGCGCCGCCCTCCCCTGCCGACACCAAGGGCCGCTTGGTCATCTCGGGCCTAACCGGGGTAACAGGTGTGCAACGTCGCGGTTTTGACATTGCGCCGCTGAGCCTCTATTTTAGCCAAGCTTTTCCCTCCGCACCCACGCCACATGCGCGTTTTCTCCACGACATCGCTGCTCGCCGCCGCTTGCGTCCTCCTGATGGGCGCAAACGTGGCCGTGCTGAACAGCTTCAAGGTGGAGAAGGCCAACAGCGACCTCAAGATCACGTGGCAGGCTGAGCAGGAAGCGGGCGTACGGGAGTACGAGCTGTTCCGCCGCAGCTCAAACAGCAACAACCAGTACGTCAAGATTCAGCGGAGCTTCCCGGCCCACGGTGTGGGGAGAACCTATACCTACGTCGATGATCAGGTCTACAAGAGTAACAGCCAGCAGATTGGCTACCGGCTGGAAGTGGTGTACGACAACGGCGTTCGGCAAATCCTGCGTACCCAGAACGTAGACTACACCTCTACCGCGGTGCGGCGCACGTGGGGCAGCATCAAAGCCATGTTCCAGTAGGCGGCTTCACGCAAGGTTGATACCCCTCGTCGCGCTTTGCGGTGAGGGTTTTTTATTTTCGGGATTGTCCATCACCAGCCAACGCCGCTATGAGCCGCACCTGTATCATGCCTGCCGCCAAGGTGCAGCGGGTCTTGGATCGTCTGGCTTACGAAGTGGTTGAGCGCAACCAAGGGGCAGCGAATGTCATGTTCTTCGGCATCCGTACCCGAGGCGCCGCGCTGGCCCAAGCCCTCGCCGACCGCATCAACGCCCTAGAGGGCCTTCGCCTGGATGTGCATAAGCTCAGCGTGGAAGCGTACCGCGACGACCGGGAAACGCCCCCAGCCCTGCCCACCATCACCCCCGACGACTCGCCCGACGTGACGGGACGGACGGTGATGCTAGTCGATGATGTGCTGTTCACAGGCCGCACCGCCCGGGCCGCACTCGACGCGCTCGTGCGCTTTGGCAGGCCCACCTCTATCCAAATGGTGGCCTTCATCGACCGTGGGCACCGCGAATACCCCATCCAAGCGGATTACGTGGGGCGCAGCATCCCCACCAAGTACACCGAGCGCGTGGTGGTGGAGGTGGGCGATGCCATCGAGGTGTTCGTAGAGGAGTGACGCGTGCCGGGTGCATGTTAAGTTTTCGCCAGGGATTACGTTGGGCATTGTAAATGTGAGGCCTAACCTCGTCTTTAGCGGTTACGCAATCTTGTCTTTTCTAGACACGGCCCGGTCTGTGATGCCGAAGATCTGAAGGTGGTGGATAGCCACCGGGCATGCGCGAACAGGTGGATACACGCCTGCGCATGAGAACGGTAGCGACCAAGCGGGAAACGTGTCGGACGGACGTTGATCTGTATTTCTGAAGTCACCTGATACGTTTTGCTGATGCGTCGTCTCTTCCCCTTCGCCCTGGCTGGGACCGCCCTTGTGCTGCTGGCCGCGGTAGCGCTTCCTACAGTGCCCGTTGGTCACGTCTCCGATCTCTTCAAGGAGACCCGCACAGGGCGCTACCAGGTCCTCGTCTTCTCTAAGACCACGGGCTTCCGGCACAACTCCATCCCGAGCGGTATCGCCATGATCGAGCGCTTGGCGCAGAACAACGACTTCGACGTCGTTGCCAGCGAGGACGCCACGCTCTTCAACGATGATGACTTGGCCGAATTTGAGGCCGTCATCTTTCTGAGCACCACTGGCAACATCCTCAACGATGAGCAGCAGGACGCCTTCGAGCGGTATATCCAGGGGGGCGGTGGCTTCGCGGGCATCCATGCCGCCACAGACACCGAGTACGACTGGCCCTGGTATGGCGAACTCGTCGGCACCTACTTCGAGAGCCATCCGCCCGGCACACCGACGGCGACCATCAAAGTAGCCGATCAAGTCCACCCCTCCACGGCACACCTGCCCAAGGAGTGGGAGCGTACTGACGAGTGGTACAACTTCCGCGAGAACCCCCGCGGTAAGGTCCACGTGCTGATGACCCTGGACGAAGACACCTACAGCGGGGGCACCGACGGACATGACCACCCCATCGCTTGGTGTCGTCCGTTCAACGGGGGGCGTTCCTGGTATACAGGCGGCGGCCACACATCAGCCTCGTTCAGCGAGCCTGACTTCGAGCGGCACGTCTTGGGTGGCATCGAATATGCCGCGGGCTTCAACGACGGCGACTGCAGCGCCACGCTCTCGGAGAGCTACGAGGTCAAAGTCCTGGAGGACGACCTGGGCAACCCCATGATGATGGACATCGCCTCCGACGGTCGCATCTTCATCGCCGAGCGCAGGGGTCAAGTGCGCATCCACACGCCCTCGACGGGCATCACTGAGACTGTGGGCACGGTGGACGTCTACTCCGAGCAAGAGAACGGCTTGCTCGGTCTGGCGCTCGACCCCAACTTCGACGACACCCAGTGGATCTACCTGTTCTACTCGCCGCCCGGCAGCCGGGCCGTGCAGAACGTATCGCGCTTCACGATGAACGGCGATATGCTAGACCTGGGCTCGGAAGAGCTGATCCTGGAGATAGAAAACCAACGGGAAGAGTGCTGCCACTCGGGCGGCGCCCTCTACTTCCACGACGCCACGGGCGAGCTCTACATCGCCACGGGCGACGATACCAACCCCTTCACCTCCAGTGGTTTTGGCCCGATGGACGAGCGCCCCGGTCGTGCGGCATGGGACGCGCAGCGCACCTCGGGCAACACGCAGGACCTGCGCGGCAAGATCATGCGCATCAAGCCCGAGCCCGAAGGCGGCTACTCGATCCCCGAGGGCAACCTGTTCACCGATCCCGCAGAAGGCCGTCCTGAGATCTACGCGATGGGCTCGCGCAACCCGTTCCGCATCTCGGTGGATCAGGAGCGCGGGTGGCTCTACTGGGGCGAGGTAGGCCCCGATGCCCAGCAGAACAGCAGCACCCGTGGGCCGCGTGGCTACGACGAGTGGAACCAAGCACGCAGCGCAGGCAACTACGGGTGGCCGTACTGCCTAGCCGACAACAAGTCGTACCGCGACTTCGACTTCGGCGAAGAGCGCTCGGGGTCTACCTTTGATTGCGCGAACCTGGTCAATGACTCGCCCAATAACACAGGGGCCGCGCAGCTTCCGCCTGCCCGCCCAGCGATGGTATGGTACCCGTATGCCCAGTCGGACGAATTCCCTGTGCTGGGTACG
>JBCDJT010000175.1:0-8973 GCA_038747545.1 Bacteroidota bacterium
CGGCGATGTGCTGGCCGTGCTGCCCATCCCCGAGCAGCTGCCGTTGCCCACCGTCGCCACCGCCTTCCTCGACCTCGCGCCCGATGCCGAGGGCAACCGAGCCGTCGAAGTAGGCCAGCCGAGCGGGGCCAACAACCTGCGCCGCCTCGGCACCGCCGAAGGCCAGCAGGTGGACTTGGTGCTGGCCAGCCTCGCCACGGACGGCACCGCCGCGCCGCGCATCCCGCTCACCTTCGCGCTCGACGTGGACGACAGCTTCGCCGTGCGGGGCGGCTCCTTCAGCGCCGACCTTTCCAGCGCACCGCTCAGTTTGCAACGCTTCGGCTTGCCGCTCGACCTGATCGGCGTGAGCTACGCGCAAGCAGGCGAGAGCTACACGCTCACGGCCACCGCGCAGCTCGATCTCCAGGGACAACTGGGCCACATCGCGCTGCCCACAACGGTGACGTTCGACGAAGACGGACTGGCCAACGTGGTCGTCAATGCCGGGACGCTGTCCGCGCAGTTTGCCAACGTCGCGGCGGCGGATGCGGTGGCGTCGTTCACCATCGGCGCGGCGGATGCAGCGACGGAGCTGCGCATCGGCGGGCTCCAGATCGACGTGGCGGCGGGCACGTACGCGTTTTCCGGCGCTCTGTACTCGGGCGTGTTCGGGCAGGTGACGTCGGACGGGGTGTCACAGAACGCGGGGCTGCATCTGATGGGGCAGTACGACGTCAGCAGCCAGTCGTGGAGCCTCTCGGCCAACGATGCGCATCTTGACGGCGGGTTGCCCATTGGCAGCGCGGCCACGCTTGACCTCGACGATGAGGGCGGCCTGATGATTGAGCACACGCCCGAGCGCTTCCGCCTCACGATGGGCGGGCTGCTGGACTTCCCGAACGTGGGCGACGGCTTCGGCATCGCGCTCGACAGCCTCCGCATCGGCACCGACGGCATTGCGGGCAAGGCCAGCCTCGCCGAGCCGCAGCGGATCCCGCTCTTCAAGCCCGACGGCGCTACGCAGGGCACCCTCACGCTCACGGTAGACGAGGCGGCGGTCACCATCGACAACACCGACCTCACGCTGACCATGTCGGGCGACATGCACACCAGCTTCGCGATGCGCAGCAACGGTTCCTCCACGACAGCAGGCGGCGGAGGCACGGGTACCGCCACGGGCTGCACCGTCGCCGGGCAGACGCGCCCGCCCAACACCGAGGCGCTGGCCTTCAGCGACCTGCGCGTGGGCACCGACGGCAGCTTCTCGCTCGGCAGCGGCAACGTCAACCTGCTCGCAGGCCAAGCGCCGATGCAGATCATCCCCGGCCGACTCTGCGTGAGTGAGCTAGAGATCGGCTTGCTCGCCAACACGGCGGGCAGCGGAGCGCTCAACAACGGCCAAAACGACCTGCAGCTCACGCTGGGGCTGCTGGCCGAGGTGCCCAACCCACGGCGCGGCACCAGCACCGCCTCCGACGGCTCGTTCGCCCTCGAAGGCGTCGTCACCGTTTCCAGCGACGGGCAGTACGACGGCAGCCTCTACGCCATCCTCGACGACAACACCATCACCAAAACCTCTGGCAATGTTATTACCAGGGCGCTCGGACGGCCCAGCACCACCACGACGAAATACAAGCCAGTGCTCAACGAAAGCCTCGGCGAGTGGACCGTGGCGAATCAGGCGGTCTTCGAGGTGACGGGCATCGGGCTGGACCTGGACTTGCACAACCCGATCAACACCGAGCTGCTGGCCACGGCGGCGCTGCACGTCTATACGAAGAAGGAGGGCAACACGAAGAGCGCAGTGGCCCGCCAGCAGGGCAACCGGACAGAGCGGGGCGCCACGCAGCAACACGGCACACGGCCCTACAAGACGCTGCCGTTTGGCAACCCGTACGACCTCGCCAACGCGCCCATCCGCATCAAACTCCCCAGCAGCGTGCCCGATCTGAGCGCGCCGAATGTGTCAGTGCCTGCCTGCGTGCTGGACGCCTCGTGCCTGAGCATCGACTGGAACCTGTCGTTCGACCCCAGCCTGCCCACGCTGCCCGACTTCGACTTCAGCTGGCCCGACCTCGACCTCGGCCCGTTCTCGATAGCGCTGAAGGGCTTCAGCTTCGACCTGCCTACGTTCTCGTTCACGCTCTCCGGCCTCACAGGCCTCAGCCTGCCCAACATCGACGGGCTGTTTGATATCCAAGGGCTGACGATTGGCTTCAAGCCGCTCACGTTCGACCTCGGCAACCCGTTCGGCCCTATCAACCTCAGCATCAACAACCTGATCGACTTCAGCCTGGGCTGCTACGACTACGAGAAGCGGTCCTCATCCAGTGAACCGGCGCTGTCGCTCACGCGCACGCCGTTTGATGTGATGGGCGGCACGGCCACGCCGGAGACCATCACGGGCTTGAACGAGTACCTGCGCTTTGGCGGATGCGACGGGCAGGGCGCGTTGTCGTTTTCGATGGCGCAGGGCAAGTTCAGCGGCGGGCTGCGGGAGCTGCTGTACTACGAGGACGAGGACGGCGGCTCGCTCGTCTCGCTCGACGGCATCAATGTGAGCATGCTCAGCGGCCGCGCCGACCTCCAGAGCAGCTTCGAGTTTCAGACGGATGGCGAGGGTGGCTTCGCGATGGACGTGACGGGCATCGGGCGTATGCACACCGGGCAGAACCAGTGGAAGACCTTCGGCGCCACGGGCACCGTCTCCACGCTCAACGACGACCTCTCGTTCGGCATCTTCCTCGCCGCCGACGGCATCAACATGCCACTGGTACCTGGCCTGTTAGACCTGACGGGCGCAGGCGGCGGCTTCTTCTACCGCCCCGAAGCGGAGGACCTAAACGCCGTCTACGGCCTCCTCAACGCCATGCAGGGCGACGGGCGGACGTTCCAGCCCAACAACCCCGAGGGCCTGCCCGATGCGAGCAAATTGCAGTTCGCGATCATGCTGTACGCGGGCGTCGGCATGGGCGGTACGAGTGGCAACTACGGCATGGAGGGCAACGGCCTCATCACCATCACTGACCAGTTCACCAACATCGACGTGAACGGCTACGTGCTGCCCAAGGCCGGGCAGTCGCTTGCGGGAAGTGGCTACTTCACGGTGCAGTACAACAGCGTGGGCACGCGCATCGAAGGCGGCATCGGCGTGAAGGTGGACTACGGCGCAGTGGCCCGCACGCCGGCGCCCGCCACCATCGACTTCTTCGCGTACTTGCCCAACGGAGGGTCGCCGCTCTGGGCCGTGAATGGGCAGGGCACGCTCCGCATTCTGGAGATGCAGGACCTCAGCGGCAGCTTCCTGGCCAGCGACTCCGGCTTCCTCGGGCAGCTGAGCAGCCGGGTGAGCCTCAACGCGGGCATCGTCAGCCTCAACAGCAGCTACAGCCTGTCGTTCTGGTGGAGCAACGTGTCGGGCATAGGTGGATACGGCACGATTGGTGCCAACGCCAGCGTGCTAGGCGGCCTGGCCGAGATCGGCGCCGAGTTGCGTGGGGCGATGCTAATCAGCACATCCGGCAGCAACGACTCACCCGGCAGCAACGACTCACCCGGCAGCAACGACACATCCGGCAGCAACGACACATCCGGCAGCAACGACACATCCGGCTCCGGCAACAACGACACATCCAGCAGCAACGACTACCTGTTCTACGCCGCCGCCCGCGCCTACGTCCGCGTCTTCGCCGTCTTCGAGGGCGACATCGAGCTGTGGATAGCGCTGGAGAACGGCGACATCGACGGCGGCACGGGCCGCAACCACGGCTACGAGCGCCAGGTGGCGGCGGCCATTCAGCTCTCCAACGATATGGAGGCCGAGGCCGAGGCCATTGAGCAGGCCGTGGCCGACGTACACCGGCAGGACCTCCTGGCGGCCTTCACCTTGCCCCAGGCCACCATAGAGCAGGCAGGCATCAACGCCGTGAAACAGGAGGCTGCAAAGGGCGGGGCCAACTCCGTTGCTTTGCGAACGATGGAGGCTAACCTGCAAGGCTACTGGTGGAACCCCGACATCACGCAGCTGGGCGACTGGCGGCGGTTGAATGGCACTAGCTCCGTCATCAACCGGCTCATTGTCGACGTCCTGGCGCCCGACGAACGCCCGAGCTACGCCCCCCAGCTCACCGCCGACGCCCGCGAGGCGCTAGACGATCAGCTGGAGCAGGTCCAGACGCTGGCCGATTCCGTGGATGCGACCGTCAGCGACGTGGAGCTGGCGATGACGGCGCTCACTGCTGCCAACGCCGACGAGCTGGCGCTGGTGACACCGCTGCAGCGCGACAACGTCTATGCGTTTACCGTAGACCAAGACGAAAACGATGCCGTGGCCGCCACGCTAGGCACCCTCAACGCCGACATCAGCGATCTAGGCACCGGCTACGCCGACCGGCTGGCCGAGGCCGAGCAGGTGCTGGCCGACATGGACGTGCTCACCGCTGACCTCCTGCAACACGGCTATGGCGAGGCGTTCTGGCAAGCCTTTGACGAAACGGGCAAGATCCTGCAGATCCGCAACCGCACGCTGGCCGGGCAGGCCGTCTGGGCCGAGACCATCTGGGGGCTCTACTACGACGCCAACGCCACCAACTGGAACGCGCTGTTCAACAACCTGGGCGAAGTCAGCGAGCGCGTCATCCCGTTTGGGACCGATGGACGTCCTACCGCCACCGGCGTCATCTACGACACAGACACAGCAACCTGTAATGCCCGTGTCTTTCGAGACGAGGACGGGACTGCCCAGTATGTAGATGACTGCGAAGCCTACTTGCGCACTATCGATCTCACCGGTATAGCGGGTCTGCGGCAGTCCGCTATCCAGACGCTCGCCGCCAACGGCACCATCGTCGACCCCGGCACCATCGCCAACCCCGGCAGCAATAGCCTCAACAGTGCTGCTGGTGCGAAGAAAGACGCGATCTATGACAGCTTCAGGGACATATACGGGGCTTACTGGTACGGCGATGGACGCCGCGACAGCCAGGGACGCGGCGGGGGCGGCATCACCGATGTCACAGAGGCCAAAAACGCACTGAAGAAGCTCGCGTACGACCAAGGCGTAGCGCTGTACTACACCGCGTTCGGTACGGGCGTGCGCAGCCTGCACAACGACATCAGAGGCTACCTGCCGGAGGCGCAGGACATCTTCAGCACCTACGCGGCGGGCATCCAAGCGCCGCTAGCCAACTACAGCGAACGCCTCCGGGCCCTGTACGCACGCAAGACCGCCTTCGCCGAGACGTTGGCGGGCATGTACCAGCAGTACGCGCTGTGGCTTGAAGACAACGGGCGCAGCGACGAGGCTCCCCCGTTCCGGGCGCAGCGACGGGCCCTGCTGGAGCGCTTGGCGCCGCCCGTGGTAGACGGCCTGACGGTCACCGCCACGCCGCTCCTCCAGAGGGGCTTCGGCAAAACGGCGCCGCTGCTCACCAGCGAGGTATCGGTCAGCTGGAGCACGTCGGGCGCCGAGCACGCTTACCTCAGCATAGCCGGCCTCGCCGCCGACACGCTCAGTGGCTCGGTCGGCCAAGCCACGGCGGCCACGCTGTACGCGTTGGGGACCTCGGGGCAGCAACAGGCGCTCTCGGTACAGCTGGTGGCCAGCAACGCGCTGGGCGTGCTGCGCGTGCTGCCCGCTCGCTCGGCAACCGTGACGCACCCTGCACTGAATGCGTTGCCCGCGCTGCCGAACCCCGTCGCGTACGGAGAGACCAGCACATCGGTCGCGGGGAGCGGTCTCGCCTACGGAGGCTTTGGAGATGGTACAGGGGACACGAGCCAGACCCGCTTGACGGAGTCTACCGCTCCGGCCTTGGCGGTGCGAGCGGCGGCCACCGCCCCCGTCGTTCAAGCGCAGCAGGTGAGCGTGGCCAGCGCCGTCTACTGGCCCTCCGGCTCGCCCCTCACCTACCAGCTCGACTTCGTATACACGGAGAGCGACAGCACGATCACCGACGCAGAGCAGACCGCCCCGCCCGATTTCTCGTTCACGCCCACGCCCACGTCGGGGGCCGTCATGACCGATGCCGAGCGCACCGCGGCCATCGCGCAACTCCAGAGCGACTGGCGCGGCCCTGGCACCGCCACGCTACCCGGAGCAGCATCGTGGCAGATGCTTGAGCAGGCACTGCCCGAGACGATGTCCAGTCGCCGGCCCTTCATGGTGCGCCTCGCCGTGCGCAACGCGGGCGGGCTGTCCACCTTCGAGACCTTTGGGCCCTTCCCTCCCGGGGGGCGTCCGCCCGTCGTCACCCCAGCGGTGGCTACCCAGCAAGATGCCCAGGTGCTCGTCGCTGACGAGCTCGCCATCAACTTCGTCACGTATGGGCCTGCGCCCGATGAGAGCGTGTCGTACCAGCTCGACTACGTGTACGTCCAAAGTGACAGCGTCCTCTCGGCCAACGCGCGCAGCGCCCCAGCAGACTTCTCGTACCCCCTCACGCCCACGCAGGGCGCGATGCTGTCCGAAGCGGAGCGGACGGCGGCCCTGGCGCAGCTCCGTGACGACTGGCAAGGGCGGGAACGGCCCACGCTGCCCGAGTCGGCCACTTGGCTACGGCTGGACCATCCGTTGCCCGATGTCATCGCCGACGACCGGCCCTTCATGGCGCGTGTTGTGGTCCGGCCGGATAGCGGCGTCGTTCCCCCCGGTCAGGCCAGCCTCGGCCCCTTCGTGGTCAGCCGCTCCACCCTCGCCAAGGTACGCCCGGTGGTTGCTCTACAGGGCAGTGCGCGCTTGGGGCAACGCGTGGAGGTGCCTGTAGCCGTCTACTGGCCCTACCCCGACGTGCCGCTCACGTTCAAGCTCGACTATATCTACACGCAGGATGCCAACGGCGTCACCGATGCCGAACGCACGGCACCCGCCGACTTGTCGTACTTCCTTGAGCCCGTACCCGGGGCCGCCATGCAAGCTGACGAGCAAACGGCCACGCTCGCTCAGTTTACGGCGCAGTGGCAAGGCGCCGGGACGCCACGGCTGCCCGATCCAGCAACATGGTTGACCCTCTCCCACCCGCGCCCCACCGAGATGCCCGATGGGCAGACTTTCGCGCTGCGTCTTGTCGTTGCCAAGCCTGACGGCCGGGCCAGCACCGTTGTTTTGGGGCCGTTCACCCAGGACAACACGCCCCCGGCCTTCGCGGACAGCAAGCCCGATGCCCAGATACGCTACGTCTCGAATCACGACTATGTGTGGGCCTACACGTACCCGAACCCAAACATATATATGCCTAACCGAGACATATGGGTGCATACGAACCGCAGGCCCCACGACTGGGTCGTGCCGATGCGAACCGTGGTAGACGATGCCAACGACATCGTGGAGCAGCGCGTGGGCACTGCGCACACGGCCCTGGCCACCTGGGAGGGCTACGCCCCGCTGATGCGCTTCCCCACCAGCCCCGCAACCATTGGGAAGATCCGCCCCGTCACAGGGTCGCAGATCGTCGTGCCTAGCCAGGCTACCGACTCGCTGTTTGTTCACTACTACGCCCGCGACAGCTTCGGTAACGAGTTTACGCACGTGGACGCGTACTATGCCCTTGACGACCCGAACCGCGTCCACACCCTGCCCACACGCCCCGACGGCTACTTCAACAGTCCACCGTCCGGCGGCGGCATGGGTGGCGGCATGTACGACGACGGTATGGGCGGAGGCATGTACGGCGGTGGCATGGATGATGGCATGGGCGGTGGCGGTATGTATGGCGGTGGCGGCATGTACGGCGGCGGCATGGGCGGTGGAGGCACTGATATGAAGACCATCGAAGTCGTGATCACGTCGCCCAGCCAGGACCCGGCTGGGCAGGCGATCCGGTATCAGTACAACGCGGGAGACACGGTCTGGCACGACTTGACCCCTGTAGCTCGTACTGGTAACCGCTACCGAACGCGCACCATGAGCATGGCAGGCTTCCTCTATGGAGGGTTCACCCCCACCCTCGAGATTCGCGCCGTCACCCAGTACGGGGCGGTGTCACCTGTTGCCCGCTTTCTGGACGGCAGCAGCGGACAGCCTCCGCGCAAGGTCTACGACCGCCACCCCGACCTCGGTGGGCAGTTGGTTGACTAAGGGCCTATCCGAAAAGCAATCGGGTATCATGGTGCGCTAACTTGAGAGACTTCCACATCGCTCACGCTAGCTACAGCCATGATACCCGACTCCTATCAAACTACAATCCACCAGCGCTTCCTCCCAACCGAACAACTCTAGCGCGCGGTTGAGCCCTTACTGCCCCAACACACCGGCAGAGGCAGGCCCCGCAAGCCCGACCACCAAATGTTTGCCGCCATCTTCTATGTCTTGACTACCGGCATTCAGTGGGACGCGCTGCCGCGCACGCTCGGGGCTGCCTCGACCGTACATGATCGCTTCCAGCAGTGGCGGCGTGCAGGCGTCTTCGAGCGGCTCTGGGCCACTGGCCTTGTTGAGTTCGACGCCTCCAGCGGAATCGACTGGCAGTGGCAGGCGCTCGACGGAGCGATGACGAAGGCACCGTTGGGGGGAGAGGCCACTGGCCCGAATCCGACCGATCGAGGCAAAAGCGGCACGAAACGGCATCTTTTGACTGATGGGCAGGGTCTGCCGATTGGGCTGGTGGTCACCGGCGCCAACCGCAACGACATGACGCAGGTTGAGGGGGTGCTTGATGCGCGTCCGTTGGTATCGTTCGAGGCCGGTCAGCGCCTGTGCGCCGACAAGGGGTATGACTACGACGTGGTGCGTTCGACGCTGAGCCAGGCGGGCTACCGTAGCCACATCTTGGGTCGCGGTCAGGAGCGCGTGGCCTTGTCGCTGCCGGGCTACCGTGCGCGGCAGTGGGTAGTCGAAGGCACGCATTGGTGGCTGAACCGATTTCGTCGGGTGTTGGTGCGTTGGGAGAAGAAGGCGTCCAACTATGTGGGCATGCTACACTTGGCCTGTGCAGTGATTGTGTGGCGTCGATGCCTGGAGTTCATAGACGATCACCTTTTCGGATAGGCCCTAAG
>JBCDJT010000176.1:0-8861 GCA_038747545.1 Bacteroidota bacterium
GTTGGAGCATCGCATGGCCACCGGCAGCGTCTCCGCGTTAGCCTGGGTGCTCAGCCGCGACCTCGACAACCCGCTGACGTTCACCTACATCGACCTCACCCGGCTCGCGTATGGCACGCGCCTCAGTTGGGAGGGTACCGCCAATCGCTGGCGGTGGGGCGTCGGCCTGGACGCCGCGCTCATGGACGACGACCGCCTCAACCTGCCCAACAACAACGGCACAAGCGGCGATACCCCCACGTTGGATCAGCGCGAGACCGTCAGCAACGTAGCCGGTTCGGGTTACGCCACGTACGCCCTCACCGATGCGGTGACCCTCAATGCAGGGGTGCGCTACGATGCCATCCGGTTTGAACTAGAGGACAAGCTACTCGACAACGGCGATCAGTCCGGCAGTCGCTCCTTCGATGCCCTAAGCCCTGGACTCGGCATCAGCATTCAGCCCGGCCGTGCGACGTACTACGCCAACGTCCGCACCGCCTTTGAGACGCCGACTACCACCGAACTCGTCAACCGCCCCGACGGCCTAAGTGGCTTCAACCCCGACTTGAAACCATCCCGCGTTATTGGCGGCGAGGCTGGCTTCAGAGCGGTATTAGGCGACCTCTTTCTGGATGTAGCCGCGTATATCGCTACGGTGAGCGACCGCTTGCAACCTGCCGAAGCTGCTGATGGCCGCACGTACTTCCAGAACAGCGGGGGCACCACGCATCGCGGCCTGGAAGTGGCGTTCCTATGGGCACCGCTGCCCAGCCTGACGTTAGAAGGCACGGGCAGTACCAACCGCTACCGCTTCGACGAGTTGGACGCCGCCCTGCCCGGGCTACCCACTGCACAAGCCAGCTTCGAGGTCACGTACGACGCAGGCTTCGGCCTAGCCCGGCTCAGCTCCCAGCATGTGCCCAGCTACTTTGTGAACGACGCTAACACCGTAGAGTCGCCCGGCTACACCCTGCTCGACCTGGACCTCAGCCTAACGGCGCTGTCGTTTGGCGATGTGCAACTGCAGCCGACGGTGCGGCTGGGCAATCTGGCGGATGCCACGTACAACGGCGCCGTTATCATCAACGGCTTCGGCGGGCGCTTCTTCGAGCCCGCGCCGGGCCGCACCATCCAGGTCGCGCTCACCCTAACGCTGCCCTAATCGGACGTAAACGCAACGTCAACAGCAGCACGCAGCGCCGCGATCTGGTCGCGCTCTGATTGATAGGGGGGCCGCCCTGGCAATGCCGCCCTGGTCTCGGCCTGCTCCACCCATGTTTTCGCAGCCTCCAGGTCCCGTTGCCGGACCAGATGCTCGGCCTGCGCGATGTAGAGCGGGAGAATGCCCGAGGGAGCCCGCGAACCTTCTTCGGCTACGGCAAGTGCATGTGCGAACAACGAATCCGCTTCGGCCACGCGGCCCTGTTCGCTGAACAACAGCCCCAGCCCGGCCCAAATCGATGCGGCATCGCCGGGTTGCTCAGGTCGGTGTGTTGCAACGCGTTCGAGGGCGTCGAGGTACAAGGCCTCTGCTTCCGGGTAGCGCCCCGCACCGCGCAATGCGTCAGCCTGATAGGAACGAATCATCCACTGATCGAGCACATCCGGGGGCGCCGCTTCGAGATCGGCAAGGTACATCGCGAAGTACCGATCCGCATCGTCGTAGCGACCTAGCTCAGTGAGCGACTTGCCTAAAGCCTCCAACGCGATCCCTTTCATCCGTCCACCTATGCGCGCGGCAGCCGCCAGCGTGGGTGTTAGCTGCGCTACGGCCTCGGCATGGAGACCGTGGAAGAACAGCGCCGTCCCGTACTCAATTTTTGTGCTCACATAGAGGAAGCTCTCGCGCCCTTCCAGCTGCTCGGCGATGTACAGGATTTCATCCATGGCCTCCACCATCCCTGACGGCCGATCCAGCATGGACGACGCCAGGGCTTTCTGGCGCAGGGAGAACGCACGCTCTTGCTGGACCCGCCCGTAGACCGCTTCAAAGATCGCGGCCGCCTCAGTGGCTAGCGTGTCTGAGCTGGTAAAGTCCCCCATCGCCCCGTTTTCCACGGCCATGTTGTACAGCAACCGCGCCACTTCGGGATGTTCGGCAGGCAACCGCTCTCGCAACTCGGCCAAGGCTATGCGGCGTACGGAGTCTGCTTCGACGTATTCGTACAAGGTGACGTGCGCAGTGGCCATATCGGCGTACGCTTGCTGCCGCTCCTCGGCATCGGCATCGCCGAGGTACACGTTGTACAGCTCGATGGCTTGCTGGGCGAACACAGCGGCACGTTCATCCTCGCCCTCTTCCCAGTACCACCCCGCAAGCGATCCGAGTGCGGGACCCCGATCACGCCACGCCGTAGGCGGCATGTACGATACGGCCTCCTCCAGCATGGCGGCTGCCTCCAGCGCCGGGGCGGTGTAGCGCTTCACGATGGCGTGTTGATACAGCGTGCGGCCCAACTCGGGATGGCTCGGTCCCAGGTGTTCGCGCTGATCAGCTGCCAAGACCGCGAACAGCGAGTCGGCGGTCAGGTAGTCCTGCGCGATGGTGACCACCTCGGCGCGCTCGCGGCGGAGGCTCAGCGTAGCCACGTCGTACGGGCCGTCCACTTCGGTCCGGGTCGCGATGGCGGCGTCATAGGCCGACTGGGCCTCGTCAAACAGCAGGAGCGAGGCGTAGGCCTGTGCCAGGACATCATACAACGTGCTCTTGACCGCAGGCGAGGCATCTTCCAGCACCTCTACGCGTTGCATACCTTCGTCGAGGAACGTCCGCATCGACAGCGTGTCGCCAGCGATGGCGCTCTCGGGGCTTACGCCAGCGAGCAAACTCACGAGGACGTCTTGTACCGCGGTGCGCGAGGCGACCTCGTCTAGGGCTCGATTTCGCTGCATCCACGCCGCGCTGAGGCCTACAGCCAGTGCGGCAACCACAAGCACGACAGCCGAGACCGCCCCGCGGTGCCGACGGACGAACTTCCGCATGCGGTACCATGCCGACTCGGGCTGGGCCTCAATGGGGAGGCCCGCGCCGTACCGCATGAGGTCGGCAGCCAACGCCTCGGCAGAGGCGTACCGCCGTGTGGGTTCTTTTGCCAGCGCCTTGAGACAGATCACGTCGAGATCGCCCTGCAGCTTGCGGCGAAGCTGCTCAGGCGTGAGCCCGCGCGCCTCGGAGGCCTGCTCCACCGTGGGCGGACGCTGGGCTACAACGGTGGACGGGCGGACGGGCTCGCTGTCGAGCACGGCCTGCATGATGGCTTGGCGGGCCTTCGTAGCTAACCCATGCGGGCGCTCACCAATCAGCAGCTCGTACAAGAGCACGCCAAGCTGGTACACGTCCGTAGCTGTCGTGATGGGCGCCCCGGTGATCTGCTCAGGGCTCGCGTACTCGGGCGTGAAGACCTGCACGCCGGTACGCGTCATAAACGCCTGCTCAGCGCCTGCATCTAGCACTTTCGCGATGCCAAAATCCAGCAGCTGCACCGTGCCCTCTGCCGTGACGATGATGTTAGACGGCTTGAGGTCGCGGTGGACCACGAGGTTCTGGTGCGCTACGTGGACCGCCTCGCACACCGTCCGAAACAGCGCCAGCCGCTCAGCGATGGAGAGGCGGTGCGCATCTGCATACGCCGTAATGGGCTGCCCCTCGACGAACGGCATGACCAGATAGGGCCGGCCATCGGGTGTGGTGCCGCCGTCATAGATCGAGGCGATATTGGGATGGCTGAGCGCGGCGAGCACCTGCTGCTCGCGTTGGAAGCGGGCCACGATGGCATCGGTATCCATGCCGCGCTTGACCACCTTGACGGCCACGGTCTGCTCGAACGTCCCGTCGTCGCGGTGCGCGCGGTAGACGACGCCCATGCCCCCTTGCCCCACCACGGCGCCCAGGCGATACGGCCCGAGCCGTTGCCCGACTAACGCCTCGGCAGCCGACGGGCTGGCAGACGCTGCAAGGGGTTGGTCGATGAAGTGCTCCTGCAGCTGCGCTTGGAGCGCCTGACGCGCCGCTTCGCGAATATCGTCCGCGACATCGGCGTTCTCCAGGTACGCCGCCTGTTGGTCGGGAGGCTGCTGAAGGGCTTCGTCTAGCAGGCGATCAATTTCCTTCCAGCGCGCTGGATCAAATGCATTCATAGTCAGCTTACAGCAAAGGCTCTGCGCTGAGGTGCTGGTTCAGGAAAGCCTTGGCCCGTACCCAGTACCGGTTGGCCGTCCGCACCGAGAGGTTCAACACCTCAGCTGCTTCATTCATGGTAAACCCCGTAAAAAAGCGGAGTTCGACGAGCTGAGCCAGCGTAGCATCGTACTTTTCGAGGTCAACCAGCGCCTCGTCTAAGGCCTCCAATCGATCTTCGTAGGTAACGGCTTGGCTGTTGTAGTCGGTCAAGGCTACGCGCTCCCAGTCTCCCCCACGCTTGGCCCGCCCGCGACGGCGGGCGTGGTCCACAAGGATGCGCCGCATGGCTCTACTGGCTATAGCGACGAAGTGGCGCCGATCCTGCCACTCGAACTGAGCCCCTTGGGTGAGCTTGATGTACGCTTCGTGAACGAGTGCCGTAGGGGCCAGCGTGTGATCTGGACGCTCGTTGTGCAGATGGTGACGCGCCAGCGAGCGCAGCTCGTCGTACACCTGGGGTAGAAGCTGCGCCTGCGCGGCCTCGTCGCCCACGGTGACAGACCCGATGAGGGTCTGGACGAGCGTTTCTGGATCGATGGGAGTGGCCATGGGCGCTGTGTGGAGGTGGGGTAGGCGTACGGCCGACCGCAGCGAGCGTACGGCAGGGTAGCACATGACGCTCCAAAGTGCAACTGCCTCGCCAAACGCACAGCGGCCGACGCGCAGAGTGCGCATCGGCCGCTAGCATCACAGCATGGTGACTGACGGGCAGCTACCCGCCAAGCGTGAACATAATGCCGCCGCGAAGCGCAATACTTCCGCCCACGATGGCGGTAATTTCGGCGAACGGCATAAACGGCGAGTCTTCCAGCTCAAGCAGCGCACCGCCTTTCAGGTTCAGCCCAAGGTTGATCTCATCCTCATCACCGGAGACGCCTTCAGGAAAGTCAAACGTCACAAATTCTAGCAGCAGCCCAGCGCCTACATAGGGCACCAAGCTCTCCAACCCGAAGGGATACAGTACGTCAAGATTGAGTCGGGTGCGGTTGATGCTGTCCTCAAATAAGTAGAGATCGACGTTGGGGTTGGCCACCAGCTCATAGTCGCCGATCGCCAGATCGAACTGAGCTGAGGCGCCGATAGCGAGGTCGTTGGAGTCCAGGTTAAACCCGGCGTGCGGACCGATGAGGAACTGCGCCTGTGCAGGCACAGCAATGAGCACCAGGAGGCTGAGGAGCGTAAGGAAACGTTTCATGCGCGAAGCGGAGGTTGTGGGATAGTTGGCAAAAGAAGGCTTCCGATGTGAACGCGCGCGATCGGGCGAGGTGTTTCACCGTGCGGCGTCTTCGCCAAGAACGAGCAAAACGCGCAGCGACGCAAGCCGCCGCACGTTCGCCCGTGCGATCACTTACAGCCCAAGCCGAGCGAGGTTGTCAAGGTTGGCCTGCACGTGCGCCGCCGAGGTGGCCATCAGCTTCTGCTCGTCGTCGGTCAGGTCTACCTCGATGATCTCCTCCACGCCGTTGCGGCCAATGCGTGCGGGGGCGCCGATGAACATATCGCTCACGCCGTACTGTCCGGTGAGCCATACGGCGGCGGGCAGCACGCGCATCGAGTTCTTGGCGATGGCCTCGACCATCTGCGCAGCTGCGGCGCCGGGCGCATACCACGCCGAGGTGCCCATCAGCTTGACGATCTCGCCACCGCCCGTCTTGGTGCGCTGTACGATGGCGTCGATCTTGTCGGCCTCCATCAATTCGGGCAGCGGGATGCCGCCGATGGTGGTGTAGCGCGGCAGCGGCACCATGGTGTCGCCGTGGCCGCCCATCAGCAAGGCGCTAATGTCTTTGACCGAGACGCCCAGTTCCATGGCGATGAACGAGCGGTAGCGAGCGGTGTCGAGCACGCCGGCCATGCCCATGACGCGCTGGCTGGGGAAGCCGCTCTTCATGTAGGCGACGTAGGTCATCACGTCGAGCGGGTTCGAAACCACGATGATGATCGAGTTCGGGCTCTTGGCCACAAACTGCTCGGTCACCGTACCCACGATGTTGGCGTTGGTCTTGAGCAGGTCGTCGCGGCTCATGCCCGGCTTACGCGGAATCCCTGCCGTGATCACGCATACGTCAGAGTCAGCGGTGGCGTCGTAGTCGTTGGTCCCGACGAGGCGAGTGTCGAAGCCGTGGATCGGGGCGGCCTCCCACATGTCGAGGGCCTTGCCTTGGGGTACCCCCTCTTTGATATCAACGAGCACCACCTCGTCGAGTACGTCATAGCGGGCGGCACATTCAGCAACGGTGGCGCCTACATTCCCTGCGCCAATGACCGTCAATTTCATAAGGGTCTCTCTGTATCGGTTTCATGTGTAAATGGTAACGCATGTGCGACTGCACATGCTGCAATTTAGCTGCTCTACACTTGGAAACTACCAATATTCGGCTAATATGGCGCCGGATGCCCCTTATCCTGCATCCTCTCGGCCTACACTGCATGGTTGCGCACCATCAGCCGTGCCGCATCGCCCACGTAGCTTACTCACGACCACGACCATGCCTAGACCTCGCATCTCCGGCGAAGCCCTCGTCAGCAGCTTCATCAAGTTTGGCATCGGCTTCATTGGCACAGCGGCAACCCTCGTCCTGCTCCCCAGAGCCTTTCGGATCACGTTTCGGTTGGTGTTCTGGAATACCCTTCGCAAAGTCCTGCTCACCTCGGCGATAGGCTTTGCGTCGGGCCAAGCCGCCAAGTATGCCGCCCGGCTGTTGCAGGGGAAGCGGTGACGCGTCGGAACGTGGGCGCGTGAGGTGCTTGGCTCACCACTTGTACAAAGAGACGGCGTGGCCTAATCTACCAGAACGACCGCACACGCGAACACGCACTCACGCGAACACGCATGCACGCCTCAAACGATCGCCCCAGCAAGCTCGGTGTCATCACCCACGGATCGCTCAACCAGGGCGTGGAGATGAAGCTGGAGGCCAGCGAGAGCATCGAGGATGTCGTGGCCGGGACGTTCGTCGTCATACAAGGCGCGCAGTACGACTTCTTCTCGATGATCACAGATGTCGAGATCGCAGCGGCCAACGACAACATCTTGCTCAACCCGCCGTCGGTGGACGATGATGTGCTGCGGCGGGTGATGCAAGGCACGGGCACGTATGCTACCGTCTCGCTCAAGCCGATGCTGATGATGCCCAACCGCGAGCATCAGGAGTTTACCGAGGCGAAGCCCGTCAAGACAGTGCCCACGCACTTCTCCGTGGTGGCAAAGGCGACCGAGGACGACGTGGCGCGCGTCTTCGGCCACGAGGCCAACGCAGGCGGCGACACGTACTTCAACCTGGGCGAACCGCTGGGCATGGACGGCATCCCCGTCTGTATCGACCTGACGCGATTCGTGGAGCGCTCCAACGCCGTCTTCGGCAAGACAGGCACGGGCAAGACATTCCTGACGCGGCTGCTGCTCTGCGGCACCATCAAAACAGGACGAGCCGTCAACCTCATCTTTGACATGCACTCGGAGTATGGCTGGTCGGCGCGGCAGGAAGGCGGCGGGCCGAACGTGATGGGCCTCAAGCGCCTGTTTCCGGGCAAGGTGCGCGTCTACTCGCTCGACGGCGAGACCAGCCGCAAGCGCGGCCAATCGCCCGACCAGGAGGTGTTTCTCTACGCCAACCAGATCGAGCCCGGCGACATCCTCCCCCTGCGCGACACGCTCAACTTGACCGCCACCGCGGCTGAGAGCACGTACTCGCTCCGCAGCCGCTACGGGCGGCGCTGGCTGACCACGCTGCTGGATGCGGATGGCGAACGCCTCAAGGAAATTGCCGAAGAGTGCGGCGCGCACGAGCAAGCCATCAGTGCCCTGCATCGCAAGCTGAAGCTGTTCTCGGGCTACGGCTTCTTCAAGACCGAAGCGGCGCACGGCTACGACGTGATCGAGGCGCTGATGGAGGACCTGACGGCGGGCAAAAGCATCGTCTTCGAGTTCGGGCGCTACGACGACCTGCGGGTGTACCTGCTCGTGGCCAACGTCATCACGCGGCGGCTGCGCGAGCGGTACGAGGAGCAGACCACGCGCTACCTGCAATCCCAGAACGAAGCCGACAAGCCGCAGCCGCTCATCATCACCATCGAGGAAGCGCACAAGTTCTTGGCGCCCGGCGTGGCGCACGAGACGCCCTTCGGCAAGATCGCACGCGAGATGCGCAAGTTCTTCGTGTCCCTCCTGGTGGTGGACCAGCGCCCTAGCGCCATCGACGAGGAGGTGCTGAGCCAGATCGGGACCAAGATCGTCGCCCAACTCAACGACGAGAAGGACATCGGCGCCGCTCTTGTGGGTACCAGCGGCGCGTCAGCGTTGCGGCAGGTGCTGGCCTCGCTCGACTCCAAGCAGCAAGCCCTCCTCCTCGGCCACGCCGTCCCGATGCCCGTCGTCGTCCGCACGCGCACGTACGACCAGACGTTCTACGACGCCATGCGCACCGGCCAGCCCACCGCCACCGAGACGTTCAAGCAAGTCAAGCAAATCACTGACGACCTGTTCTACTGATCGCTAGACCGGCTCTGGCAATCTATAGTGCAGCACACCGTCAAACCTTGTCATCCCGAGCGTAGTCGAGAGCGCGAAGCACACCGCAGGTAAATCTCCCACGTTGAGGTTGTGCAATCCATAATCGGGGGAGATCCCTCGGCTACAGTCTTCGACTTTCGCTCGGGATGACAAACTCGATCGTATACTCATCTCCCAGAGCTAATA
>JBCDJT010000177.1:0-8859 GCA_038747545.1 Bacteroidota bacterium
CCATGGTGTAAGGGGGCAGGTTCAAAAGTTGGCCGAACGTGGCAGGTGTGTCATCCTAATCCAACACGCGATCGGACGGCCCAAGGACTTAGCACAAAAGAGAGGGGGCCTGTGTTGCACGATTCAATCTGGGCCGAAACTATTGTCGAGGCTGTTGTTGTGTGACGCAATGAACCATGCCACCGTTCTCATACAGGTTCCTCACGTCTATGCCTACGACAGTTCTGGAAGGGTAGAGGGTTTGGATAAGCTCGTTCGCTACAGCATCATTGGGGTCATTATAATTCGGGACCAAAACCGTAGTATTTGCAATGTAGTAGTTGATGTAGGAGCCCTTGTAGCCAAGATCTGTCCCGTTTGTTTTCCTGACCGTGTTCTGCGTTAATGGAACCTGGAGGTAGGTGTAGGGCTCACCGTTTCTGTTGGTCGCTGCGTACAGCTTGTCAATATCACGCTGCAGTACGTCGTACTCGTGTAAGTCATTTTCATTCATGGTCACAATGGTGGTGGCGTTGCCAAAAACGGCAAAGCCATCGACATGCTGGTCGGTTAGTTCTAGGCCGGCTTGGCCGTCTAGCCAAATAAAGTTCGTAACCCCCAAATACGTCCTGAATATGCCTTCGGCTTCCGACTGCGTCATCCCAGGATTTCGGTTGTCGTTCAGAATGGAGCTCTTGCAGGCCATCAGGGTGCCATTGCCGTCAAGGACAACACTGCCACCTTCGTTAATCATAGTGCTGTTTAAATCAATGACCTCTATCCCTTGCGCTTGTCCAATCTTTGACGGGATGATATTGCAGCTGTTAAACTCAATGGGAAAGCCAGATTCCACATCACCCTTTTCGCCCCATCCATTAAACCCCCAGTCTTGGATGACTAAGTTTCCATTCATGTCTCTAGCGTAAATAGGTCCGTTGTCTCGTACCCAGACATCGTCTGTAGGGAATAGGTAGAAGTCTACATTCTCCAGAGGCACTCGTGCCGCGGTCAATAATGCAGTTATTCGATCTCGTTCTGTTTCGTCATAAGCAACTATGTGAACATTTTCACCGCTTACCAAGGCAGCTGTCATTGCCACCCAGGTTGGATCTAGATCACGCCGGTATTCAATCCCATACTGATGGTGGTGGGGCCATTGCAGCCACGTACCTTCATGAGGCGAACTCTCGTCAGGCATCGTGTATGTCATACGTACTTCGTCTACGGCGGCCATCGGCTCTTCCTGATCACAAGCGATACAGAATATGGATATGATGAGTATATAGAGTGTTTTTAGGGACATAACTGCTGATAGGTAGCGTCTGGCTGTACGTTGGATTAGTGCAGGCAGGTGTATCGAAAACGGCCTCATGCCGTGCCATTGAGTCGGTATAGCCAAGCAGTGTGCCGTGGATGCACCGTTGAGATCTAGTGCGGGCGACATGAGGGCAACGGGCATGCTAATCAGCAGCTGTAAAGCGGTAGACGCCCAGCCACCAGGGTACGGGTGAAGTCAAACTTGTGCAAGAGCCTGAGATGGCACCGTCCAAGGCTATGAAGGTGATGCTGCCGATCACCGAAGTCGTCACTGTGGCCGTAGCGAGTGTCTACAATGGTAGACGAAGTGGACGCGGTTTCCCCGAAACAGCCTCGTTATTGGGGGTTGGCACACGCTTCGCCTGGAGTCAGGGCAGCACAGACAATCGTGCGGGAAGACACGCCCCTTCACGATGTTCAGTCTTCTCACTCCATTCAGTACGAGGTGCCCCTCATGAAACATGCGCAACGATTCGGCCTCCTGACCCTCCTCGGGCTCACCCTCATCGCCAGCGGTTGCGAGACCAATGTCGCAGGCCCGCAAGGCCCGCCTGGGCGCGACGGCGTCATCGACGTGTTCGCCGTCAACTTTACGTTCTCGATGCAGGATGCGGCGATCAACGGCAATGTGGCTTCGGTACAGTTCGACGTGCAAGACATCACGCGCAATGTGGTGGAGAACGGCGCGGTCATGCTGTACTTCCGCGAGCAAGGCACTTGGACCGCGATGCCCTATACCTACGGCGTAGAGTCACCCGATCTCGCTGCCGTAGACTACACCATCTCGCTCGGCTTCGGCTATGACGAGCGCCTGATTGAGGTGTTCTACGAGGCCTCGACGGATGCGGTAGACCTGAGCACTCAGCCCGACCTACCCATTCGCGCGGTTATCATCGACGGGTTCTTCGCTGGCAAGCAAGGCGCTCCCGTAGATCTTACCGACTACGACGCGGTCGCGGCTTTCTATGGCCTGACCGATTAACGATAGGCGTACCCTATTCGCGCCACCTGCGCGACCCCCATCCGCGGGGCTCCATGACCGCGGATTAGTGAGGTAGGAGAGAGCCCTGCCGCCGGAGCCGTCTCGACCTCCGAGACCCAGATCCTTCCCTCCCTGTGATCTGAGAACGGCTTCGGCGGCTTGGGTGTGCGTGCGTGTTACGGCCAGCATGTGGGGTCAACCACTGAGCCCGAGCCCAGGCTGCTCCTGGCTCAAGGCGGCCCGCAGTTCGGGCAGCCAGTCATAGAGGCCTTGCCCCGGGCACAGCGTCTCGGCGAAGTCGCGGTGGGCGCCTATGCGCTCAGGCGGAATGCGCCAGTGGGCGGCCAAGGCGCGTGTCAGCTTGAAGAGCGAGGTGCGTTGCTGGTCGTTTAACTCTTCCTCCTCGAAGTTGCCCTCCAGCACGATCAGCACATGCCCTGTGGGGTCGTAGGCGGTGTTGGTGTCGCCGGGATAGCCCACCTCGCGACCCTCGGCAATCTGCCCGTGTACGTCGATGTAGAAGTGATAGGGCACATCGGCCCAGGCGCGCTTGAGGCGCCCGTCGCCGAGTGAGTCGGCGCGCTGCGAGAACGCTTGCAGCCCGCGCAGCTTGTCTTCGATGGTCCGATTCGGATTCTGGTAGGTGGCGGTGTGGTGTATGGTGATGCGCGCAGCGCGGTGGCGGGGCATAGGCAGCACGGGTGGCTGTGCATCCCAACTGGCGCGCGGATGGGTGACGATAGCGCGCGCCGATGCTGGCATCTCGATGAGCCGAGGCCCAGCACAGCCATACGTCAGCAACCCGCCGAGGAGGAGCAGGCAGACAGCACGTGTATGGGATGGTGTGGCCAACGCCATCATCACGCAAGGTGAGGGTGTCCGGCGCCACTTACAGCGCAATGCGCGCGCCGTCTTGCGCGGAGGATTGGCGGATGGCTTCCACGATGCGCACATCGGCGAGGCCGTCTTCGCCGGGGACGCGTGGGCCACGACCTTCTAGGATGGCGAGCGCGTCGTTGTCCATCTGGCGGGCCTGCTGGTGATCCGGGTCGGCGGGCCACTCGGTCCCATCGCTCGCGCCGCCCTTGACGCCGGAGTACGACTGGAACGGCCGCAGGTAGTACGCGCCGTCGGCGCAGGTGACGTCGAGGTAGGCGGTGCGCTTGCCGAAGGCAGTCTCGCCGTACGCCGTCACGCCCTCGGGCAACTCCATCGTGAACTCGGCGAACTCCTCGACCTCATCGTACAGCTCGGTGCGCTCCGACCACAAACGGCCTTGCACGGCAATGGGCTCCATGCCTGTGGCGTAGCGGATGGCATTGATGGGGTAGACGCCCATGTCGTAGAGCGGTCCGCCGCCCAGGCTGGCGTTGCGCCGCCAGTTGCCGTCGTCGTGCGCGCCGCGGTAGCCCGCGCCCGAGCGCACCTCGGTAATCGCCCCAAACGGGCGCTCGGTAGCGTAGCGGATCACCGTCTGCGTGTTGGGCTCGTGCTGCATCCGGTAGCCGATGCTCAGGAAGACGCCGTTCTTGTTGGCCGCGTCGATGATGGCTTGGCACTCCGCCACGTTCATCGCCATTGGCTTCTCGCACCAGACGTGCTTACCAGCTTCGGCGGCGCGGATGGAGTCGCGAGCATGGACGCCCGTTGGCGTCACGATGTAGACCACGTCGATGTCGTCGTTGTTGGCGATCTCGTCGAGGTTGTCGTAGTTGTACACGTTGGCGTCGGGGATGCCGTAGCGCTCTTGCCACACCGGGATCTTCTCCGGCGAGCCCGTGACGATCCCCCGCAGCTCGCAGTGCTCGGTCATTTCCAAGCCCGGACCCAGCCGCCCGCGGCTGTAGCCGCCCAAGCCCACGAGCGCGACGCCGAGCTTCTGCTTCCGGCGCGGGATCAGCACCGACGGGAAGGCGACGCTGGAGGTGGCGACGAGGGCGCCGGCTTGCTTGAGGAACGTGCGGCGTGACGAGGCAAACGACATGAGACTACCCAGATAGCGAGAGAGAATACCTACATAACGGTATCCCGATACGCTTGTGCCAGCTCCGATCGCCTACGCATCCTTGTCTCAGGGTCGGAGGCTGTAGAAAACGTGTAACTCCACCTGCGTAACCGTGTGGAGCGGCGATCCGCATGTTTTAGCCAGACTCGGTTGCGTTCAGAATCGGAAAGTCAGAGTTTCTAGTCACGTGCGCCCTGTCCATCTCTCCCGTGATACCGTGAACATCCTTGTCGTGGATGACGAGCCCGATCTGGCGCTGCTGGTGCGGCAAAAGTTTCGCAAGCGCATTCGCGCGGGCGAACTGACGTTTACGTACGCCTACGACGGGGTAGAGGCGCTAGAGGTGTTGGAGGGCGACCCAAGCATCGACATCGTGGTGACGGACATCAACATGCCGCGGATGGATGGCCTCACGCTGCTCGACCGGCTGAACAGTTGGGCACATCCGGTGAAGGTCGTTATCGTCTCGGCGTATGGCGATATGTCCAACATCCGCACGGCCATGAACCGGGGCGCGTTCGACTTCATCACGAAGCCGATTGACTTCGAGGATCTAAACATCACCCTGGACAAGACTCACCGTGAACTGGATGCGCATCGTCTGGCGAGTTCGCTCCAGGAGCGGTTGGCAGTGTTGCAGCGCGAGCTCGACATCGCCCGCAACATCCAGCAGTCATCGTTGCCGCGTCGGTTCCCCGCGTTTCCTGGCGAGGCGCGGTGCGACCTGCACGCCGCCATGCATGCCGCACGCGAGGTCGGCGGCGACTTCTACGACTTCTTCCTGCTCGACGACAACCGCGTCGGCTTTGCCGTGGGCGATGTGTCGGGGAAGGGGCTGCCAGCGGCGCTCTTCATGACGAACACGCGGACGCTGCTGCGTGCCACGGCGCTGCAGGGCATGGCGCCCGAGGTGTGTGTGCGGCACGTCAACCGGGCGCTGCACTCGGAGCGCGTCAAGGGCATGTTCGTGACGCTCTTCTACGGCATCCTGGACCTGCGGACGGGCACCGTCACCTACTGCAACGCCGGCCATAACGCGCCCTACCACCTCGGCACGCAGGGCGTAGCGGCCGTGCCGCGGACAGGCAGTCTGGCGGTATGCCTTGCACCCGACTTCGCGTTCGCGTCGAAAACCCTCCAGCTCAACCCCGGCGACACGCTGTTCGTCTACACCGACGGCGTGCCGGAGGCTAACAACGCGGAGCACGTCGATTACGAGGAGGAGCGGCTGGAAGCCGAACTCGCTGGGTTGACCGACGCCGAGCCGGAAGCGCTAAACGCGGCGGTGCTCAGCGCCGTCCAGGCGTTTGCGGGCGAGGCGCCGCAGCGCGACGACATCACCATGTTGGCGCTGAAATATCATGGCTGATGGGGCCGCGCCGCAGCGCATCGACCTGCTGGTCGTAGACGATGAGCCTGAGATCGAGCGGCTGATGCGCATGGCGCTGCGGCGGCCGCTCCGCAAGGCAGCGTTCGACCTGCACGTAGCCCGTGACGGCGTGGAGGCGCTCGACCTGCTCGCCGCGCACGACACCATCGGCGTCGTCCTCACCGACCTCAACATGCCGCACATGGACGGGCTGACGCTGCTCGACCACTTGCGCGACAAGGCCGTGCGTGTGGTGGTAGTGTCGGCATACGGCGATCTGCCCAACATCCGGGCGGCCATGAACCGCGGCGCCTACGACTTTCTCACCAAGCCCTTCGACCGCGCCGACCTGCTGGCGACGGTCGAGAAGGCGCTGGGCGAGGTGGCGCACGACCGAGAGACGGCGTGGGTGCGCCGCCAACTGGCGCAGGCGCAGCAGGCGCTGACCGTCGCCGACGAGGTGCAGGCCGCCAAGACGCGCTTCTTCGCCGACCTCTCGCACGAGATCCGCACGCCGCTGACGCTCATCCTCGGTCCCCTCGCCGACGCGCACGCGGCTGGGGCCGTGCAGGCTGTGCCGCCGCCCGAGGTGCGCCGCATGATGCGCAACGCCCGTCGCCTCAACCAACTCATCGACCAGTTTCTGGACCTCGCCAAGGTGGATGCGGCCCGGCTGACGTTGCGGGCATCCCCTCACGACCTTGCCGCGTTCGTTGCCGAGGTCGTGTACGCCTTCCAGCCGGGTGCTGAACGTCGCGGCCTTGCGCTGCGCTACGACGCGCCTGCGTCGCCGCTGCTGGTCTACTTCGAGCCCGACAAGGTGGAGAAGGTGGTGGCGAACCTGCTGTCGAACGCGCTCAAGTTCACGCCCGCAGGTGGGCATGTGCGTGTACGTGTGGCGCAGGAGGGCGAGCGCGCCGTCCTCAGCGTACGCGACACTGGGCCGGGCATCGCGCCCGAGGCGCAGGCGCACCTGTTCGAGCGGTTTTACCAAGCCTCGCCCGAGGCGGCACCCCGCGGCGTAGGCATCGGGCTGGCGCTGGCCCACGCCCTTGTGCAGGTCCACCACGGCGCGCTTGCCGTAGCGAGCGAACCCGGTTTCGGCAGCACGTTCACCGTCACGCTGCCGCTGGGAACGGCGCACTTGGCGCCCCACGAATACGCCGATGCCGATGAAGACGGCCTCGCGCCCGTCAACATCGCAAGTGACGTTGCGGTTACCACAGGCGAGGCGTCAAGGGAAGATCGCGCCCCAGTAGATGCGCCCTGTGTGGTCGTCATCGACGATCACGACGACGTCCGCGCCTACATCGCTCAACATCTGCGACGTGCGTACCGCGTTGAGGAAGCATCTGACGGCGAGGCTGGTCTAGCGCTCGTCCGAGAACACGTGCCCGCGCTCGTCGTCTGCGACGTGCGGATGCCGGGCATAAGCGGCGTGGCCGTGTGCAAGGCCATCCGCGCCGACCCCGCGCTGGCGCAGGTGCCCGTCATCCTGCTCACCGCCCAAGCCGATGAGGCGAGCCGCCTGGTAGGCCTCGCCGCGGGCGCCGACGCCTACCTGCCCAAGCCATTCAACGCCGACGAGCTGCGCATCCGCGCCGAGAACCTGATCGAGCTACGCCGACGGCTTGCGACCACGTCAGCGCCTATCGCTCCGCATGGCACGGCGATCAGCGTGGAGGCGGCCGACACGGCGTGGCTCACGCGGCTGCGTGACGCCATCGAGGCGCAGATGCACCGCCCCGGCTTCAAGGTGGGCGACGCGGCCGACGAAGTAGGCGTGAGCGCGCGCCACCTGCGCCGGAAGCTGCGCGACCTCACCGACCTCTCGCCGTCGGCCTACGTGCGGATGCTACGCATGGACCGGGCAGCGCAACTCCTCGCCCAGCAGGCCGGCACCGTCTCCGAGGTGGCCTACCGCGTCGGCTACCTCGATGCCAAGTACTTCAGCCAGCAGTTCCGGCAGGTGTTTGGCGTCAACCCGTCCGCCTACGGGGGAGAAAACGGACGACCTGGGTAGAGAAGCGCGGCTGACCGGATCGTCCCCCCATCTCGACCTATCTCTATCTCGGCAGCGCCCGTACTTGCGGTCAGATTCATCACTCATCATCTGAACCCCGAGGCCCGTCATGAAGCTCTCCACCCACGCCCGCTACCACGCCCACGTCGTTACCGTCAAAGGCCGTTTCCTCGGCAGTGTTCACAAGGCCACCTGGAACCAGACCATCGCCTCGGTAGGCACGGGCAAGAACCTCATCATTGACCTGGGCGGAACGGATTTTATGGACTCCAGCGCCATCGGATTGTGTATCAACACGGCCAAGCAGGTCCGCGCCGAGGGCGGCGATGTAGTGCTCGCCAACCTGACGAAGCGCATCAAAAACCTGTTCGTCATGACCCGCCTGCTGGGCGATGTCTTTCCCAGCTACGACAGCCTAGATGCCGCCGAGCAGCACTTCCAAGCTGCGTCGCCTGCGTCTTGACGCTTCGCCGATGATACCCGGATCACCCAACCGGGCTACCGAGCGAGGGGCGCTCAGTTTTTCTGCGCGCAAGGCTACGATTCAGCCGATGCCTGATTCATAGCAGCTGAGCGTCCTCTTGCTCGCCTCATTTTTCGTCATATTTGGTGCGCGTGCGCTACTTTTGTCACTCACCCCAATCTCCCCGTGGCCATGAGCCTTCTGATCCTTGTTGTAGACGACGAACGCGATGTAGAACTCCTCTTCCGGCAGCGGTTTCGCCGTGAGATCCGCAAGGGCGAGATCGAGCTGCTGTTTGCCTTCTCGGGCGAAGAGGCCCTGCAGGTGCTGCACACCCAAGACCGCACCGACGTGGTGCTGGTGCTCTCCGACATCAACATGCCGGGCATGACGGGGCTGGAGCTGCTGCGCCGCATCAAGGCCAACCCGCCGCCGGTACCCGTGTGCATGATGACAGCCTACGGGTCGCCGGAGTATCGTGCGCAGGCGCAAGCCGCCGCCGCCGACGGCTACATCACCAAGCCCATCGACTTTGGTGCGCTCAAGGAGCGGATCCGTGCCCTCGTGGCCGAGCGGCTGGCCTGAGTCGTCCATCCAGAATGCTTGAGCTATGACAGACACACCGAGCATTGAAGCTGAACGGAGACGTCGTTTTCTAGAGTTGTGGACGGCGTGGGTGCATCATCTCAACATACAATGTCACGCCGCCCTATTATCCAGA
>JBCDJT010000178.1:0-8682 GCA_038747545.1 Bacteroidota bacterium
GCAGCTGCACGCCGTCCTCGCCGACATCCTGGACCGCGACATCCGCCACCCCGGCGCCTGTCACCTGTATATCCACGCCACCGAGTCGTCGCAGGAGCCTGGCTTGGCCGAGCCGTGCGCCGAGTACATCGGCTCGTCCATCCCCGGCGCCAGCCACATCAACCACATGCCGTCGCACACGTGGAACGAGATCGGCCGCTGGGCCGACGCCGTGCGCGCCAACATCCAGGCGTGGCACTCCGACCAGAAGGCCGCCATCGGCGAGGGCTTCGCTATCTACCCGTCGCACAATCTGCACATGCTGCTCTTCGCCGCGTCGATGGACGGGCAGGGCGGCGTGGCCGCGCAGGCGGGGCGCGACTACCACAAGCTGACGGGCAACGCCATGTACACCGTGCTCACGCTGGTCCGCTTCGGCCGCTTCGATGAGGTGCTTGAGGTGGAGGACCGCCCGACGCGCTCCGTACCCGCTGGCCTGTGGGACTTTGCCCAGGGCTACGCGCGCCTCAAGACGGGCGAGCCTGAGTTTGCCGAGGCCTACCTCCAGAAAGTGCTCACCGCCGCCGACACGTCGGGTGCCCGCTTCCGCTTTCATCCGGCCAACCTGCTGCTCGGCACGGCGGGCGGCATCCTCGAAGGCGAGATCGCGTGGCAGGCCGGCGACCATGCCGCGGCAGAGACCGCCTTCCGCCGCGCCGTGGCCCTCGAAGACAGCCTGACGTACGACGAGCCCGAGCCGCTGCCCTTCGCCGCCCGCCACTGGCTGGGCGCGCTGCTATTGGAGCAAGAGCGCTACGCCGAGGCCGAGCAGGTCTACCGCGACGAACTGGACGACCGCCCCAACAACGGCTGGTCGCTCTTCGGCTTGCACGAAGCCCTGACGGCCCAAGGCCGCCCCGACCCCGAGATCGCAGCCGCTTTCGAGGCCAGCTGGGCGCGCTCCGACACGTGGATCCGCGGCTCACGCTTCTGATACCAGCTCTGGGAGATGATTGTGCGATCAAGGTTGTCATCCCGAGCGAAAGTCGAAGACTGCAGCCGAGGGATCTCCCCCGATCTCGTTTTGCACAACTTCAAAGTGGGAGATCCCTCGGCTTCGCTCGGGATGACAAAGTTAGACGGTGTGCTGCACTATGAAATTCCAGAATTGGTATGAGACTCAGACCACGCGCTACCGATCCAGATTGGCGCGGTGGCGGCGCTTGACCAGCAGGCCCCAGCGCTTGTTGTACGGATGCACGACCTCAACGGCAGTGGTATCGCGTACGACGGGGTGGCCGGCGTTGACCCACTCGAAGATCGAGCCTTCTAGGTTGTAGACGTTCGTAAAGCCTGCCTCGCGCAACCGATCTACAAACGCCGACGAGCGGTACCCCACCGAGCAGTAGGCCACGATGGGCGTGTCTCTGGGCATATCCGCCAAAACCTCTGCCGACGCCTCTGGATCAACGTGACGTGCGCCGCTGAGGTGACTCACAGCGTACTCGTCGGCCTCGCGGATGTCGAGCAGCAGCGGCTCGGCCTCGGTGGCCAGCAGCGCCGCGAGCGAATCGACCGACATCTGCTGCACTTCGGGAAAGGCGGTGCGCACCTGCTTTTTGACGACGCCCCACACGAGGCCTTGGCTGTGCGCGGGCATCGGCATGAGGGCGAAGAGCATGAGAAAAAGTAGGAAACGGCGCATCAGCAGGCGAGGTGAGAGCGCATCGGCAGGCGGGATGGTGCAACCGGAGTTGGAGCGTTTCGTTCAGGGGCGGCTTTTATGCAGTAGAAACAGTGATTCAGCGGCGATGAGCAAGCACGGACGGGTATTGGTAGCGATGAGCGGCGGCGTGGACTCGTCGGTGGCGGCAGTGCTGCTGCGCGAGCAGGGCTACGAGGTGGTGGGCATCACCATGAAGACGTGGGACTACGCCCAGAGCGGTGGGCGCACCAGCAAAGAGGTGGGCTGCTGCACGCTGGAGTCGATGAACGATGCTCGCGCTGTGGCGCTCAAGCACGACTTCACGCACTTCATCGTGGACATCCGCTCCGAGTTTGGCGACTGGGTGATCGACACGTTTACGAGCGAGTACCTCTCGGGCCGCACGCCCAACCCGTGCGTGCTCTGCAACACGCACATCAAGTGGGACGCGCTGCTGCGCCGCGCCGACGCGCTCGACTGCGAGTGGATCTCGACAGGCCACTACGCCCGCATCCGCCACGACGACACCACGGGCCGCCACGTGCTGATGCGTGGGCTGGACCACAACAAGGACCAGAGCTACGCGCTGTGGGGCGTCTCGCAGCAGAACTTCGCACGCACCAACTTCCCGCTGGGCACCTACGACAAGCCCACCATCCGCCAGATGGCCGCCGACTTCGGCCTGCTCCGCGTCGCCGACAAGCCGGACTCGTACGAGATCTGCTTTGTGCCAGACAACAACTACCGGCGCTTCCTCAAGGACCGCGTCCCTACCCTCGAAGCCGACGTCTCAGGCGGCAAGTTCGTGCTCTCGGATGGCACCGTAATCGGCCAGCACGAGGGCTATCCGTTTTACACCATCGGCCAGCGCCACGGGCTGGGCTTGGCGCTCGGCTACCCCGCCTACGTCACCCACATCGACGTGCCGACCAACACGATCACCGTCGGCCCCCGCGAGGAGTTGCTGCAACAAACGCTCGAAGCGCGCAACATCAACCTCATCAAGTACGGCGACCTGCGCGAGGAGCGTCCCGCCGTCGGCAAGATCCGCTATAAAGACCAGGGCACGGGCTGCCTCGTCTGGCAAACCGACGACGATGCCATCTCCGTGGCCTTCGCCGAGCCGCGCCGTGCCATCACGCCCGGCCAAGCGCTCGTCCTCTACGAAGGCGACGACGTGCTGGGCGGCGGCTGGATCCACAAGGTGGGCATCCCCGTCGGCACTACGCCCACGATGGCCGACTTAGCGCACGGGGGCTGAGCGGAACCTGCCCGCTCGCCGATCGCTATCAGTCTATCGCAACACGACTTTTCCGCGAGATACCGTCATGTCTGAAGAGCTAACCATCAAGAGCATAGATGGTCAACTGACCGTCGTCATCCCAGCTGACGTCTCTGAAGCAGCAGACCTCCACGAGGGCGACGTCATCTGCATCGTAAAGGCAATGCCTAAAGCCGGGGAGCGTGAGCGCGTGCGAGCACGGCTTGAGTCATTCATGGACACGTACGCCCCCGACCTGGAGCGTCTCGCTCAGTAATACCATGTCGAACTCCCCTATTTGGGTAGAACGGGCTGATGTGCTGCACATCCACACCCGGTCTATCGAGCGCTTTGGCGGGTCACATGGCATCCGCGACGAAGGCCTGCTTGAGTCAGCGCTGCGACGCCCAGAGAACCATTGGTACTACCAACCCGATGTGTCCCTTGCAATGTTGGCGGCACTCTACTGCCACGGCATCGTCAAGAACCACCCGTTCATCGATGGCAACAAGCGAACTGGTATCTTGACTGCTGAGGCCTTCCTACTCTTGAACAGTCTCACGCTGGCCGCCTACGCCGGGACAGTAGCGCCAGTGATTGAGCAGGTCGCCGCTGGTACCCTTTCGCTGGAGGAGTTGGCAGCCTGGATTGAGGAGCACAGCAAGCCCGATCCCTTGGCTTAATCCTCGGCCTCATACAGATACGCGAGGTCTACGAGGCGCGGGCCGGTGGCGTCGGCGACGGCGAACTTGCCGTTACCGCCACGGATCTCGGCACCGCCCACCTCGCCGGCTTTGTTGAGCGCGTAGAACTGCACGTTGAAGTCGGGCTCGCCCTTGTCGTTGAGCAAGCGGCGGAGCTTGGTGTGTTGCACGATGCGGCGGCAGGCTTCGAGGCACGCCTCCTCTGGCGAATCGCCCATGCGCATACGCTCCACGATGAGGTAGCACGAGAGGTTCTCGAGGTTGGCCTCACCACGCCCCGTAGAGCCCGAGGCGCCGACTTCGTTGTCCACGTAGAGCCCAGCGCCGATGATCGGCGAGTCGCCCACGCGGCCAGGAATCTTGAACGCGAGGCCGCTGGTGGTGGTCACGCCGCTGATGTTGCCCGCCTGGTCGATGGCTGAGCAGTGGATGGTGCCCCACGTGCGCTTCCAGTCCTTCGGCATGCCGCCGATGCCCACGTCGTCGATGCCATGCGGCGGCAGGTAGTCGTCCTTGTTCGAAAGGCTCTCTTTCCAGCGCACCCACAGCTCACGCGCCCGGTCGGTGAGTAGGTTTTCGATGGGGATGCCGTGCATGCGGGCAAAGTCCTGGGCGCCCGGCCCCACGAGCAAGACGTGGTCGGTGCGTTGGAGGACAAGCCGCGCCACCTTGGACGGGTACTTGACGCCTTCGAGCGACGCCACCGCTCCGGCACGGCACGTAGGGCCGTGCATGCAGCACGAGTCGAGTTGTACCACGCCGTCTTCGTTCGGCAAGCCGCCGTAGCCCACCGTCAGGTCGTCGGGGTCTTCCTCAACCAGGTTGACGCCTGCGATGGTGGCATCCAGCGCATCGGCGCCCGCCTGGATGCGGCGGATGGCTTCTTGCACCGTCTCGTACCCGTTGCGGCTGGAGATCGCTACGGGCCCGGCTGCCGAGCGAAACGGCTCCGAAGAGACCGGGCGCGCTACCGCAGGGATGCCGTGCAGCAACGTAGTCGCCGCACCCGCCGCGAGGGAGCGTTTAAGAAAATGGCGTCTGCTTTGGTCGGAGGAGTGGTTGGGCATGGGGGAAGGTCGTTAATTGCGATAGAGCACGTTTCTGTGCCGCAAGCTATCGTCGAACGATCACAAAGTAAAGCATGACGGACCTCGGCCGCCTGCTCGTCCTCACCGACTACACGTTCCAGCAGCGGTACTCGCACGCCGCGCTCGCTCGGTTAGCCCTGCAGGGCGGCGCCGACCTGATCGAGTTTCGCCAGAAGCATGCGCCCATCCGCCACCGCCTCAAGGCTGCTGTGGAGACGGCAGCCGTCTGCGCGCAGTACACACGCCCGCTGCTCATCGGCGACCACATCGACATCGCGATGGCCGCGGGGGCCCAGGGCGTACATCTCGGTCCTAACGACATGCCGCTCGACGTAGCCCGCCAACTCCTAGGCGAGGACGCAATCATCGGTGCCTCGGCGACGTCGGTGAGTCTGGCCCAGCGCGCCGAAGCCATGGGTGCGTCGTACATCGGCTTTGGCCCCGTCAACCGCAGCACCTCGAAGCCGACCTCGGCGCCCGTGCAAGGCGTGGAGGGCGTAGCCCGCGTCTGCGCCGCCGTCTCGATTCCCGTCTTCGCCATCGGCGGCGTCACGGTGGATGATGTGGTGCCACTCTTGGAGGCGGGCGCGCACGGCGTGGCGGTGATGAGCGCTATCTCCACCGCCAAGCACCCCGAAATGGCCACCCGCGCCTTCCGCGGCGCCATCGACTACTTCGTTCAACGTTCTGCCTGATCTGCCATGTCTGCCCCTGCTGACCCTCGTGCGGCCCGCGTAGCCCGCGCCACTGACTTGCTCGCCGCGTACGGCGTGGATGCCCTCGTCCTCAACCCAGCCTCCAGCTTTGCCTACTTCACGGGGCTGCCGTTCCATATGTCAGAGCGCCCCACGGTGGCGCTGCTGACGGCGGGAGGGCATGCGTTTGTGCTGCCCGAGATGGAACGCGCCCACCTGGGACACCTGCCGTACGATGCAGAGGCGTTCGCCTACACCGAGGACGTGTCGCTGTGGCCGGAGGCGTTCTCGAAGGCGATGGGTTTTCTCGGCTTAGACGGCAAGCGCATCGGCGTGGAGCCGCGCGCGCTGCGCTTCCTGGAGCTGTCGTATCTGCAAGCGGCAGCGCCCAACGCGACGTTCGTGTCCGCGGAAGGGCTGCTCGCGGGCCTGCGGATGCAGAAAGACGCCGAAGAGATTCGATTGATGCGTGAGGCCACGCAGATGGCCGAGACAGCACTGGAGAACACACTGCCGCATGTCCGCGCAGGCATGACCGAGCGCGAGCTGGCCGGCGAGTTGACCGCGCAGATGCTCCGCGCAGGCTCGGCGCCCACGCTGCCCTTCGACCCACTCGTCAGCTTCGGCACCAACAGCGCTAACCCGCACGCCTCACCCGGCGACTATCAGCTGCAGCCCACCGACATCATCCTGATCGACTGGGGCGCTAACAACCACCACTACTTCTCCGACCTCACGCGCGTCTTCGCTCTCGAACCACCCGCCGACGAGTTGCAGCAGGTCGCCAAGATTGTGGCGGCGGCCAACGAGGCGGGCTTCCAAGCCGCCCGCCCCGGCGTAGCCGCTGGCGCCATCGACGATGCCACCCGCGGCGTCATCGCCGAAGCAGGCTATGGCCCGCGCTTTCTGCACCGGACGGGCCACGGCCTCGGCCTGGAAGTCCACGAAGAGCCCTACATCCGCAGCGGCAACACCGCGACACTCGATGTAGGCATGACGTTCACCATCGAGCCCGGCATCTACCTTGATGGCCTCGGCGGGATTCGCATCGAAGACGACGTGGTCATCACCGAAGACGGCGCCGAGCGTTTGAGCACGCTGCCGCACGAGCTGCGCATCATCGGCTAGGCGACGACGGCGGCCACCATGCCCTGGACAAACTTTGGTGCAGCCGTACCGTTTCTAGTAGCCTCGCTGACTCAACGCTATCCGAAGCCATGAAACCTGTCGTCGTGCGTGATCCTGATATTCTTGGAGGTACCCCCGTCTTCTCGGGTACGCGAGTCCCCGTGCAAAACCTCGTGGACTACCTCAATGCCGGAGACACCATTGCAGAGTTCATTGCCGATTTCCCCACAGTCGAGCGGAAACAGGCGGAGGCATTCTTGGAGCAAGCTAAAGATGCACTGATCGTAGCCAGCAGCGCCTGACCACGTCGCGATGCGAATCCTCCTCGACGAATGCCTTCCAGGGCGGAAACTCAAGCCTGCATTCCCAAAGCACACAGCTAAAACCGTAGCCGATATGAATTGGCGCGGGATCAAAAACGGCGCGTTGCTTACCCTGGCAGAGCAAGAGTTCGATGCCTTCGTGACTGTAGACGGCAATTTGCAATATCAGCAGAACACTCCAGACATTGACCTGCTGATTATCGTCCTGCGTGCAAAAAGCAACCGCTTGGAGCATCTTCTGCCGCTGCTTTCCGAAGCAAACGAAGCGCTTGCACGGGGAGAGGCAGGCGAAGTGGTAGTCATCGGGCATGCCTCCTGATCAGCAACGTACTTCCGGTGCGCAGTCATTGTGATGAGACGTAGTAGTTTCCCATCCTTGAGCACGCTGCCACACGAACTGCGGATCATCGGCTAGGCCACAAAATCGGCCAACAGAACGGCTATGTTCGGAAACAGCCGGGCCAGCTTCTTGTCTGCCGTGATGAGCGGAACACCTTCTGATTGAGCTAACGCGACGTACTCGCAATCATATGCCGAATGTCCCGTCAGCTGTACGAGCTTGAGCACGTCGGCAGTATCAACGTCGTACGTGTGCGTGCGCATGACGGCATGGATACGCTTGTAGGCCCACAGCGCATCGGCATACGAGATGGCCTCATGAAGTAGGTATTTTCGCAACACGCTGCGCACTTCAGATCGCCAAAGCGGAGGTGCAATCCAGGTTGAGTCCCGGCTGCGCGCACGACGGCTGAGCGCACTGTGTGGCGTTTCAACCCACCTGGATGCCAGCACGTTGGCGTCTACTACGACCATCTATCGGCGCCCTTCGCGGATCGCAGCGTAGACATCAATTTCAGCGACGACGCCATTGAAGCGTGATTGACGGAAGGCGTCTGCCTCTTCCAGGAAAGGATCAGCATCCCCGAGCTCGCCGAATACATCGCTGACCGAGCGCTCCAGCAACTGCACGATGTGCTCGCGAACCTGCGGAGAGGCCGAGCGGTAGGCCGCCGCCACCTCAGATTTCACCTCGATCTGAATCGTTTCTGTAGCCATAACAGCCTCTTGGTGTACCTGGGATTCGATGCAACGGATAGCGGGAGGTTCCGCTAGGCCAAACCTTCGGCCTCTTCGATCAAGGCCTCAATGGCGCCAAGGCCTTGGTGCCAGAATGCCAGGTCCGTGAGGTCGATGCCGAGCTTGCCGACGAGCACGTGCGGCCAGTCAGAGCCGCCAGCGGCGAGGAGGCCCAGGTAGTCGTCGGCGAAGGCGGGGCCGACGGCTTGGTAGCGGGCGTAGAGGGCGAGCACGAGCAGTTCGCCGAAGGCATAGGCGTAGACGTAACCGGGCGTGTGCAAGAAGTGCGGGATGTAGCTCCACCAGTGGCGGTAGTGGTCGCCCAGCGTGACGCTGCGCTGGAACATGGCGCGCTGCGTGTCGAGCCAAGCCTCGGCGAAGCCGTCGGCGCTGAGCTCGCCGTCGCTGCGGCGGGCGGTGTGGATGCGGTCCTCGAAGCGGTTCATCGCCACCTGCCGGAAGACCGTCGCAATCGTGTCGTCGATTTTGCTGACGAGCATGGCGAGGCGGTTCTTCGGGTCGGTTTCGGCCTGGATAAGGCGCTGGAAGACCAGCATCTCGCCAAAGACGGACGCCGTCTCAGCGGTCGTGAGCGGCGTGTCGGCGTGAAGCACGCCTTGCTGGCGGGAGAGGTATTGATGCACGCCGTGGCCCAACTCGTGCGCCAGCGTCTGCACGTCGCGGATCTTGCCCGTGTAGTTCATCAGGATGTACGGGTGCGC
>JBCDJT010000179.1:0-8646 GCA_038747545.1 Bacteroidota bacterium
CGGCGACGCGGGCGACCGCATCTTCGGCACCACGTAGGGTCTTGGGACACTCGGGATCGGTTTTCGGTCTTGGGACGCTCACTCCGTTCGCTGTGGGTCTTGGGGGTGCCAGTCTCTATCGATGGCGATGTCATAAATGGCAGTATCTTCGGGAAACGATGGCGTTCGGTTCTCGGTCTTGGGACGCTCGCATTCGCTCGCTGTGGGTCTTGGGGGCGGCAGGCTGAGACCGCGCCGCTAAAGGAAAGCGTCTCAGCAGCCTGAATTCACTTGACACCGAGCGTTGGCGCCTAACTTCCTGCGACCTGCGACCTGCGACCTGCGACCTGCGACCTGCGACCTGAGACCTGAGACCTGAGACCTGAGACCTGAGACCTGAGACCTGAGACCTGAGACCCAGCCACCCTACTCGTACCGCAGCGACTCAATCGGGTCGAGCCCAGCTGCCTTGAAGGCTGGGTAGCCGCCGAAGATGAGGGCAATCACAGTAACAGCTACGACGCCGCCAATGGCCCAGTCCCAGGGGATGGCTGCTGAGATCTCAAAGTACAGGGCCACCCCGTTGCCCACAGCAGCTCCTAGCGCCAGACCGATGAGACCACCGATCTGGCAGAGGAAGATCGCCTCAAGCAAGAACTGCCGCACGATGTCGCGCTTCTTGGCGCCGATGGACTTGCGGATGCCAATCTCACGCGTGCGCTCCGTTACCGAGACCAGCATGATGTTCATAATCCCGATGCCAGCGGCAAGCAGGGCGATCAGGCCAATGCCAGCGCCCGCCACGGTGAGCGTCCCAGTGAACCCGGCAAAGGTGTCCTGCAGCGCGTCGTTGCTTTCTATTTCAAAGTTGTTGTCCTCGCCGGGTGGCACCTTACGGATCACCCGAAACCTGCTGATCACCTCGTCCTTGACAGCGGGCATCTGGTCGATGCTACGCGCCCGCACAGTGATGTCGGCGATGTTGCGGTTTACTCCGTACACCGAGAGCAGGTAGGTAATGGGCGCGAGCAGAAGTCGATCTTGGTTGAAGCCGAGGAAGCTGCCCTTCTCTTCCAAGACGCCTACTACTTGGTAACGCCGCCCGTTCATCTCTACCGTCTTCCCCACAGGCGTGGAGGCGGGAAACAATTCCTCGGCCACGATAGAGCCGAGTACGGCCACGGGGCGCCCGTAATGCACATCCTGTTCCGTCAGAAAACGGCCTTCTGCCAACTCCGTGCTGAAATTGCCCAGGTAATTCTCGTCAGCCCCGAACAGCAGCGTCCCGGGTTCACTCTCCTGTGCGCCCGCCTTGACGATGCCGACCGAAAAGTCCTCGCGCACGCTGATATCGACCGGTAGCGTGATGGCACCTTTCAGCCGAGAAACCTGATCCCACGTGATGCGCGGCCGGTTACGACTCCGCCTGCCGTCGTCGATTTGGATCGATGGCGAGCGCTTGACGCTGAAGGTGGATGACCCGAGGAAGTTAACACGGTCCTTGAAATACGTGTCGATCACCTCAACGGCCGTCACCGACGTCATGATGGCAAACACGCCGATGACCATGCCGAGGAGCGTCAGAGAGGAGCGGAGTTTGTTGGACCGCAGCGACTCGCTGGCCATCCGAAAAGCTTCAAAAACACCCATGCTGAGGATTCAAGAGTGGAGGGGGCAGTACATGTGCGACCGGGCGGCTTACTCGTACCGCAAGGCGACAATCGGCTCGGCTTTGGAGGCCGTCCACGCAGGCGCGAGGCCAAAGACAACACCAATCAGCACACAGATCACAAAGGCAACGACAACCGTGCTGAACGGCAGGTAGGCGGGCAGAAAGGAACTGATCACAGCCGTCAGCAACAAGGCGATTACCACCGCAATGGCACCGCCGATGATGCACACGATCACAGCCTCCACCAGGAACTGGAGCAAAATGGTACGGCGTTTGGCACCGATGGCCTTGCGGATGCCAATCTCTTTTGTTCGCTCTTTCACCGAGACAAACATGATGTTCATCACGCCGATGCCCCCTACCAGCAGCGATAGCGCTGTCAGGAAGATGCCAATGCCGTAGATGGCCACCTTGACTGGAGCCAGCGCCTCAGCTACGCTCTGCGCTTGGTTGATTTCAAAGTCGTCATCTTCCAGGGCATCCAGCTTGCGTGCCGTGCGCAAGATCCCCGTGATCTCGTCGGTAGCCTCTTCCATCAGGTCCACATCGGCCACCTTCACCTCCACCGAGATGCTGCGCCACCGCATGCCGAATTCCGACCGAAACACGTTGAACGGAATCATCACGCGGTTGTCTTCAGACGCGCCCACATCAGTTCCGCTTCCCTGCTTGGCCGTCACCCCAATCACCCGCACGCGGTCGCCGCCTACGCGAATCTCCTTGCCGATGGGCTCCTCGACGGGAAAGAGCCGCTCCGCGATGCCGGCTCCAATGACGGCGACGTACCGGCTGTTGCGGTTCTCAATCTCTGTAAAAAACCGCCCTGCAGCGAGATCCACGGAGTGGACGATGGGGTAATCAGCCGAGGCGCCTTGCACCTGGACACCCCTGATGTCTTTATCGGCATACCGCACCGTGCGCGAGGTGCTGGCCACTGGCACGGCAGCCAGGGCATAGTCCGACCGCTCGTTGATGGCCTCGGCCAGGTTCTCGCGAATGTTGGGGCGGTTCCAGTACTCCCACCACTTGCTCCCTGGCCCTTGCACCCAGGGCCACTTCTGGATGTAGAGGACGTCGGCACCCAGGGCCGACATTTCTTCCTCGAAGTCTTTCTCTACCCCGTTGATGATGGTCACCATCGTGGTCACCGACAGTATACCGATGATGATGCCGAGGGTCGTCAGTAGCGAGCGGAGGCGGTTGGACCAAATGGCGCGGCTTGCAATACGCAAGCCTTCGAACACTTCAAAGAAAAACGAGCGCACAGGGAATGGGGAGGTTCGGCGGAGATGTAGCAGGGGCCTGTACGGCAGCGGACAGCCGGAGTTGCGTACCCCCTCTGCTTGATCGTTGCAGAAGGGGTTACACGGTTGTACCTTCGAGACGTGGATGATTGACGTCACTTCTTGACGCTAACGATATGGCGAAAACCAGTCTGGTTCGTGAGTTTTGGGATTTTTTGAAGGTGCGCAAAAAGTTTTGGCTGGCGCCCATCATCATTGTGCTGCTGCTGCTCAGCCTACTCATTGTAGCGACACAAGGCTCAGCACTCGCCCCATTCATCTACACCCTGTTCTAGCCCGCCACTAGAGTTGGCCTACGTGCTTAAGCTGACCTTCGCCCGCTAGGCGGCGTCATGGGCGTGTGCGGCGAACAGGCTCACCACGGTGCGTCCGTAGGCACGCGACACGTCGAGATGCGGGTGATCGGTGAAATCATGGCGGACGTCGTGTTCGAGAGCGAAGTAGCCGCCTTCTGCGAGGTGTTTGATGGCCAAGTCGGGCAACTGGGGCAAGGCCTCCAGATCGTAAGGCGGATCGGCCAGGATGAGGTCGAACGGTGCGCCCTGATACCGCTTGAGGTAGGGCACTGCGTCGCCACGGATGAACCAGCACATCGACGACGCAGTGAGGGCGGCAGCATTCGCCCGAGCATACTTCAGCACCGCCTCTTGCTGCTCCACGAACCACGCGCGGTGTGCCCCTCGGCTAAGGGCTTCCAAGCCAAGCGAGCCCGTGCCTGCAAACAAGTCCAGCACAGCCGCACCGCCCAGATCCATGCGGTGCGCCAGCAGGTTGAACAGGCCCTCCTTGGTGCGGTCCGATGTGGGGCGCGTCGCCTTGGTCTTCGGAGCTTTCAGGGCTTTACGGCGATAGCGCCCAGCGATGATGCGCATGCTGTGTATCAGGTCGAAGGTCAAAAGGTCTCAAGTCCGGCTGCAGCTGACGTATACCGACCTGCCGACTTTGGACCTGAGACCCAGATCAAAGGGCCGCGCCGATGCATGACGCGAAGGCCTCGACGGCGAACTGGTCGTCGAGGTGCGCTCGGTCCAGCGCAAGCGCCTGAAGCGGGTCCAGGGAAAGCGGGGTGGTGTTGAACAGCCTCGCCATGGGGCCAAACGCGCCCAGGTCTACACCTGCACCGTAGATGTAGAGACGCCCGACGGCAAGGGGAGGAATGCGGAGGCGCTTGAGCAGGGAGATTGCAAAGTAGGCGGCATCCGCCACCGTTCCAGGGGCGGTATGATGGCTATAGTGCCACCGATCGCCATGGCACACGATGTACTCTACGTGCGTGGCATACCATCCGAGGGCCAAGGTGTATGGCGCTGCCGGAGGCTCAACCTCGGGGGTGCGATGCAGCAACTGCACGAGCGCGGTTGCGGTGCGCGTGCTCAGCAGCATCCGTACAGTTTCAACCCCCAGGGCCTCGCCTAAAGTCTCGAAACGGGTGCGTAGCATCTTGGGCGTCGCCACCGCATGGTACCACTGCACCCGACCTACATCGGCAACCTGGGTAGTATGCAGGGGCTCGGTGGTCACCTCCAGCGTTGCTAGCTTGGCAGAGCCCGCCAGCAGGGCAATATCCTGATGGATCAGCGCACGCGCATCCTCCGGGTCGGTGCCGGGTGGCACCGGGACAAACACCTCGTAGCCGATGGTGGGCGGCACCACTACCGTTAGGCTGGTGGCCTCCGCTTGGTCGAAGATGTCACGCAGCGCTTCTTGCACGGTAGCCAAATGCTCACTGTTCTCGGCACCGAGAATGTCGTACCCGATGTTGGCTTCGAAGTCGCAGCTGCCCAGCCGGTCTAAACGATAGCCTGATGCCTGTGGGCCCACCTCAGCGAAGCGCAGAACGCTGCCCTCCAGAGCAATACTTGCGCGCGTAGGCATGGCGAGATGAGCGTTTGTTCTAGCCAAAAGGGGACGGCCGGCGGTGCGACGCGTCCCCTTCGGGTACGTTTCGTGAGGATGGGCTTACTCCCAGTTCGCAGCGTTGAGCAGGGTCACGTCCTGCTCCAGCGTCCCGATGGCATCGTCTGAGTCGGGGTCTTCGAGCAGGTAGGTCTTCACGCGTGAGGTATCATCCACGGTCAGCGTGAACATCTTGCCCGTGCGCGGCGAGAAAATGAGCGAGTCGAGGTTGAAGCCTTCGCCGTAGACCAAGGACATGTCAGCCACCAGCATAGAGTCGGCTTTGGCAAACATCACGACGGAGTCCAGGGTGGTGACAAAACGCTCGTTGACCTCCTCGTAGCGAATCATCGTCTGGCGGACCTTGTCCATGCGCTCGCGGGTCATCTCGGTCAATTCGTTCTGCCGCTCAATGGCGGCATAAGGGGTAACGATGGAATCGTAGAGGAGATACCCCAGGCCGATGATGACAAGGCCCAACAGAATCTTCAAGCCCGTGATTGCGGCTTGTCCCATAATCGTCTATGCTCCAGCTTGGTTGAATGTGAGGTGGTGTGCCGCGCAGCACACTTTGCTACGCACAGGTGACGAAAATAAAGGCCCGTCGTTCTCAAAAGCAAACCTCGAAGGGGTCTGCGCGGAGGCAATTCCCCACACGGCCTTCAAAACAAACCGATCTGCTCAGCGGTTGGACGGTGCCTAATCACAATGCACATTTGTCAAGATGCGCAATCTGTGAGCAAGTTGCTTTTAAGAAACGGCTAGTTCTCTGCCCGTGACCCGTCTGCTTATCAACATCGACCACGTTGCCACGCTGCGCAACGCTCGGCGCGAAACCTTCCCTGACCCTGTCCATGCCGCAGCCCTGTGTGAGTTGGGCGGCGCCGATGGCATCGTGTTTCACCTGCGTGAAGACCGCCGCCACATCACGGACCGCGACGTGGCGCTCCTGAAGCAAACCGTGAAGGGTCGGCTCGACTTTGAACTGTCCACGGCGCCTGACATCGTCCAAATCTGCTGCGACACCCAGCCGCATCTGGCTACACTGGTGCCCGAGCGGCGCGAAGAGATCACTACGGAAGGGGGCCTTGATGTCATCGCATACACCGCACGGCTTCGCGATGTAGCCGCACAGCTGTACGACGCGGGCATCGGCGAGGTAGCCCTCTTCGTTGACCCCGACCCTGCCCAGATTGATGCCGTGGCCGAGACAGGCGCAAACTGCATCGAGCTGCATACAGGCGACTACGCCAACGCGACGACGTCTCAGGCGAAGCGCGAGGTAGCGGAACGCCTTGGGCAGGCCGCTCGCCAAGCGCACGACCTTGGCCTGACGGTACATGCTGGGCACGGCCTCGACTACCTCAACTACCCCTACTTTCGCGAGACTGTACAGCCTCTCAGCGAGGTATCGATTGGCTTTGCTGTCATTGCGCGCGCCGTCCTCGTAGGCATGGAACAAGCCGTCCGCGATATGCGGCTGCTCGTGAAGGGATACTAGCGCGGTGCCATCTATGTCTGATTTTTTTTCTGTACCGCCAGACCACCGCAGTGGCTATGTGGCACTTGTGGGCAAGCCCAACGTGGGCAAGAGCACGCTGATGAACGCCCTGGTGGGCCGCAAGCTATCCATCGTCACGCGGAAGCCCCAAACCACACGGCATCGTATTCTCGGCATCTGGTCTGAGGAGAAGCATCAGGTGATCCTCCTCGACACGCCCGGGATTATCAAGCCGCGCTACAAGCTGCAGGAGGCCATGATGCACAACGTGGATGCCGCCGTGACCGAGGCGGATCTGCTTGTGTTTATGGCGGAGGCCACGCAAGACGCCCCCGACACGCTCAGCCTGGAGCAAGTGGGCAACCGTCCCGCCCTGCTGGTCATCAACAAGATTGACCTGATCCGCCCCGAGGAGGCATTGCCGCTGGTGGAGCGCTACACGGCGCTCCGGGCATTCGAGGCGGTGATCCCGATCTCGGCACTCAGCGGCACGAACGTAGACGCCCTCAAGCAAGAGATCCTCGACCGCATTCCGCTTGGCCCGCCATTCTATCCGAAGGATATGATCAGCGAGCACCCGGAGCGGTTCTTTGTGGCAGAGATCGTGCGCGAGAAGATCTTCCAGCAGTACCGCGAGGAAATCCCCTACTCCACACAGGTCGATATCGTCTCGTACGAAGAGCGCAAGGGCCAGAAAGACCTCATCCATGCCGACATCGTGGTGGAGCGCGACTCGCAGAAAGGCATTCTGATTGGCAAGGGTGGCAAAGCCCTCAAGCGCATCGGCATGTCGGCCCGGAAGGACATCGAGGCGTTTCTGGGGCGTGAGATTTTCCTGCAGCTCCATGTGAAGGTGCGTACCGACTGGCGCAACCGCGATAGCTTCCTCAAGTCATTCGGCTACCGCTAACCCAAACACACATCGCCCCGCTAGCCGAAGCCTTCGAGGCGATGCCGTGTGTTCCGTCACGTAAGGTTTTGAGCGATCAGTAAAGTAGCGTCAGCCCCAGAACGAACTGGCTGCGCGTGACCTCTTCGGTCACGTACGGGATGTTATCCACCTCGCTGTAGGGCAGGTAGAGGTCTTCGAAGCGTTGCGCCGTCCATGCTGCGTCCAGGCGGAACTGGTTCGAGAAGCGGTAGCCGAAGCCGAGCGAGCCGTACTGCCGCTGACGGTCGGGCTGGAGGTCACGCAGGCTGGCGCCGCGGAGGTAGCTGTCGTTGCGCGGGTCGGGGCTGGTGCCGCCGCCGAGGCGGAAGTCGAGCTTGCCTAGGCGGTACTCGGCGCCGACGCGTACGTTGGTCGTGGCATCGAGACCGTCGCGGATCTCGTCATTGGTCGCATCGAGTGCGGCATCGAATCCATCCGAAGAGTATTCCATCTGCGTCCAGTCCACGAACTCTACGTCGGCAGCCAACGTGAGGCGACCAATCTGATAGACGCCGCCCACGCCGAAGCGCCATGGCGTCCGCAGTTCGTACTCGAACGTGCCGTCGAAGGCATTCTCCACGCCCTCATCGCCGTACGTGAACACGTCACCGTTGTCGAACTGCGTCTCAACGATGCCCGAGAATGACTCGTCCATGACCATGTAGGTAGGCGTCTCTGCCGAAAAGCCCACGCGCAGTGCTGGCGTCGCTTGGAAAGACACGCCGCCGCGCAGGTTGATGCCCACCATGTCGGTCTCGAAGCGATTCTCGTAGAAGAGCGAGGCGAAATCGGTCGTGCCAAAGTTGCCGTCGTTCTCGTTGCGTTCGTCAAGCTCCTCGAAGGTGCTCCGAAACTCGTAGTTGCCAAACACGACGTTCAGCCCAACGCCTACCATGACGTTCTCAGCCGCCTCTACGGCGCCGCCTACATTCAACTCGTTGATGCCGCCCGTCTCGATGACGCGGCCCTGCTGGCGTACCGATGTGCCCGAAGCGACGGCCGGAAGGAAGGCCACTTCACCAGTCTGCTCGTAGAAGTCGCGATCCAAGTCCGTGGCAAACGTCTCGAAGGCTGCAAACGAGAGCGGCCGCGAGAAGTCGAGCACGATGTCGTCGTCGAAGGTCCCCAGTTGCCCATCGTCGCCCGCGCCAATCTCGGTGACAGAAAACTCATCGCTGAAGGGGAGGAAGAACTCCGTGATCGTCCCGTTGGGGTTGGTGGCGTCGAACCGCAGCTCGCGATCGAAGTCGTTGGTGCGGTTGAAGGTGACGCCAAACACGAGGCTGCCTCGGCTCACGGGAAAGGCATAGATATACGCCAAGTTGCCCAGTTGCGTGGAGGTAAAGTCGGTATCGAAGCCCTC
>JBCDJT010000180.1:0-8645 GCA_038747545.1 Bacteroidota bacterium
GGAGCCCGAAATCCGAAATCAGAAGAGGTATTGTATGAAGGACTTCGCTCAGACCTGGAGGCTCGGCCTCCTCATGGTGGCCCTGTTGGTCGCTGCCGCATCCACGGGCGTAGAAGCCGTGGCACAGGAAACCGACACCGCAGAGCCGGAGGTCGTGCGGCCACAGACGCCCGTGCAGCCCAACGCCCCTGCCCTCGAATGGGACCCGAACGATCCGCGGATCGGGCTGGCCGCCGGATGGTCGGACGCGGAGAGCGCCATTATGGGCCTGGAGCTCTTGGCGGCCATCCCGCGCGCAGAGGGCTTCTTCAACCCGGAGGAGCCCACCGACCGTCGGTTCAACAACACGGACCTCGCCTTCCAGGGCAACCGCCTGATCCAAGGCAACTACAACGGCTTTCAGGTCATCGACATTAGCAACCCAGCCGATCCGGTCTACGAGCTCTCCGTCGTCTGTCCCGGTGGGCAGGGCGATGTATCGATCTACGGCGACCTGATTGTGATGTCGGCGCAAGAGACGCGTGGCCGGCTCGACTGCGGCATCGAAGGCGTGGCCGACCCCATCTCGGCGGAGCGGATGCGCGGCGTGCGCATCTTTGACATCTCCGACATGGCCAACCCGAAGCAAGTCGCCGCCGTGCAGTCCTGCCGGGGCTCGCACACGCACACCATCGTCACGCGGCCGGGCGACACCGAGAACATCTACGTCTACATCCAAGGCACAAGCCGGGTGCGGCCGGGCGATGAGCTACCGGGCTGCTCCACCGGAAACCCTGACGAAAACCCGGAGACCGCGCTCTTTCGGATTGAGGTTGTGAAGGTGCCACTGGCCAACCCGGCAGCAGCCGAGATCGTGAACATGCCGCGCATCTTCGCCAATGAGGAAGGCGACATCGACGGGCTGTGGCAGGGCGGTAACCACGGCGAGGGTACGCAGCGCTCGCGCATCACCAACCAGTGCCACGACATCACCGCCTACCCGGACATCGGGCTCGCAGGCGGGGCCTGCTCCGGCAACGGCATCCTCCTCGACATCTCCGACCCCGAGAACCCGCGTCGCATCAGCGAAGAGGCCGACCCCAACTTCGCGTACTGGCATTCCGCCACCTTCAACAACGACGGCGACGTGGTCGTCTTCACCGATGAGTGGGGCGGCGGCGCATCGCCACGCTGCCGGACGACCGACCCGGCCACGTGGGGCGCCAACGCCATCTTCCGCATCAACGCAGAGGGGCAGATGGAGCTGGCCAGCTACTACAAGATCCCCGTTCCGCAGACCGACACCGAAAACTGCGTGGCGCATAACGGCTCCCTCATCCCGGTCCCCGGCCGGGACATCATGGCCCAGGCATGGTACCAAGGCGGGCTCAGCCTGATGGACTTCACGGACCCGGAGAACCCGTTCGAAATCGCCTTCTTCGACCGCGGCCCAATGTCTGCCGATACGCTCTATACAGGCGGCTACTGGTCGACGTATTGGTACGGCGGACGCCTCTACGGTGCTGAGATCATGCGCGGCATCGACGTCTTCAAGCTCACGCCAAGTGAGCACCTTTCGGAAGCCGAAATCCGGGCCGCAGAAGCTGTGGTGATGGACGAGTTCAACGCACAGCTCCAGCCCAAAGTCGAGTGGGAGCCGTCAGCCGATGTGGCACAGGCGTACCTCGATCAGATGGTGCGCAGCAAGCGCATCCTGAACACCCGCGCACAGGAAACCGAGCGGGTGCTCAGCGGCAACGCGTCGGCGACAGAGCTGAACGACATGGCGGCATTGATTGAAGCCGACCTGATGAAGATTGAAGCGCGCGAACTCGGTGGCGATGCCGAGCGCATGCGCAAGCTGGCCGGCGTACTCCGCGGGATGGCTGCTCAGCAGTAAGACACCGCAAGTGGCGTGCGGCACATGGGCTTGACCGTGTGCCGCACGTCACGTCGCCAACAGCGTCGCGCAGGCAGGCCGCGCCGCGCGCCACCACCGCTTAGCAGTGCTCACGGACACCGATAGCCGCTCTGCGGCCTCGTGCTGCGTGTACCCCTCCCACAACCGCAGCCGCAGCAGCGTAGCGTGGTGCGCAGGCAACCGCGCGAGTGCATCCTGCACGTTCACGATGCTGTCTTGATCAGCAGCGGGATGGCGTACCGCTACCGACCAAGGTACACGCTGGTATGCGCCGCCATGGCGCACCGCCCGCTGGCGACGGGCCGCGTCGATGAGGAGCCGCTGCATCACCTGTCGGTACAGCCGGAAGCCGTGGGCGGCGCCGTTGAGTGGCGTATGGCGCTGCCGCGCCAGGCAGAGATAGGCGTCATGTACGAGCGTCCGGGCAGAGTGCTCTGTCCTGCTCTCGCCCCGAAGAAGCGTCAGGGCGAGGCGAAGGAGTGGCGTGTAGTGCGCTTGCGTGAAGTCGTCGAGATGCATGATTCCGCGATAGGTGTTCGGTGGCAGGGCTATGGGTGGACCTACTTGACGAGCAGCACGCGCCCGGTGCGCACCTCGCCGCCGAAGCTCAGGCGGTAGAGGTAGGTGCCCGAGGCCAACCCTGCCCCGTTCAGCCGCACTGCCTGACGCTGGCCGGCCTCCGCTATGCCTTCGAACAACCGCAGCACCTCGCGCCCCAGTGCGTCGTACACCACCAGCCTCGCCTCGCCCCTGCGCGGCACCGTGAAGCCGATCACCGTCGACGGGTTGAACGGATTCGGGTACGCCGCCTCCAGATGCAGCTCGCGCGGTACCTCGATGGTCACCTCCACCTCCCGGCTGTATTCGAACGCACCGTCGTAGTCGACTTGCTTCAGCCGGAAGCGGTGCGTGCCCGAGGGCAGATCCTCCACCCGATGCGCGTAGGCTTGTGCCTCCAACGTCGTGCCTGCTCCTGAGACGAAGGTCGCCACCTGCCACTTAGCATCTGTGGCAGCCTGCTGCACCTCAAAGCCCGCGTTGTTGGTTTCGCTCGCCGTCTGCCAGCTGAGCACGATGGCAGCGCCATCCCGCAGCGCCTCGAAGTGCGTCAGCTCTACGGGCAGCGCGCTCACATCCTGCAGCTCCGCCGCGCCGATGTCGCAGCCGTCGTCGGCGTTGGCGATGCTGGTGGCGTCGACGGGGCGCGCCTCGCCGCGCTGGTCGACGGTTTGGCCGTTGCAGCTCCCGGCGTCGATGAGCGGCGAGCCAGCTTGCGGAATCAGCGTCTGGGTGGGGCCGCCGTTGCTGGCGAGCGCGCTCAGCATGGGGTTGCCGGAGAGGGTGGGCGCGCACGTACCATCCTCGATCAGCGTGCGGCTCATGGTGGCGATGGTGCCTGTATTGGCGCAGTCCGGTCCGGCAAGCGCGCCGCCGACAGCCGTGCTGATGAGATGCAGCTCGCCCGGACCGCCGTCGTTGCTGTTGGCGATGTTGGCGCCGCCGGTGGTGGCGCTGCCGTTGCCGTAGACGGTGCTTCTGGCGAGCGTAGCCGTGCCGCTGTTGAAGACGCCGCCGCCGCCGTTGGGCGCGCTGTTGCCGTGGATGGTGCTGCTCTCGACGACGAGCGTGCCGCTGTTGAGCACGCCGCCTGCGCCGTTGGAAGCCGCGTTACCCGTGATGAGGCTGCGGCGCAGCGTGAGGTGGCCCGTGCCGCTGTTGAAGACGCCCGCGGCTACGGGCGCAGCGCCACCAGAGACAGTCACTTCTTCGAGGGCGAGGGTGCCGAGGTTGGAGACGATGCCTGCAATGGTGCCATCCGTGCCGCCTGTAAGTGCCAGGCGCTTGATTGTGACGGTGCGGTCGGCCTCCACGTCGAGGATGCGCCCGGTGCCGCTGCCACGGCTGACGGTGATGCCGCTGGGAAGGGTAGACCCATCGAGAGTCAGATCAGCGTTGATGCGCAACGGCGCGCCCGTGAGTGCGATCGTCAGGCCGTTGAGGGTGGGAGCGAAGTTGATGGTGCCGCCATTGGCCGTGTTCTCGATCAGATGCCGTAGCGACCCCGGACCACTGTCGTTCGTGTTAGACACGATGGGGCCAGCCCCAGCTTCGACCGCGCCAATGTCACAGCCATCGCTGACATCCGTGGCCGATCCATCGTCTACGGGTCGCCCAAAGCCACGCTGATCCGTCGCTATACCAGGGCAATGGCCGGCGTCAATGAGCGGCGAGCCGGGTTGGGGCAGCACGGTCTGCGTGGTACCGCCGTTGTCTGCGAGGGCACTTCCCAGAAACGGATCGCCAGACTGAAAGCTGGTGGGCGTGCCACCGTCGAGCGTGTTGCACGTCCCGTCCTGCACCCACATGTAGCTGTTTTGGACGATGCTGCTCCCAGTACCGACGCGGCACTCAGTGCTGCTCGTGTTGGACATCACCGTGTTCAGCAGGGACAGCGTGCTGCCGTTGAAGTCGAGGTTGGCGCCGCTCGTAGTGGCGTTGCGAGCCAGCGTGCTGTGCGCAATCGTCAGCGTGCTGCTGTCCTCCGCGTAAATCATCCCGCCCTCGCCTACAATCGAGCTGCCGAATAAGAAGATGAACGCCCGGTTCTCGAATAGCGTCGAGTTGGTCAATGTAGCCGTACCCGTTCCCCCGAGGTACAGACCGCCGCCCTGCGGGTTGGGGGCCGACGATACACCAGACGTGAGGGTAATCGAAACCGAGTTATTGGTGAGCGTCGAGTTGGTCAGCGTCAAGGTGCCATCGCGGTGGAAGATGCCTCCGCCTTGAAGGTGTGTCCCATCAATAACCGGCGCAGCCTCATTGCCCGTGACGGTGGTGCTGACCAACGCCATGTCACCCAAGTTGAAAATCCCACCGCCTGCCTGCGTAGTACGATTATCGGCAATGCGACTGTCAGTGATGCGCACGACCCCGATGTGGCTGTAGATCGCTCCACCTGCCCCACCACCAAAGTTTTCGCTGAGTGTGCTTTGGTCAATGACGAGCGGAGTTTCGGAGCCCTGCAGATAGAGCCCGCCCCCGTTGATCCCGGTGTTTTTGGTAACGACAGAGCCCGCGATGCTGGCGGTGCCGCCTTGGAGAATCAGCCAGAGGCCACCGCCCTGGTTAGCGATGCCGCCGCCCACCGTGCGATTGTTCTCGACGGTGCTGTTTTGGATCGTGAGCGGCCCGTGGATGAGTGCCCCAACGCCACCGCCCACGGCCGCTGAGTTACTCACGTTCGACACGTTGTCTTTGATGGTGCTGCCGATAATCGAGAGGGCATGCGTCGGTGAGACAGAGAAGAAGCTGAGGCCGCCCCCCAGGCCGCCGTCGGTCGTATTGCCTGACACCATCATGTTGTCTAGCGTGATGCTGCTGTCAACAGCGTCGATGCCCCCGCCCGAGTCCAACGCTGTGCTCTGCGTCACACTGCCATTCCGCAAGGTAACAGTGGCACCCACGGCGATTACGGCGCCGCCGCCGCCAATGGTCTCGGTGTCTGGGTTATGGCCCTCCGTAAAGTGGACCTTGTCAGCGGTGAACTGCACACCACCCGTCAGCCGGAGCAGCGGTATGGCGTTGTTGCCGGAGAACGTGATGCCCTCCGCTACGGCCGTGGCGTCGATCGTGATGGCGCCGTTGCCACTGATGTTGGGCGTCCCGATGGTAGGATCAAACGTGATCGTGCTCGGACTGCCTGAGGCGATAGCTTGAAACTGCACGACACCACCGCCCGCAGCGGCCACCACGTCGAGCGCATCCACGATGGAGCAGTCGCCATCACTGCAGCTGCCGTCGCGCTCGTAGACCAGCGTGTTAACGGTGACGACGGCGTTCCCTGGTCCAGCCTCGTTGATGGCGATGTCGGCGGTGTTGAACGGCAGCGTAGCGGTGGTCTTGCCAGCCACGCGGTTCAGGCGCTCCAGGATGGGCGCGGGCAGGTCATCGGGCAAGCTAGACTGTGCCAACAGCGAGGTCGCGCCCAAGCCGAAGAGCACCAGCCACGCCACAACCGGGGCGATGCGAGAGGCGGTTGCCTGGGGCGATGGTGCTGGCCGCTTTGTTGGATCGTGCTGTACGCCGTCAGTCTCAGCGAGCAAGATGTCAAGTTCGAGCCGGAGGTCGCTGGACTGCGTGTCAGGGGTGGTGACCGGAGTGGGCGTCTTGGAGGAAGCAGGCATGGCAGGAGAAAAGCGGCTGGTGCGTTGACGCGGCCAACATCGCGCGCCTGCCCGGCGCGCGCCTCATCCATGCGTTGCAAAACCGGGTCTGTAGGTGGCGTGCAACACAGGGACCCACATCCGCAACACACAGACCCATCGCGCCAGAGTCGCCTATTCTGCTGGAGCGGCCTCGGCCTGCGCGTATTCCGTGGGTGAGCACCCAAACTGCCGCCGGAAGCGCCGCGCAAAGTGCTGCACGCTCTTGTAGCCCACGCCGTACGCCACCTCGCTCACGGTGCCCGTGCGTGCTACTAGCAGCTGCGCCCCACGCGCCAGCCGCACCTCGTGCAAGAACGCCGACGGCGACCGGTCCAGCGCCGTCTGCATGCGGCGGTAGAGGCTCGTGCGGTCCATCCCCATCGCATCGGCCAACGCTTCCACGTTGAAGGCCTCGTCGGCCATGCGCGCTGCTGTTACAGTGTGCAGTTGCTCGATCCAGGCGCCATCGGCTGAGGGCACCTGCGCCACATCAGCGGGCGTGGCGGTGGGCGCGGGCGGCGAGGCCAAGAAGAGCGCCTGCAGCCGCTTCCGCTGGGCGATCAGGTTGTGGATGCGTGCCAGCAGCTCATCCGAGGCGAACGGCTTGGTGAGGTAGTCGTCGGCGCCTTCGCCGAGGCCAGTCAGCTTGCTCTCGCTGGAGGCTTTGGCCGTGAGCAGGACGACGGGGATGAACGCCAGCTCAGCGTCGGCCTTGATGGCGCGGCACAGGCCGTAGCCGTCCAGCTTGGGCATCATCACATCCGAGAGCACCAAGTCTGGCATGTGCGCACGTGCCACCTGGAGGCCTGCCTCGCCGTCCCCCGCTTCCAGCACGCGGTAGTGCGCGTCGAGGTGCGAGCGGACGTAGGCTCGGATCTCGTCGTTGTCATCCACTACCAACACCGTCGGCTGATCGTCGAGCGCTTCATCGGCGTGCTGGGCCGCACCATTTTCTGTAGCACCATCGCCTGTGGCACCATCAGGCCATGCCAGCGCATCAACAGCACCAGCGGCCTGTGGGGATGTGGGGGCGACGGCCTCCTCCGCAGGAATCCTGGGCAACGTCACGGTGAAGCAGGCGCCAAAGCCCACCTCGCTGTCCACGCTGATGGTGCCCTCGTGCAGCTCCACGATCTCTTTCGCCAGCGCCAACCCGATGCCCGTACCGCTAGCCCGGCCCGTGCGCGTCTGGTAGAAGCGGTTGAAGATGTGCGCCTGCTCGTCCGCCGGGATGCCCGGCCCGGTGTCGCGGACGCGGATCACCGCCTGCTCGCCATCGGATGCAAGCGTCAGCGCCACATCGCGGCCGTTGGGGGTGAACTTGAAGGCGTTCGAGAGCAGGTTGATGATGACCTTCTCGAAGTGCTCCGCGTCGATCGGCGCTACCAGCGGCGCCTCGGGCAGCGTGCGCGTGAAGCGGATCGCCTTGCGCTCGGCCAGCGGCAAGAACGCCTGCCCGATGCTGTGGAGGTACGGGCCAAGCTCCACAGGCCGCGTCTCCATCGCCAGCTGGTGCGCTTCCAGCTTCGCCACGTCGAGCAGCTGGTTGACGAGCCGCAGGAGGCGCTGGTTGTTCAACATCACCTGCTTGATCGGCTGCCTCAGCGACTCGTCGGGGGTGCCGTAACGCCCGCGCAGCATGTCTTCCAGCGGGCCGAGCGTGAGCGTGAGCGGCGTGCGGAACTCGTGGCTGATGTTGGCAAAGAAGCGACTCTTGGCTTCGTCCAGCGTCTTGAGCTCTTCGGCCTGCGCCGCCACCACCTCCAGCGCCTCCGAAAGCTTCGTGGTCCGCTCCGTCACCACGGTTTCCAGCTGCCTGCGCTGGCGCTCAATGCGCCACGCGTACCCGCGCATCAGTCCATATACCAGCCCCAGCCCGCTCAGCCCGACCAGCACGTAGAACCACCATCGCTCCGTCAGTGGCGGTGCGAGCGGACGGGTGGCGTCGAGGCGCGTCACGTCGTAGGCGGTGCCGTGGTAGCCGTTCGGCCCGTGATCCACCACGCGGCCATCCGCCGAAACATCATCCAGCGGGTAGTACGCGGCGAGGCCTTCGGCATCAGCCGATGGCGTGCTGTACATCAGCGACCGGACCTCGCGCTCGGAGAGGGCGCGGTGCCAGATGCTCAGCTCATCCACGGCGCCCATGTAGTGGATGCGGTCGTCGCCGTTCCAGCCCACCCACAGCGGGAACGGGTTCGAGAGCGTGGCCGTGTCGCCGCGGTAGGTATAGCGCGTGTCGAGCTGGCCATCCACGTAGATCATCAGGTCGTTGCCTTCCCAGACGTAGGCTACGTGGTGCCACGTATCATCGACCACGGTGCTCAGCGCCGAGGTGCCCGACGCCACGCCGAGGCCATCGGGGATCGACGATGGGTCCAGAAAGATGGCGGGCGTACCGGTGAACTGGTGGATGAACATGGTGAAGCCGGGCTTCTCCGTGCCCGGCACCGGAGGTCCTTTGCGCCGCTTGTCTAGCAGCTTGGCGTGATACATCGTCTCGTTGTGCCGCGTCCACAGCGCGTACGTCCGCCCCTCCC
>JBCDJT010000181.1:0-8588 GCA_038747545.1 Bacteroidota bacterium
GCATTCGCTTCAAATCAAAGTAGTGGTTCTTTGACGGATGAGCGTCTAGAAAAACCCGAGCCATTGACGTTAGTCGTTGTTGACCGTCCAAAACATAGAAAACCTCAGCACCGAGTTCCTCAAGGTCCTCTTCTGCCTGATCGTTAATTACTGCCTCTACAGACCTTGAACTCAGTTTCGGGATTTCAGGATTTTGCGCAAGCACGAGTAATGATCCAATTGGGTAGTTTCTAGCAATTGAATCGATTAGAAGCTTGATTTGGCTGTCACGCCAAGTAAAGTTGCGCTGAAACTGTGGTATTCTAAACTGTTTTGCTTTGAGTCTCCTCAGCAAAGAGGCGAGATCGAAGTTGACTGTGCGCATAGCTGAGCATGGTTTTTATGAGTTGCATGCGAGTAGGTAATAAGATACCTATGACAACACCATGTCAGCGCCAAAAGAAACCAAAACTTGACTGAACGCAAAGCGCGCTGCCAGCCTCCCCCGAAGCCAGCAGCGCGCCAGTATGCGTAACGTTTGATCCGAGACCCGAAAGCGCGGAGCGCGTCCGAGCCTCTAACCCCGAATCACGGGATAAGCACGGCGTCGATAACGTGAATCACGCCGTTCGAGGCGGCGATGTCAGCCTGGACCACGTTGGCGTCGCCGACGCGGAGGCCGATGCTCACGGACTCACCGTTGACGGTCTTGGCCATTGTGGCGCCGAGCAGGTCGCCCGCCATGACTTTGCCAGGAACGACATGGTAGGTGAGGATAGCCGTTAGCTTGTCTTTGTTTTCGGGCTTCAGCAGATCCTCAACGGTGCCTGCAGGCAGCGCTGCGAACGCTTCGTCGGTCGGGGCAAAGACGGTGAAAGGCCCTTCGCCTTTCAGGGTCTCGACGAGACCAGCGGCCTGCACAGCAGCCACGAGGGTGTTGAAGGAACCAGCGGCCACAGCGACGTCAACGATGTCATCGTTCTGTGCTTCAGGAGCCGAGGTGAAGGGGGTAAAGGCGAGACCGAAGCCAGCAAAGACGACGACGGCGAGGGTAAGTAGGTTTTTCATTGAGGGCCTCTCAGTGAGGGTCAGTTCAAAAGGACAGGGGAAGGGTACGCTGATCATCAAACTAGACCGACCTTTTTGCGGCAAGTGGCACAATTCTGCGACAAGCGGCGCCACAACGCGACGATCTTGCGCCGCGTTACACAGGGGTCACGAGCCCACCAACATTCCCTCGATATTTGACCAATAGCGACGGCTCAGCTTGAGCGTTTTGCCATCATAGAGCGTTACTTGGTAGTCACCGTGAAAGTACGGATGTAACGCTTTGATACGGTCCACGTTGACGATCGTAGAGCGGTGGATGCGCACAAACCGGTGCGGGTCCAGCTGCCGGACGAGCGCCGTCATCGTCTGCCGCACCATGTGCTCCTCGCCCTTGGCATGCAGCACCACGTAGTCGCCCGCCGCCGCCACGTAGTCGATGTCATCCACATCCACGAAGTACAGCGCTTGGGGATGCTTGACCAGCACGCGATGCGCCGGCGGCTCCGGTTCGGGTTCAGGCTGGCACACGCTCTGCACCAGCGCCTCCAGCTGCGCCTGCAGCCGATGCACGGTGCGCGCATCCACCTGCGCCACGGCGCGCTCTACGGCTTGCGTGAAGCGCTCGTCGTCGTAGGGCTTGAGCAGGTAGTCCAATGCGTGCAGATCGAAGGCCTTGAGCGCATACTGATCGTACGCCGTCGCAAAGATGGTGACGGGCATGCGCTTGGGGCCAATGGCTTCGACCACCTCCAGCCCGTTCTTCCCCGGCATCTGGACATCGAGGAAGACCAGGTCTGGGCGTAGTGTGGTGATGCGGTCCACGGCTTCGTCGCCGGTCTCGGCCTGGCCCACTACGGTGATGCGTGGCCATGCGTCGAGGAGGAGCGCCACAGTGTCGCGCGCGAGCGGTTCGTCGTCGGCGATCACGGCGCGGAGGGCTGTCGTCGTTTCCATCGCAGTACGGTTGGATTGAGTGAGGAGGGACTATTGGGCGGCTGGCTACATCGTCGCGTCCTGCCAGGGGATACGCAGGGCCACACACCACCCGCCTAGTTCAGAAGGGCGGACGGAGACCGCTTGGTCGTCGCCATACAGATTGCGCAGGCGCGCACGCGTGTTGCTCAGCCCGATGCCTTCGCGTTCGAGGCGCGGGCTTGGTGGCACAGGCCCATCGTCGGCTACTTCAACAAGCAAATGAGTATCGTCTCGATGCGCACGGATAACGATTTGCCCCGACTGCGCGTGCGGTGCGATGCCGTACTTGATCGCGTTCTCGACGAGCGGCTGGAGCACCAAGTTGGGCAGCAGCGCGGTCTGTGCCTCGGCGGAAACGTCGTACGTTACCTTGAGGCGATGCTGGAAACGGACTTTTTCGAGCGCGAGATACTTCTCCAGGAACGTCAGCTCTTGCTGGAGCGGCACTTCCTGCGTGTCTTTGTTCTCTAGCGCGAGGCGCAGAAACTCACCGAGCTTGCCCAGCATCTGAACGGCAGTGCCGTTCTCGTTCTTGCGCACCAACGCCGCGATGGCATGCAGCGTGTTAAACATAAAGTGCGGGTGGAGCTGCATCCTGAGCGCTCGCAGGTTGGCTTCTGCCAGTTGTAGCTGCAGCAGCGAGGTCTCCCGTTCGCGCTGCCGCAACTGCTGGTAGTAATCGTACGCGTAGAAGGCACACACCACCGTCCAGAACGTCACGACGTTGGCGTAGAAGCGCGTGGTGAAGTGGACCTCGTAGAGGCCAGCCGAGAGCGTATCGTGGATGCCCACGCCTCGGAACAGCAGCAGGTTGAGCGCCGCATGCAGGGCGAGCACCGCAGCCATCATCGGCAGGTAGACCAACAACACATGCCGCCAGCCTTGCGCTCGGTCTACCCGAAAGCGGCGGACGACATAGACAATGACAGGGGCAAGCAAGCTCCAGAAGTACCAGTTGGGCAGCGTGCTCGTCAGGCCGTACGTCCACGCCAGCGGCTGCGCGCTTACAATCTGGTTCAGGTAATAAAAGCTCAGCGCCGCCAGCCCTGGGACGGTCCAGGCGCCCACGTACAGCGCTCCTTTTGCCCAGCGCGGCAGGCTCAGGTCTAGCGAGAGGGGCGGAAGCGTAGCAAGCTGAGCCATGGTTCGCGTCTCAGGTCGGCAGGTCGGGCGTTACAAGACTCAAACTGTACGAGCCGAACTACCGCGAGATGACGCGTCCCGCCTATCGTTCCACTATCCTCACAAAGTGGCCCTGTCCGGCGGCTACCACATCACCTTGAACGCGAACGTAGGCAGGAAGGGCAGGCCGTAACGCGTCTCGGCCTCGACGAAGCCGTCAAAGTCGGTATCGGTGGCGAGCAGCCGCTCCAACTCGTTGGCGCGGCCGAGGACGTTGAGCAGATCAACGCGTGCCTGGAGCCCCACGCCGCGGATGGCGCGTGTGTAGGCTGCGCCGAGGTCGAGTTGGATGAAGGGCGCCAGCCGGTGCGCTTCCGGGGCGTACAGCTGATGCTGCCATGCCTGCAAAGCCACAAACCGCGCCCGCTCAGAGGTGAATCCGGCGTTGAGCAGCTGCTCTTGCAGTACCGCCACCTGCTCGATGGGCGCCAGCTCCGCCGAGGGTGCGGTGAGCCCTGCACCGACGTAATCATAGTAGGCTTGGTTGAACGCCCACGTGCGCCCCCACACGCCGCGCCAGCGGGCCAGCAACGTCAGGGCCGCCACGGGCGACCAGTCGAGTTCGGCCTCCGCACGGTGGGGCTCGTTCCACGGCACATCGTGGCGCACGCCCCCGTACAGGCCGTCCGTTTGCCGCTCGGCATCGCTCCACTCGTAGGCCAGCCGCATCCGTCCCGACGGCCGCTGCACCTCCAGCGATAGCGAGACCCCCTCCGATGTGCCTTCGGCGACGCGCAAGAAGTCGCGCTGCACGCGCTCGTCTGAGACCGTGCCCGTACCTGTAGCTTGCCCGAGGTAGTCGACCGTCACGATGCGATCTTGCCGCTTCACGTACCCTTCGGCGCGCAGTGAAACGCCTTTGGTAGGCTGATACAGCACCTCGGCGGCCAGGTGCGTCGCACGCGGTGGCGCCATGGTGGAATCGATGGTGAGCCAGACGCGGTTGCTGGGGACCAGCGAGAGCGGGCTGCGGCTGCTCACGTCAAACTGGTGTACGTACTGCCGGTACAGCCCGGCGCTCAGCTTGAGCGCAGCGTAGCCGTCGCCGTGGAGGTAGGTATCCATGCGCACCGCGGCACGCGGCTCCGCATATACCGTCTCTTGCGACGGCAGCCACGTGAAGCGGCTGCCGAGCGTCAGCAACGCCCATGGCGCCACAGTGATCTCGTTCTGCGCGAAGCTGCCCACACGGAAGGCCGTGCCTGCCTGCCGGATCGGCGGCTCGCCTTCAGCTTGCAGGCCCAGCAGCGTGAAGCGGCTTTCGTTACGCACCAGCTCTACCCCGCCCGACCAGAACTGGCGCGGGGTGCGCTCGTGGTCAGCGCGGACGTCGAGGGCGAGTTCACTGAAGCGATTGCCATCGTCCAGCTCGTTGACGCGTGCGTCCTGCGTGACAAACGTATGCCCCAGATCAAACAAGCTGCCGCGCGCCTGCACGCTGAGCAGCGTCCGTGCATCCAGCACCTGCTCATAGGTCGACTGGAGCAGGGCGTTCTGCCACTCATACGCATCGCTGAACGTGGGGCCTACCTCTGCCAGGGATCGCGTCTCCGTCGTTGCTCCAAGTGGTATGTCCTGCGCGCTTTCCAGCGTCCGCCGTCCGTAGTAGGCCGAGGTCGAGACGGTGCGCAGTGCGCCGAGCTGCTGCTGATGCGCCGTATGCACATCAACGAAGCCCAAGCCTGTCTGGAACGCCTGCGCCTGATCGCTGGTGATCGATCCAGAGCTGGTCTGCGGCGCAAACGACGTTAGCAAGAAGTTGTCGATGCGGTTCCAGTCGCTCAACAGCGAGTCGAGTTGTGCGGGTTGGTACACTCCGGTGAGCCCAATGCGCGAGGCGGCCATCCAGTGCCCGTGCCGCGCGCCTTCGCCGTACGGGATCTGCACACGCGTATTCACGCTGAGCGGATCGTACTGCACGTCCAGCGTACGCCCTCCCACGAAGCCGTGCTGCGCGTTGATGACGCCAGCGATCTGGCTGCCATGTGGGGCGCCGTACCCCGCCTTGTGTACGTTGATGCGCCCGAGTGCAAACGGGCTGAACGGTCCGATCAGCCGAGCCAAGCTCTGCGGAAGAAACACGGGCACACCGTCGAGCTGAAACTGGTGCTCCCCCGTCTCGCCGCCCTGCATGTGGATCTCGGCCGTGGCATCGCTCACCCGCACCCCCGGTAGCGCTTGCAACGCCGACAAGCTGTTCAGCGCTGGCGCGGACTGCTGCGCTTCGCTTAACAACGCCTCTACCTCGCCGATATCACGGAGGCGGTCAGTGCGCTGGATGTCTTCTACGACAAGCGTCTCAAAGAGCACGGGATCCTCACGGAGCAGCAGCTCGCACTGCGCCTCGCCATTTGGCGGTACTTCGATCACTGCCGAAAGCGGCTCGTAGCCGAGAAACTGCGCATGGACGTGGTACGGCCCGGGTGCCAGTTGGGCGAAGGCGAAGCGACCTGCATCGTTTGTTGTGCGCCCCCGATTGGCTTCCATAATTTGCACATGTGCCAGCGCGAGCGGCTCACGTGTCTGCGCATCGCGAACAACCCCTACCACACGCCCATAGAGCGGAGCGGTCTGCGACCTGAGCTGTAACACATATGTGCCAGATGATGTGCGGAAGAAATCAAGCCCTGTATCATCGAGGAGGCATTTGAGCAAAACCTCGGCGGGCTGGTTCTCGGCCACGCAGTAGACACGGCGTCCCTCGACCAAAGGCGGGTCGTAGCTGAGGTCGATCCCGGTGCGCCCGATGAGCAGTTCAAGCGCCAGATCAAGCGGCTCACCACGCAGCACGATTGTCGCCGTGCGCTCTTGGGCGGATGCAGGCGTAGCCAGCCCGATGCTCCCCCACAGAACCACCCAACACAGCGCAGCAACGCGCCCGGCAGCGGTATGCAGGGTGGAATAGATCATACGTTGGGCGAACAGGAGGGCAAGCCGACCAGACTGAATCGAGCCGCGCCAACCCGCATCTGCAAATAGCTGTTCCGCTTAGCATGCAAGAGGCCGTGCCCATCATCTCGACGAACACGGCCTCTATCTAGGTCAATGTAGACGTGTCTGCAATCCCCTGCTCAGGGGATATCATGGCTTATTTCACTACTCTGCGGCAGCGTCATACACCTCGAAGCCTCTGGAGGTGACTCGGTAGTTCAGCGTAGTGCCCGCGGTGAGGTCGTTGAGGACATCACGGGGTGCCACTACCTCCTGCTTGTAGATGGAGCGCTGACGGGCTTCGACGGCCGCATCGGCCGTGATCTGGATGGCGAAGCGACGCTCTAGCTCGGCGAAGATGTCGCCGTAGGGACGGGCGCGGAATGCGATGCCGCCTGTGCGCCATGCGGGGGCGAGGAGCAAGCTGGTGCTTTCGGCAGGTGCGGGGCGTGCGTCATCATCGGCGAGGTAACTGGCCAATCCCTCAGTTAAGATGACTGCTTCTTCGGTACCTGGATTCGCCAGTTCTACGCGGCCTTCCTGTACCGCGACTTGTGTGGCAGCCTTGGCCTCGCTGGGCCACGCGCGCGTATTGAACTGCGTGCCAAGCACCGTGACTTCGGCGTTGAACGTCTGAACGACAAACGGACGGTCGGCGTCGTGGGCCACGTCGAAGAAGGCCTCGCCAGTCAGCAGGGCGCGGCGCTCACCATTGGCTTCGGCAAACGTCAGCGAGGAGGCCGCATTGAGCGTGACGGTGGAGCCATCGGGCAGCGTCACCGTCGAGGTTTCGCCCGCGACGGCCTGGAACGTGACAGGCGCTGCAGGCTGCGGCCAGAACACCGCAAGTGCCACAGCGACGGCAAGTGCCGTGGCCAGCACGCCGCTCCACAGCGGAGCGCGACGGCGGCGCGAGGCAGTGCGGCGCTGCGCCGGACGGTCACCACGTTGAACAGGCACGGGGGCCTTTGTGGTGGCGGCTTTGAGTGTTTGCCATACAGCGGCGATGCGCGACGGATCAGGCGCTGGCGATTCGGGCTGCACGGCGCGTTGCCAGGCTGTGCGGAGGCCAGCGGCGTCGGGATGCTCAGCTACAAGCAGATCGACTTCCGCAGGAGGCGCAGGCGATGTGCAGGTGGCGGCATCAAGCGCCTGCCACAGGGCGGCAATCCGAGCAGCGTCGGGCGCGGGGGCACTCGGTCGCTTCGCTTGGTCCCAGACGGTACGCAGCGCCTCGGCTACAGCGGGGGGCTGTTGGCGAAGGTGCCCTTCCACGTCTGGTGGTAACGGGATGGGATGGGATGAGCCAGGGGTCATGAAGATTCGTACTCAGGTTCGAACGCGTAGAGGCGCGTCCGAAGATGTTGTAGCGCTAGAACGATATGGTTGTTTACCGTTTTCTTGGTTAAGCCCATGATGCGGGCGATTTCGTCGTGGCTGAGCCCCTCGAAGCGGCTCAGCATAAAAGCCTCGCGCCGTCGTTGGGGCAGTTCTTCGATCCAGCCATGAATCCGGCCTTCCAGGGCGTCGGTGTCGACGGTATCCGGCTTGAAGTCATCGCTTTCGGGCTCTACCAGTTGGTCGTCTAGCGACTCGGCGAAGTGGCGCTTGCGGCGCCGTTCGCTGTTGAGCGCGTAGTTACGCACCATCTGGTAGAGCAACGCTTTCAAAGAACGGTCGGGGTCGATGGTGGAGCGGACCTGCCAGAGCTTCAGAAATACGTCTTGCAACACGTCGTATGCCGCATCGCTATTCTTCGTGATGCTCCAGGCGTACCGATACAGCGGATCGTACATGCCCTGAAACAACGCGTGGTAAGCGGTGCGGTCGGACTGTTGCAACCCGATGCTCCACACAGAAAACTGCTCCGACGAAATCGACTGCATATGCGTTGGTTTGTGGCTTTTACACCTTGGCTGCTGAACACACCCAATTCACCGCAAAAAAGCTGTAATTCGGCATATTTCACGACATGAGGAGGCGGTGCCGCGCGCACGTTCCCACCCTTCTGCAGACGTTCTGAGAGGAACATGCCCGGTGCGGGACGGATTACATCGCTGCTCTCAACTTCATACGGCAGACGCGCTAAAGTGCCTACTTACAGCGTCTTAGCCGAGTTTCACTGCATACGCCGAACGACGCACTGCGCGAGTGCAGACGGCCCTGGATACTTTCTGAGGAGAGGATGGCGTTCGACCAGTCACGCATTCGCAACTTTTGCATCATTGCCCACATCGACCACGGCAAAAGCACCTTGGCCGACCGGCTGCTGGAGACGACGGGCACGCTGTCGAAGCGCGACATGCAAGACCAGGTGCTGGACAGCATGGACCTGGAGCGCGAGCGCGGCATCACCATCAAGAGTCACGCCATACGCATGACGTATAAGGGCGAGGATGGCCACGAGTACATTCTCAACCTGATCGACACACCCGGCCACGTCGACTTTACCTCCGAGGTGTCACGTGCGC
>JBCDJT010000182.1:0-8532 GCA_038747545.1 Bacteroidota bacterium
CCGAGCGCGCCGAGGAAGGCTTTACGCCCGCGCCCTTCTTCGACGACCAGCTTGCCAAAGAACGCGCCGAATCGTGGAAGCACGGCGGGCGCTCCATCCACGGCCCCGCCCAGCCGCCCGATCCGCAGCTCAAGCTGTTCGACTGAGCTTCCGAGGTGGTGCCTGTCTAATGGCCTCCTCCAGGGGCGGCCCGTCTCCCTCGAGGGAGAAGTTCTGGTGCCCACTACTCATGTGTGGCGCTCTACTCTGCTTTCAACGCGTCGACGGGGTTGGCGAGCGCGGCCTTCAGTGACTGGTAGCTCACCGTGAGGCCCGCGATCAGGAGTGCGGCGATTCCGGCCACGAGGAAGCCACCCAGCGTGAGGTCTACGCGGTAGGCGAACTGCGTCAGCCAGTCGTTCATGGTGAGGTAGGCCACAGGCACCGCCAGCACAAACGCCACCGCAACCAGCTTGAGGAAGTCCCGCGCAAAGAGCACCACCACGCCGCCTACGCTGGCGCCCAGCACCTTGCGCACGCCGATCTCCTTGGACCGCTGCTCCGCCGTGAACGACGCCAGCCCGAACAGGCCCAGGCAGGCAATCACGATGGCGAGGCCCGCGAACAGGTTAGCCAGCCGGCCAATGCGGATCTCGCTTTGGTACGACGCCTCGTGCGCCTCATCCAAGAAGCGGTAGCTGAGCGGGTATTCTGAGTTGAACTGCTGATGCACGGCTGTCAAGCTGGCAATGGCCTCCTGCGTCTGGCCACTGCGTGCCCTGACCATAGCTGTCCACGTGCTTTCTGGGCTGAACCGGATGACCGTCGGCTCAATCTCGCTGTACATCGACTGCGTGTGGAAGTCACTAACGATGCCGATGATGGTGACGTCGGTGCCCCACATCGTGATGGTTTTGCCAACGGGGTCTTGGAGCCCCATCTGGTCGATGGCCGTCTCGTTGAACATCACCGCCAGACTGTCGGCGCCGTAGGCTTCGGAGAAGTCACGGCCTTGTACAACGTCTATGTCCAGCACCTCAGTGAAGTTGTACCCGGCGTTGACCACATGAAACAGCAGGTTGACGTCCGGCGCCTTGCCCTCCCAGTCTAGCCCCGTAGAGGACTGACCGACGTCGAGCGGGTTGCCGTTGCTCGCCGTTACCCCCGCGATGCCGGGGCGCTGCATCAGTTCTTGCTTGAACGTGTCGAACTGATTTCTGAGGTCACTCTCCAGCGTCACCATCAGCACGTTCTCTTTGTCCAGGCCGAGGTCTTTGGTGAGCACGTAGTCGATCTGCCGATAGACGGTCAGCGTACCGATGATGAGCAGGATGGACAGCGCAAACTGGAACACGACGAGCCCTTGCCGCAGCGATACGGTGCCGCGCTTGGCGCTCACGCGGCCGCGCAGCACGCGCACCACATTAAACGATGACAGATAGAGCGCCGGATAGCTCCCGGCCAGCACACCTGTGAGCAGGGCCAGTCCGAAGGACAACCCCCACATCCATAGGGGCAGAGCCAGCAGGCTGATGCTTTTGCCCGTAAGCGCGTTGAAGCCGGGCAGCGCCACGGCGGCGGCGGCCACGGCAAGCAGCCATGCGGTCATCGTCATCATCACCGACTCGCTCAGAAACTGGCTGACAAGCGAACCTTTGGTGGCACCAATCGCCTTGCGCACGCCGATCTCCCGCGCCCGTAGCGCCGAGCGGGCCGTGGCGAGGTTCATGAAGTTGATGCTGGCAATGAGTAGGATAAACAGCGCCACAACACCAAAGAGCTGAACATACTTGATGCGCCCGCCCACCAGCACGCCGTTCTCATACTCCGACTTCAACCGGATGTCGGTGTAGGGCTGCAGGAAAAGGTCTGACCGGTTGTTGTCGTCGGCCTCCATGTTCTGGTTGATGATATCGACAATTTTGGCATTGAGGGCATCGATGTCCGTGTTGGGCACGGTGCGCACCATCAGGCGAAGGCCGTTGTTGCCCCATTCATGCACCCAACTGCTGCCCGGGCCGGAAACGAAGACCTCGATGGGCACAATGACGTCGAACTGGTAGGACGACGCAGCAGGCACATCCTCGAACACGGCTGTGACCGTGAAGTCGGTCAGGGCGCCGAGGGTGCCAAGACGGATAGGCTGCCCAACGACACCGTCAGCGCGCCACGAGGCGCCGAAGTATTTCTCCGCCGTCGAAGCCGAGATCGCCACATTGTCGGGGGCTTGAAGCGCCGTCGCGGGGTCTCCTTCGAGCAACGGATACGAGAAGACCTCAAAGAAGTCCGGGCCCGCGTAATTGCCGTTCTCGCGGAAGGTTTGGTCGCCGCGAGAGAGCGAAAACTGCTCGCGCCACGACATCAGGACGGCATTCTCGACCTCGGGGTAGTCGTCTTCCAAGACTTGCGCCAGCGGGTACGTGATGGCCGACATCGTGTAGATATCGTCCGAGTAATGCGCGTTGCGCATCACGCGATACAACTGATCCTTGTCCTCATGAAACTGGTCGTAGCTCACCTCGTCGTGGATCCACAGCAGGATGAAGAAGCTGCACGCCAGCCCGATGGCCAACCCAACAATGTTGATAGACGCGTAGCCTTTGTGGCGGCGAAAGAAGCGAAGCGTGGTCTTGAAGTAGCTGTTCAGCATGGCGCGGGGGGCAGCAGTAGAGAGAGGCAACAGCAATTGGATGCCCGCTACGGCCCAAAGGTTGGCAACGTTACAGCAGCTGCTAAAAAAACGACACAGCTTTTGCGCATCCCCACAAAAAAACCCGAGCTGGGTAGGCTCGGGGAGGTGGTCAACAGGAAAAGCGCAGGTAGGTACGTATCACGCAGCCAGGGCCTCGGGTACTTGTTCGAACTCCAGCGACTTGTCCATGAAGAAGGCCGCACCAGCGTTCAGGCACATCTTCTTGAAGTAGGGCTCCGCATGGTTGGTCAGCATAATGACCTTGGTCTTCGGATGCCTTTTCTTGATGGTCTTGAGCGCCTTGATGCCGTTGCCGGGCATCTCGATGTCGAGCACCACCGCATCGGGCTCAACCTTGCTCACCAGATCGACGGCGGTCTTCGCGTTGTCTGTCTCTCCCACGACACGAGCGCCGTGCTCTCGGAGCAGATCGCGCAGGCGAAAGCGCACAAAGTCCGAGTCATCCGCAATGACTACGCGAATGTGGTCGAGCAGCAGTGGCATGGACGGCAAAAACATTGGTAGTGGGCGTTACATCTGAACCTCTGCACAGGCAACGTACGGCATGCCGCGCAGGACAAGCGTAGGCCGGAGGTCGTACACGATGTAGGACTGGACTGACATCGGTACAGCAGGTTCAGAGCGCCCATGTGAATGCGAAAATGACAGCGATATGAATCACAATGCACGACCCCGGGACGGTGTTCAGCCGTCACATAACTAATTCGTTTTTGATCGCGTAGTGGGTGAGCTCAGCATTGTTCTTCAGGCTCATCTTGTCGAGGAGGCGGCTACGGTAGGTGCTGATGGTCTTTACGCTGAGTGCGAGGGTATCGGCAATCTCGGTGACTGTTTTGCCTGAAGCGATCATCTGTAGCACCTGAAACTCGCGATCCGAGAGGCGCTTGTGCAGCGGCCCTTCCACGCCCGCGTCGAGCCGATCGAGCAGTTGCTCAGCTACTGCCGGGCTCACATAGCTGCGGCCATCGGCTACCCGCCGGATGGCTTTGACGAGCAGTTCGGGCGCGCTGTCTTTGTTGAGGTAGCCCGAGGCGCCTGCCCGCAAGACGCGTACGGCGTACTGCTCCTCGGGATAGATGCTCAGCACGAGGATAGGTAGCTCGGGATATTCTGCTTTGATGCTCTTGAGCACCTCCAGCCCGCTCACATCACCCAGGTTCATGTCGAGCACAACCGCGTGGAAGCTGCCGTTGCGGACGTGGTCGAAGACCGCCTCGCCCGATTCCGCCTCAGCCGTCACCTTGATGTCGAGCGTGTTGGAGATAATTTGGATGAGGCCTTTACGGACGATGGCGTGGTCGTCCGCCACGAGTACATTGATCATACGGCGAGAGGGGGTCTGATGGTGTGCGCAAGGCGCTGTGCTTCTCGATACTAAGCGCAAGCCTCCAGCCAGGTTCAATCGGCAATGCCATGGATACGAGCGCGGGGGATACGTACGCTGACCGTAGTCCCTTTTTCACGCTCTCCCTCAATCTGCACCTCGCCGCCCCACGGGTACACGCGCTCGCGCATGTTGAGCAAGCCCAGTGCGTTGCGCTTGAGCTTCTCGGTATCTCTAATGCCGCGTCCGTTGTCTTTCACGGTCAGCAGCAGCATGTCATCTGTAAGCGCAAGACGGATGACCACGCGTGTGGCGTTGGCGTGCTTGAGGATATTGGTCTGGGCCTCTTGCAGGATGCGGAAGAGCGCGGTGGCTAGCGGCCGCTCCATCTCGTCGAGCATGAAGTCTGTCTCGTCTTCAAACGTACAGGCGATGCTTGTGCGCTCGGCAAACTGTGTGACCTGCCAATCGATGGCGGGGACCAGCCCAAAGTGATCCAAGATACCCGGGCGTAGCGTGCGCGAAATCTGGCGGGCCGTCTCGATGGTTTCTTGCACTTGGCGCACGGCTTCGGCAACGCGGGCGTCGAAATTCTCGTGCGCCTTGTACACGTGCTTCTGAATCCACTTGAGGTCGATGCGGAGCGCCGTGAGGGCCTGGCCCAGCACGTCGTGTACCTCGCGCGAGAGGCGGGCACGCTCGTGCTCCTGAGCCGCCTGGAGGCGGCGGGCGAGGTCGCTGAGCTGCGCGCGCGAGCTCTCCAGCTCCGCCGCGTTTGCGCGCTCGCGGGTGATGTCGCGGATGGAGGCGACGGCGCCTTGCACCACCTCGGCAATGCCCGTGTAAAGCGGACGGACATTCACCATCATCCACGCCAGCTCGCCGTAGCGCTGGATGCCGATGATGCGGTCCTGCACGGGCTCACCTGACTGCAGCGTCTCCATGGCTGGGAATTCATGCTTCCGCACGGCTGTGCCATCCTCGTGAATGGCGCCCCACTCTTCGCCATACGCCGACGCCCCGATCAATTGCGCACGCGGTGAGCCCAGAATCTCCGTCGCACTTTGGTTGCACTCGATGACAAAACCGTCGGTGTCGAAGATGAGAAGCCCTTCGGCTAGCGCCGCGGTCACAGTCCGATAGAGGGCGGCCTGCTCGCGCTTCTCCGTGACGTCATGGAAGGAGCCTACAACGCCTTGAAGACCTTCGCTGGTCTGGATGGGCCGCGCGCTCACCTCTACCCATCGCACCTCCCCCGACGGCCTGAACATGCCTACGGTTTCTTCCGTCACGGCTTCGCCTGTGCGCAATACGCGCAGCATCGGGACCTCAGCGCTTGGCATGGCCGAGCCGTCGGCATGCAACGCGCCCGAGCCGTCGCCCAGGAATGCGGAGCCCACGAACGTGGCCTGGTCCACGCCGAGGATGGTGGCAGCGGCGGCATTGCACTGGGTGATGATGCCGTGTGCATTGATTGACACCACGCCCTCGGCGAGCGCGTCGATCACCGTGCGGTATTGTGCCTCGGTGGGTTGGCGGGTTATCTGATGGGGCATAGGTCAACCTCTGTGGGGCGCTGCCAGGGTGAACCTCTCGCCAGAGCTGTGGCAGGCAGCGTTCAGCTTGGCCGTTTGTAGCATCGCACGCAACACGTGCTACATCCAAGGACCCAAAGTAATCATTACAGTAAAGACACAAGTTACTTTGCGAGGCGGGGGTGAGGGGCGTTTCAGCGCGCCCGTGGCCGTCTGGCCTAAGTAGGTTCTCCTTAGGCCGGTTCTCCTTGGGCGTGCAACATCTACCACAACTCCTGCATAAGGACCTCGCTCTCACGATCAATAGGTATCCACTCCACACATCGCTATGAAACGTACGTCGTACTTCTTTTTGCCCTTGGTGGCTTGCGCGCTCTTGTTCTCTACCGCCGGGTGTTCCAGCCTCGGCAAAACTGAAAAAGGTGCGGGCATCGGGGCGGCGGCTGGCGGCGTCATCGGTGGCATCATTGGCAACCGCAGCGACAATACGGGCAAGGGCGCTATCATTGGCGCCGCTGTAGGCGGTGCGGCTGGAGCTATCATCGGCGCGCAGATGGACAAGCAGGCCGAGGAGTTAGAAGACGAACTGGAAGGCGCCGAGGTAGAGCGCGTGGGCGAAGGCATCCAGATCACGTTCGACTCGGCCATCCTGTTTGCTACCAACTCGTCGACCGTGTCGGGCGCGTCGCAGCAAAACCTGATGAGCTTGGCTACGAGTCTCCAGACGTACCCGAACACCGAAGTGCTCATCACAGGACACACCGATGCCACGGGCACAGATGCGTACAACCAGAAGCTCTCGGAGGAGCGGGCAGGCAGCGTGGCGACTATCCTGATGCAGAACGGCGTAGACGGAACGCGTGTCAAAACCATGGGCCTGGGCGAGTCGCAGCCCATCGCCGACAACGGCACGGCCGCCGGGCGCCAGCAGAACCGCCGCGTGGAGGTCGCCATCTTCGCGACGGAAGCGTACCGCCAAGAAGTGGAAAGTGGTTCAGGCGAGTAAACGTTGTCCTCCGCCCTACCACTCTAGTACAAGGCGTCGGTGCGCAGCGTAGCATCGGCGCCTTTTTGCATACACCGTTCTCGGTTCCAGGCGTTTCGCGTCTGGCGTAAAACCGCTATCTTCGAGCCTCGCTGTTTCTCTATCCTGATGCGTGCTCGTATGCGGTCGCTTTCTCTTCGCTGGTCGGTAGGATTTTTCTCGGTGTTGGCCCTCGGGCTGACCGCAACGGCCTCAGCCCAATCGTTCAGCACCCACGCCGAGCAGCAAGCGCGCTTTGAGGCCCTTGCCCAGGCCCACGCTGACGCCACCCTGCTGAACATCGGCGCCTCAGCTGGTGACCGTGCGCTCTACGGCCTCGCCATTGGCCAAGCGGGCACAGAGCACCCGGCGCTGCTGGTGCTTGGCGGTGTGGAACCCTATGACGTCACCAGTCCGCATGCTGCTGAGGCGTTTGCTGAGTATCTGCTCACCACCGACGCCGACTCGGTGCAGGCCCTACTGGCGCGGGTCACGGTGTACGTCATTCCACGCCTCACGCCTGACCCGCTCGCGGGCTACCACGCCACGCCACGCCACCAACCCCACGGCAACGCCCACCCTGACGATGCCGACCGCGATGGGCTGAGTGACGAAGACGGCCCCGACGACCTGAACGACGATGGCATCATTGCCATGATGCGCGTGTTGGCTTCCGATGGTACCATGATCGCCGACGAGGCCGATGGCGCAATGATGCGGATGGCGGACACGAAAGCGGGCGAGGTGGGGCTCTACCACGTGTTGATGGAGGGCCGCGATAACGACGGCGATCTGCACGTGAACGAGGATGCCATGGGCGGCATCCGCATCAACCGCAACACAACGCACAGCTATGCGCCGTACACGGCCGAGGTGGGGCAGCACCCGTTCGAGGCGCCTGAGTTGCGCGCGTTGGGCGACTTCGTGTTTGCGCACCCCAACATTGCCGCCGTGTTCAGCTTCGGCGACCACGACAACCTGCACACCCCGTGGGAAATCCGCCACCCGCAGCGCCGCAGCCGCCCCAACCAGTTCGCCGCCGACTCGGTGGCGCACGCGGCGTTGACGAAGGCGCTGGCACCGCTGGCTGAATACCGAGGGGTGGGCAGTGTGCCCTCGGGCAGCGTGCCCGGCTGGGCGTACTACCACGCGGGCCGCCTCAGCTTCGGCGCCCCCGCCTTCACCTACCCCACCGACGACGAAGTCAAGCAGATCCGCTCCGAGCGTGACCGCACACACGCTGCGCTTCGCTGGCTCCGTGCCAACCGCCCCGAATTGATACACGACTGGACTGCTATTGAGCACCCTGACTACCCTGGGCAGACTGTTGAGATCGGCGGTGCCGAACCGTTCGCCACGCAAAACCCTATGGCCGATAGCCTGATGGCGCAAGCCACCGCCGCTACGACGCCGCTGCTGTTCAGCTTAGCGCACCATCTTCCGCAGATGCAACTCGACGCGCCGCGCGTGACCGACCTGGGCGGCAACACCTACCGCGTGACGCTCACCGTCCACAACGCCGGCATGATGCCCACGCACACACAGGCAGGGCGTGCCGTCCGGGCACAGCGCCCCGTCCGCGTCGACGCGACGCTGGCCAGTGGGCAGCAGTTCGTGAACGGCCGGGCCATCACCCTACTCAGCCAGCCCATCCCTGGCATGGCACGCCAGGATGTGACGTTCGTCATCCAAGGGCGTGGGACAGTGGCCTTCGAGGCCTTCACACCATCCGCAGGCCGTGCCACCACGACAGTATCGCTCGACTGATGCGCACTCATTGAGAGATGATTGTGCGCTCAGAGATTGCAGCCTGGACAGGGCTTTGTTGCACGGAGCAGCCGTTCGGATCATCAGTGCAGCTTCGTCCGTGGCAGTAGCGCCTCCGACTCTGCATCACACCCATGCCTGACACCTACCGCATTCGCAACTGGTCTGCCTACAACAACGCCCTCGTGCA
>JBCDJT010000183.1:0-8329 GCA_038747545.1 Bacteroidota bacterium
GTGGCTGGGCGAGCTGACACTCAAAAACCGCACAGCCGCGCTGGCCTACATCGTCGTGTTGTTCTTCCTGCTACCGCTCCTGCTGGTGTTTGTGACCTAGAGGGCCGTTCAGACACGCCTCATTTAACTTCTCCCAAAACAAGCCGATACGTCAGCGTTAGCCGAACCCGGCGCGCTCTTTGAATGCGGAGGCGGGTGTACCGTACGTAGTTCCAACGGACCACCCCCGCTTCTCGTTTTGGCTTCCGCCTCCACTCCTGCTACTGGCCTCCTGGGCCAGCTTCAAAAACGCGGCTTCAACAGCGAAATCGCCATTCCCGTGGGCGTGGTGCTGGTGCTGTTGGTCATGGTGGTGCCCCTGCCGAGCGTCCTGCTCGACATGCTGCTCACGACGAACATCGCGATCAGCCTGGCGGTGCTGCTGACGGCATTTTATGCCAAGCGCCCGCTCGATTTTGCCGTCTTCCCCGGGCTGCTGCTCATCACCACCATCTTCCGGCTGTCGCTCAACGTAGCGTCTACACGGCTTATCCTGAGCGAGGGGCAAGCAGGCGCCCTCATCGCAGCGTTTGGCAACTTCGTGGTGGCGGGCAACACGGTGGTCGGGGTAATCATCTTCCTCGTCCTTGTCCTGATCAACTTTATCGTCATCACGAAGGGTTCGGGCCGTATCGCCGAGGTGGCGGCGCGCTTCACGCTCGACGCCATGCCGGGCAAGCAGATGGCCATCGATGCCGACCTCAACGCCGGGCTCATCGACGAGGACACCGCCAAGCGCCGCCGCTCGGAGGTCAGCCGCGAGGCCGATTTCTTTGGGGCCATGGACGGCGCCAGCAAGTACGTGCGCGGCGACGCGATCGCGGGGCTCATCATCACCGCCATCAACATCGTCGGCGGCTTGGTCATCGGCATGATGCAGCAGAACATGTCGTTCGGCGATGCCGGGCAGAACTTCGTGCTGCTCTCGATTGGCGATGGCCTCGTCTCGCAGATTCCCGCGCTGCTCATCTCCACAGCCGCAGGCATCATCGTGTCGCGCGCCGGCTCGGAAGGGGATATGAGCTCCGAGTTCAAGGAACAGCTGTTCAAGAAGGCGCACCCGCTGCTGATTACGGCGGCGTTTCTATTCCTGATGGGCCTGATTCCCGGCCTCCCGTCGGTTCCGTTCTGGGTGCTGAGCATCGGGCTGGTGCTGGCGGGCCGCTCGCGCCTCCGCGCCGACGCCAGAGAGAAAGAAGAGGCCGAGCGCGCCGAGGCCGATGTCGAGGAGGAACCCAAGAAGGAAGAAGACGCCACCGAATTGCTGCTCGTCGATCCGCTCGAACTGGAAATCGGCTACGGCCTCATCTCCATCGTCGATCCAAACCCAGGCGGCGACCTGCTGGAGCGGGTCAAGATGCTGCGGCAGCAGCTGGCCCGTGAGCTGGGCATCGTGATCCCGCCCGTGCGCATCCGCGACAACATGACGCTGGGGCCCAACCAGTACATCATCAAGCTGCGCGGCAACCCCATCGGCGAGGGCGAGGCGATGCCCAACTACCACATGGTGCTGCTCGCCGAAGACGACGGCCCCGCCCCGCCCGGCATCCAGACTACCGACCCCACGTTCGGGCTGCCCGCCGTCTGGGTGGCCACGCGCAACCTCCACGAGGCCGAGCGCCTGGGCCTGACCGTCGTCGAGTCGCCCGCCGTGGTCACGACGCACCTCCTCGACGTGCTGCGTAAGTCGGCGTACCAGCTGCTCGACCGGCAGGAAGTGCAGAAGCTGATCGATAAGGTGAAGGAGTCGGCGCCCGCGCTCATCGAAGAGCTGGTGCCCAACCTGATGACGCTGGGCAGCATCCAGAAGGTGCTCAAGCGGCTGCTGCAAGAGCGCATTCCCACCCGCGACCTGATTACGATCCTCGAATGCCTGGCCGACAACGCCATCAGCACCAAAAACACCGATGTGCTGGTGGAGATGGTGCGCGTAGCCTTGGCGCCGACCATCACGCGGCAGTTCGCCACCGAGGCGGGCGTGCTGTACACGATGGTGATAGACCCCGTGCTGGAACAGCACTTGCTAGAGCTGGCGCAGCGGGGCGAGCTGAATGCTACGACGCTCGGCCTGCAACCCGACCGGATGGACCGGCTCGTCCGCGAAACCGACCGGGTGGCCAAGGCCATGATCACGCAGGGCTTCGCGCCTGTGCTGCTCACCAGCCAAGTCCTCCGCTCCACCCTGTTCACATTCCTCTCACCCATGATCTCCGACATCGCCGTGCTGTCCTACAACGACGTGATGCCCGAGGCTAAGGTCGAAGTCATCGAACAGATCAAGATATAGAGGCGGTCTATGCAGTTATCGCATCACACAAACACTATAGATCGCCCCCCAGAAGGGCCGAAGGTGCCTCTCACCTTTCATTTCGCTGCCGTATGCCTGGCTCAGGACCCCAAAAACCAAAGCGCGTAGCGCGTCCGAATCCCAAAAGCGAGCGCTAGCGAGCGTCCCCACGAAGTATGAACATTCAGACCCTGAGTGCCCCCACGATTCAAGACGCGATGGCTGAGGCGCGCCGCCGCTTTGGCGACGACGTGCTGCTGATCGAGTCCTCGCCGCCTGCCGACGGGCGCCCTGCCCGCGTCAAGGTGATGGCCGACAATGCGCCTGCCTTCACGCCGCCGCCTCAAGCAGGCGGAGGACGCTATGGCTATGGCGCGCTCAACCGCGTGCGCCAAGCCGCGATGGCGGCAGAATCGCCGCAGCCAAGCGCAGCTTTTGCCGGACACGACGGTGCCGCACGGCCTGCCGAGCCGCCGCCCGCATCGTTCGATAGTCACCTGCGCCAGGCGGAGCCGAAACGCGCTCGACTACCGGAACCGCAGCGCCGAGCCTCCGAGCCACAACGCCGGGCGGCCGAGCATGCACGGCCACAGCGGCATGCACCGGCAGGGCGCGGGCAGCTCTTCCCGTCGCAGCCCGACCTGCTGGCTGAAGCCACCGCCGAGGCGCCGAGCGTGTCGGAAGACATGCAGGCGATGATGGCACAGATGGTGCGGCAGATGGAGGCACAGTTCAAGCTGATGCACACGCGCATGGACGCCATGGAGCGCCGCATCGGCGGCAGCGTCTTCGGCGCGTCGATGGCGTGGGCGGCACATCCGCTCTACGCCGAGCTCATCGGGAAAGGCATGCAGCCCTCCACCGTCATCCACTTGTTCAACGGGCTGATGGAACGTGGCTTCCATCCCGACGGCGACCCCGACCCCGTCCGCTGGGCCGTGGCGCAAGAGATCCGCAAGCTGCTGGACACGGGCGCGCCGCCCAAGCTGCAGGGCACCCAGCTGTTCATCGGGCCGAGCGGCGCGGGCAAAACGTCGATGCTGCTCAAGCTGGCTACGCATCCCAGCTTCTTCGCCCGCCGCGACACCGCCGTCATCTTCATCGCGCCCGATCAGGACGTGGTGACGCCGTATCAGAACCCGGCGGAGCTCTTCCGCCGTCACGGGCTACCGTTCCAGGTGGTGCGCAACGAGACCGAGATGGCGATGGCCCTCGACCGCGCGCAGCACTTCGACCAGATCCTCGTCGACACGCCGCCGCTGCCCATGCAGGAGGCCGCCGCCCGCAAGATGCTGATGCGCGTCAAGCGGATGGTGCATGACGTCGTGCCTATGCAGACGCACTTCGTCCTTAACACGACGCGCGCGCTTGATCCCATCGACTACAGCTTCGTGCAGCGCCTGCCGCTGCGCCCCGACACGCTGGCACTGACGCACCTGGACGAGACGCCCGCCTGGGGCCGCGTGGTCGAGTGGATCCGCGCCCTCAAGCGCCCCATCTTGTTCACCTCGACGGGGCAAGCGTTGCCCGACAGCGTGGAGGCCTTCTCGGCCGCGCGCTTCGTCGAGGAGATGATCACGGCCTGATTCTACGTCTTGCTTTTGACCTCCGGCCCGCCGGACAACCCCCGATATCATGGAAGTATCTGCATTCAACGCCGCCCAGCGAGTCCAGCACAGCGACACCAAGGTCTACGCCATCACGAGTGGCAAGGGCGGCGTAGGCAAGAGCGTGGTGGCCGTCAACTTGGCCGAGGCGCTCGCCGCCCAGGGCCAGCGCGTCGCCCTCATCGACGCCGACTTCGGCCAGGGCGCCTGCGCGCTGCTGATGAACGAAGCGCCCCGCGCCAGCCTCATCGACTACGTGGCGCAGACCGCCCGCGTAGACGACGTCATCCACCGCACCGAAGCCGGTGTGACACTGGTGCAAGCCGTTGCGGAGCCGGGCCAAGCCGACGGCCGCGAAGCCGACCTCTACCGCGGCCTCGACGCGCTGCTCAAACGCTTCCGCCAGCAGTGCGATGTGGTCTTGATTGATACGCCCGCTGGCACCGAAGGCGCCGTCCGCTGGGCCTTAGACCGCGCCGACCAGAGCCTGCTCGTCCTCGTCGGCGAGCCCACCGCCATCACCGACGCGTACCGCCTCGTCAAGCTCGTCTGGCAGGCCGACCCATCGTATCCGTTCTCGACCGTTGTCAACGTGGCCGACGACGATAGGGACGCCGCATCGGTGCAGGAGCGGTTCTGCACCATCACGCAGCACTTCTTGCAGGCGGTACCAAACTACACGGGCTGGGTACCTTTTTCCCTGGAGGTGCGCCGCTCGGTCCGCGAGCAAGAGCCCGCTGTGCGCTACCCCTGCGCCGTCCAGAAGGCGTTTTACGCCCTCGCCAAGCGACTCCAGACGCCTTCGGCACCCGTTCCAGCGCTCGCACGCCTCTAATCGGCTGCGCCTGCATGACCTCGTGCAAGCTGGCATGCCGCTTGCGCCTAGTTCATGTGTTTGCGAGACCTATCCAGTGAACCTCCACCGGACGTAGTACTATGCAAGGCTTGTTTGCCCAGCTCAGCGCCCTTGTCGGCATCATCTTGTTCATCAACAACCTGTCGAGCGATGCCCCGCTTGCCCAGGCGTTTCAGATCGCCATCCCCACAGGCTTGGTGCTCTACCTCGTGCTGACGGTGGGGACGGCGACCATCGCCAAGCTCAACCGCGAAGCCAAGGCCCGTCCAGACAAGGCAGAGCAGGCAGCTGAGGAAACCGCGCCTGCTACTGAGGCACAGGCTGCTGCGTAGAGCGGCCTCTTTAAGCAAGCCGTAGCTCAGACCAGAAGCCCCCTTAGCCCATTGACACGGAAGGGTATTCTACCGCTCGCTAGGGCGCCGATGGCGGCACGGGGCCATCGAAGAGCACACGGAGCAGATTGCCTTGCTCGTCGAAGACGATGAGGCGCTCGCGGTCGATGGAGATGGAGCAATCCTCACCACACCCGCTCGCCCAGCGCAGGCTGATCTCAACCACGTACACGCGATCCAGCGTGTCGTTAGCCAGCCGCTCCCCGGTGATCGGGTCCACACCGATGATGGTGTAGCTGGGTCGGAACAACGAGCTGGCCTGATACTCCAAGGCAGCCGAGCGTAGGGCAGAGTTGTCCGAGCCCGTGTTCATGACGTCGATGAGATCGCTGTAATACGACACGGCATCGCCCGTGATGGCATACGGGATGCGCACGTCCTCGAAGCTGGTGTAGTACCAGTAGTCCGACTCGGGCAGTTCCAGTCGCTCCTCAGCCGAGAGGTTGACGAGTACGCTGTCGCGCGGCTGGTAGGTGGCCTCAGCCCGGGCGAGGAGTTCGGCTTCAAATGCCGTGGTAGACTCGCGGTTGATCGATTTGGTGAAGACGCCGTCGGGCGGCACAGCGAGGTCCTTGTAGCATGCCCCCAAGGTAGAGGCGCACTCCTCGTAGGGTGGCACGTCCAGGGTGCTATCGCACGCCGCGAGCAGGCCGAACCCGGCGATGAGACAGACAAGGCGAATGTATGTAATGCGATGAAGTAACTGCATATCGATTGAGAGGCTGTGACGCGCAGGGCAGGCGCCATCGGGATGATCGCAGAGAGGCGAAACTCAGGTTCTAAGATAATGCTGTGTAGCAGCCAGATCGAGTGCAGTAAGCTGGCGCGATAGCCGACTGCCCGGGGTTGCGTACGCTAGATACACGCAAGCGCTAGGTCTTGTGTAACGGGTCTCGGTGCCGTTTCGGTTCATCTCCGGGGTCGCCGTCAGTCGTGCCGTATGGTGGCAACCCACGTTGCCCTCTGCCGTACATGCGGCACTTCACTGTGTCACCTCTCCCTTTCGCGTACGATGTCTGAAGACCTCACGCCGTCCGGCCCGTCGAAAGACGGCATGCAAGGCCAACCCGCTGAACCTGTTAACGAGCCTGCTGCTGCGGAAGAGCAAGCTGCCGCCGAGGGACAAGCCCCCGAGGCCGAAGCGCCTGCCACACCCGCGGCTCCGCCTGTCCCGGAAGTCACGCCCACACCTGCAGCTGAACCCGAGGTGGACCCCAACGCGCCGATGACGCTGCTGGAGAAATACACGGCGCACTACCCCGATTGGGCCAAGGAATTTGCGCGGAAGTACTTCACCAAGACGCTCTCGGCGTTTGTCTTCCACGGCAACGTCCGCGACCTCGTCCCCACGGAAGACGCCGACGGCAATACGGAGTACTTGGGCCTGCGCGACTTCCTGGTCAACGACCTCTTCGCCATGCGCGACGTGGTGGTCTTCTACGACCGGTCGTCCGGCATCCACTTCCTCGACAACGCCTCGCAGAAAGACTTCAACCGGGCGCTATCGGGCTACGACACCATCTTTGGCACGGAGTACGCCAAGAAGCTGCCGAAGGACCCCGTACGGGTCATGTCGGTGCTGGAGAACTACTTCCGGCTGCGCTTGGGCGAAGGCAAGCGCATCGCCTGCGTAATCGACTTTGCCGAGACGGTGATCCCGATGGCGGAGGCGTCGATGTACTCGGCGGAGGACCGCGCCGCGCTCGTCTTCCTGCAGAAGTGGAGCAGCGAACCGCTCTTCCTCGACAACGACTTCACCGTCTGTCTCGTCACCGAGAACCTGCGCGACCTCAACCAGCAGGTGCTGCAAAGCCCGCACACCGCTGAGATCCAGCTCGACATGCCCGGCGAGGACGAGCGCCGGGCCTTCGTGGAGTGGCACGTGCAAAGCCAGGAGGACGCGTTCAACGCACACTCCGACGTCTCTGCCGACCTCGTCGCCAAGAACACCGCCGGGCTGGGTTACATCCAGCTGCGCACCATCCTCGCCGATGTCATCCAGAACCGCACGCGGCTCACGTTCGACACGCTCTCGGAGCTCAAGAAGGAGTTCATCGAGGCCGAAGCCTACGGCATGCTGGAGTTCATCGAGACGGACTACAACCTCGACATGGTGGCTGGGCATAAGCACGCCAAGGCCCACCTGCGGCAGGCCGCGCAAGCCCTCCGCGAAGGCCGCCCCGACGTCATGCCCATGGGCTACCTCGTCAGCGGCCCGGTGGGGACGGGCAAGACGTTCCTTATCACCTGCTTCGCGGGCGACATCGGCATCCCGATGGTGAAGCTGAAGAACTTCCGCAGCCAGTGGCAGGGCGTCACCGAGGGCAACCTGGAGAAGATCCTCAACCTGCTCTCGGCCATGACGCCCGTAGCCGTGATGATCGACGAGGCCGACGCCGCGCTCGGCAACCGCGACCAGCAGGGCGACTCGGGCGTCTCGAAGCGCGTCTTCGGGCAGATCGCCACGTTCATGAGCAACTCGAAGAACCGGGGGCGCATCATCTTCTTCCTCGTCACCGCCCGCCCCGACCTCATGCCGATCGACCTGAAGCGGCAGGGTCGCGCCGAGGAGCACATCGCGCTGTTCTACCCCAACACCCGCGAGGAGCGCGAGGAGCTGCTGGCTGTCATGATGCGTCGCACGGGCATCAACATCCCGATGCACAACATGCCCGAGTCGCTGCGCAACGGCGAGCGCACCTTCAGCGGCGCCGACATGGAGGCGCTGTTCACGCGCGCCAAGTTCCGCGCCGCCGCCACGGGTGACGGTAGCGTCACCCCTGCCATCTTGGAGGACGTCGTGGAAGACTTCATCCCGCCGACGTACCCGCTGGAAGTCGAGCTACAAAACCTCGCCGCCGTGCTCGAATGCACGAGCCGCTCGCTGCTGCCCGAAGAGTACCGCAACCGCGACCGCGAGTCCATCGTGCGACGCGTGGACGAGCTGAAACGGTTGGTGAAATAAGCCCCCCATTAAGAAACCCAAAGCCATGTTCACCGTCGTTTACTGCAAAGTCCCCGAGGGCTACATCGCCTTCGTCGAAGAGCTTCCCGGAGCCAACACTCAGGGTGCGACACTTGAAGAGGCACGCGAGAACCTGCAGGAAGCGGTCGCTCTGGCCCTCGAAGCGAACCGGATGCTGGACGA
>JBCDJT010000184.1:0-8114 GCA_038747545.1 Bacteroidota bacterium
CAACGTGGCGAACAAGCTGCTGCGTGTGTTGTGCAGTATGCTGTTGCACGAGCGGGCGTACGATGCGTCGTATCGTTCGGTGCAGCCGCGCTTACTGCAGGCCGCAGAGGCTTGACAATGTCATAGCCTTCGGGATGACATCCCTAGGAGCACAAGCATTTTTCGGAATTGGTATTGCATGAACCTTCGCCGAATGCGAAACCCGCGTGCGTGGCTGGCGTGGGATGCGCGCTCTTTGAGGGTCTCACGTTAGGGGTGCTCGGCGCTAGGCCGGGCTGAGATCATACCCTTCGAACCTGCCCGGATAATGCCGGGTAGGGAACACTGCTCAACCGGATGTGCCGCGCAGACCCCTCGCGTGTGCCGCCGCTTGACCTCACCTTATATGCCTTTCCGCATTGCTCTACGGCTGCTGACGGTCAGCCTACTCGTCCTCACCGTCGTCCCATCCGCCTTTGCCCAAGCCACGCTGACTGGGCGCGTCACCGACACCGATGGCCAGCCGCTTGCGGGCGCCACGTTGGTCGTCCAAGACACCTACCTCGGCACCTCCACCGATGCGGACGGTCGCTACCAACTCGCAGACTTGCCTACAGGCGACGTGACGCTTCGCGTGCGTTTCCTCGGCTTCCGCGCCGTCACCGAGACGCGCAACCTCACGGCTGGCGCCAACTCCTGGGACGTGACGCTCGAAGCCGACGTCCTCGAACAGGCCGAAGTCGTGGTCAGCGCCACGCGTGCCGATGCGCGGACGCCCGTCGCGTTCACCGATGTGGACCGCGAGACCATCCGCGAGCAAAACCTGGGGCAAGACCTGCCGATGCTGCTCGACCTGGCGCCGTCCGTTGTGGTCTCCTCGGATGCAGGCGCAGGCGTCGGCTACACCAACCTCAGCATCCGCGGCACCGACATCACGCGCATCAACGTGACCATCAACGGCATCCCGCTCAACGACTCGGAGTCACAAGGCGTGTTCTGGGTCAACATGCCGGACTTCGCGTCGTCGCTTGACAACGTGCAGATCCAGCGCGGCGTGGGCACGTCGACGAACGGTGGCGCGGCCTTTGGCGCCACCATCAACCTGCTCACCGACAGCAACCGCCCCGAGGCGTATGCCGAGGCCGACTTTGGCTACGGCGCCTTCAACACGCAGAAGTACACGCTGCAGTTTGGCTCGGGGCTGCTGGACGGGCGCTGGGCGCTCGACGGGCGGCTCTCGCGCATCCTCAGCGACGGCTACGTGGACCGCGCGCGCTCGAATCTGCAGTCGTACTTCATTCAGGGCGGCTATTACGGCGATCAGACGACGCTCCAGTTCATCCACTTCAATGGGGCCGAGGAAACGTACCAGTCGTGGTTCGGCACGCCCGAAGCCGCGCTCACGGGCGACGTGCAGGCCAAAGAAGCCTATGCCGACACCGAGGGGCTCAACGACGCGCAGCGCCAGAACCTGCTCAGCAGCGACCGCCGCTACAACCACTACCTCTACGAGAACGAGGTCGACAACTACCGCCAGTCGCACTACCAGCTGCACCTCACGCACGCCTTCCAGCCGCGCCTGACGGCCAGCGCGTCGCTGCACTACACCGGCGGGCAGGGCTTCTTCGAGCAGTTCCGCGACGACGATGACTTTGCCGACTACGGCCTGCCCAACCTGACGCTGGGCAACGAGACGGTTGAGTCCACCGACCTCATCCGCCGTCGCTGGCTCGACAACAGCTTCTACGGCTTCGTGAGCAGCCTCATCTACACGGGGCCGGGTTGGTCGCTGACGGCAGGCGCGGCGTACAACGACTACACCAACGACCACTTCGGCGAGATCATCTGGGCGCAGTTCGCCAACGGCACCGACATCCGCGACCGCTACTACGACAACGTGGGCGACAAGACCGACGGCAACGTGTTCGCCAAGCTGAACTACGACATCAACGCCCGCCTCAACGTCTTCGCCGATGCACAAGTCCGCAACGTGACGTATGCCACCAACGGCATCGACAGCGACCTGCGCGCCATCGCCATCGACGAGGACTACACGTTCTTCAACCCCAAGGTCGGCCTCAACGCCCAGCTGACGCCGAACGACCGCGCCTACGCCCTCGTCGCCGTCGCCAACCGCGAGCCGACGCGCACTGACTTCCTGGACGCCGCGCTCGTGGCGCCCGAGCCAGAGCGGTTGGTGGATTACGAGCTGGGCTTTGAGCGACGCACCCGCAACTACTTAGTCGCCGCCAACCTCTACTACATGGACTACACCGACCAGCTGGTGCCCACGGGCGAGTTGAACGATGTGGGCTCCTCGGTGAAAGTAAACGTGCCCACGAGTTATCGCCGCGGCATCGAGTTGCAGGCGGCAGCGCGGCCCACGCCGAAGCTGGAGGTGCAGGCCAACTACACGTTCAGCCAGAACAAGATCGAGGACTTCACCTCGGTGGTGTACGACTACACGACGGGCTTCGACATCCTCCAAGAGACCTTCGACGACACCGACATCGCGCTCTCGCCCTCGCACATTGCGGGCGGAAGCGTCACCGTGCAGGCCGCGAAGGGGCTAGAGGTGCAGCTGCTCGGCAAGTACGTGGGCGAGCAGTTCCTCGACAACACCTCCAACCCCGACCGCGCCATCGACGCGTTCTTCGTGAGCGATCTGCGCGTTGGGTTTACGGTGCCCAACACGCCCGCCAAGCGTACGCAGATCACATTGCTCGTCAACAACCTGTTCGACGCCGAATACAGCGCGCGCGGCTACACCTATCGCTACGTGGTGGGCGAGGAAATCACGCGCAACCACTTCTACCCGCAGGCTGGCATCAACATCCAGGCTGGCCTGAACGTCCTGTTCTAGCACCTGCGCGGATACCACTGCTGAGCCAAGGGCACGCCCTCGTTGTAGACGGCGTGCCCTTGGCTTATTCCCGATACGCGTGGGCCGAATGATCCAAACCGCGTGCGGCAGAAGGCCGGGACGAGGCGGATGTCGTACCTTCTGCCATCCATCGACCTTCACCTGCTACTTTGGCCATGTATCTGCTCAAGTGGGCGCATCGACCTCACCATACTTCGTGGCTGTGGAGCCTGCCCTTCGTGTTCTTGCTCGCGGGCTGTGGGCCAGGCGAAGTGCGGATCGAGATCGCGCCCGAAGGGAATCAGCTGAAGTACGCGACCCAAGCCTTCGAGGTGCGGGCTGGGCAGGCTGTACGGCTGGTGATGAACAACACAGCCACGGCGGCACCGATGGTCCACAACGTGGTCATCCTACGCAGCGACGCAGACCTCGATGCGGTCATCAACGCCTCGGCTGGCGCCGCAGACACAGGCTTCATCCCCGATCATCCGGCTATCATCGCGGCCACACCTACGGCGCAGCCCGGTGAGCGCACGGAGACGCAGTTCGTGGCGCCCGCCGAGGTAGGCGAATACCCGTTTGTTTGTCTATACCCGGGGCACTACTTCCTGATGCGCGGCGTCATGCGCGTCACGCCTTGAGGAGCACGTCTAGCCGCTTGATGAGGAACGTGGCCAGCGTATCGTATGCGGTAGAGAGTGTTTTGCGCAGGTGAGGGTCGTCCACCAGGAGCTGCCCTGTCACCACTTTGACGATATAGCAAGGCGTGCCGTACGTAGCTGTGACGAACGCGACGGCGTAGCCCGTCATGTCGGTATAATCGGCGATGCGCTGCCAGTAGGTGCGTTCGGAGGCATCGCGCACCGTGTGGTCTTGCGTAACCAGGGTGCCCGACTTGAGCTCGGCGAACGGCGTGCCCAGCGGCATACGCGGATAGGTGGGCGAGGCCAGTTCAATACGATCGCCTTCAAAGACTTGCTGCGCAGCCACTACCTGGCCCAGCGGCACATCGTCGCCCAGCGCCGTACACGTGCCTACATGCAGCAGGTGCGTCAGCTTGTGCCGCCGCAATAGGCGCTCGGTGCGTAGGGTCGCCTTGATTTTGCCCGTGCCGCAGATGGAGACCAGGAAGTCACCATCCTGATACGTCTCGCCATCGGTCAGGCCATCGAAGCGGCCGCGCCGAAAGCGGCTCAGAAAGGGTTGGGCTTCTTCTTCGGTGGCAAACAAAACGCCGATCATACCGCACGCAAGACGAGTTGAGAAAGGGAAAAGCGGCCCGCAAGATATAAAGAACCATCCGCGGATGCGACCCAGCGTATGGCCCAAACGATGATGCCCCGGCCGGAAGGGGCCGAGGCATCGTGAAGGAGCGGGTGGACGATCAATGGACGTATTGGTCAGTCCGCCGAAGCCTGTCCTTGTAGCGTAACAACTGCCGTCTGAGCCGATCGGTACAGTTGTCGATCATCGCCTCGAAGTCGCCCTTGTCCGTGGCGGTGGAGAGGACGTCGCGGTAGACGCTGAGCGTGATCTCTGTGGATTTGACATTGCCCTCCTCGGTAAGCACGACGCGGGCTGACGTGATGCCGTCATAGAAGCGCGTCAGTTTCTGGAGGCGAGTCTGGACGTAGTCGTGCAGGTTGGAAGACGCCGTGAAGCCACGTGCGGTGATCTGGATATCCATGCGGACCTCGCAAACAAGTAGGGAAGAACAAAAAGCGCTTTCAGGGCGCCGAATTGTTCTATGACATATCCCTTAAAAGAGTTGCAAGTTGGCGTAGGTATTTGTCTTCTAACGTGCGCATATCACGCCTGCCGCTCGCGGTGCCGTCGTCGTAGCCCACCAAGTGCAGCACCCCGTGTACCGCATAGCGCATGGCCTCGGCCTCGTACGAGGCACCAAACTCGGCGCACCGTTCCGCCGCTGTGTCGAGGTCCACGTACACCTCGCCGTCCAGCCCGTCTTGCGGGGTATCGGTGAGACTGAAGGACAGCACGTCCGTGTGGTAGTCGTGCTGCAGGTAGCTGCGGTTCAAGTCCAGCACGGTGGCATGGTCCGTGAGCACCACCGACACGTCGCGCAGGGTAAAACGCTCGGCATCGGCAACGAGATGCAGCAACAGCCGCAGGTGGTCGGTGTTGAGCGTTCGGGTGGCGTGGGCGACCTCGATGGTGAGGCCCGCGCCGCTAGCCGAGGTCATCGAACAGCGACTCGGTCATAGACAGCGCCACACTGCTCATCACCAACTCGGGCGCGAGCTGCGTGAAGTCGGTGGAGAGGAGGCGGGCGTCGACGTGGGCATAGAGCGAGCAGCCCGCCGTCATCCCTTCGATGACGAGGCCGCTGGTCGTATCGTTGCGCTTGGCGAAGAAGATGACTTCGCCGAGCTCCTGACTGGCAATGAAGCCTGTCACGCCCTGAAGCTGCAGGAAGGAGCTATGGCCCCAGGCCGAGACCAAGTTGTCCGGGAAGTCAGCTTCCTGGAGGGCAGGCGGCAGGGCGAGCCCGGTCACAATTTCGAGCTTTAGGCGGCGGTTGCTCTCGTCGTCGAACAGCTCCAACCGAAAGACCTTGCCATCGCGCTTGATGGTGGTGCCAAGCACGTCGGCGATGCGTTGGATGTCAGCTTCGGAGAAGGTAAACGCCATGATCGGGCACGGGGGTCACGATTGAGAAAAGCGACCCTCCATACCCGTATGCCCATGCAAAGGTTGCGCGGGGTGCAGGGCGCTAGTGCGTGCTGCTCATGACGCCGTTGCTGTCTACGTAGTAGTAGCCATCGTCCTCGTCATCCTCCTCGTCGTGGAGGGCTTCCACGTTGTGGGCGTGTACGCCTTTGGGGCCGTCGTTCATCTCAAAACGAACTTCTTGGCCCGTGCGCAGCGTCTTGTAGCGATCGTCGCTCAGGATGTTGGAGTAGTGGATGAAGATGTCGGCGCCGCCGTCAGGATGCTCGAGAAAGCCGTATCCTTTTTTAGCGTCGAACCATTTGACCATCGTGTACTGGTAAGGCATCACAATCCTCCTGGACAGCGTCCAACGTGATGATATTGGTGGGGTAGGCGGGTGCCTCAGGAGGACGAGCGTGGCAGTTTTGGTGGTACGCCATCACGACCTAAAGCCTGAAACATCCGGTGGTTGCGGGGAAGATACACGGGAGCGTATATCAATGCTAGCCCTAATCGCAACATGTGTGCCGGGTTTCTACTGGTCTCACCCTGAGAAAAATCCCCACATCCTGGCGGGGTAGTCGCCTTACGGTTCTGATGGCGGAGGGGCTTGCAAAACGGCCTCGTAGAGCCGCCGCATTTCCTCCGGCGTCTGGCTGTAGCTGGGGTCGCCCAGCGTCTCCGCGAGCCGACCAGTCAGCGCCGAAGCGGCCTCGAAGTTCTCGTCTTGAAGATAGGCCAGCTGCAGCATCTGGAAGAACTGGATGGCGCGGTCCATCGTGGCTGTGCTCTGCGCGCGCTCCAAGTCGTGCAGGACCAGGGGCTCCGCCTGATTCAGCAGCGCGGTGCTCGTCGCCTCATCGCCAATGCTGGCATAGGTGCGGGCGAGGAGGATGAACGAGCGTACATCGCCGGGGATGGTCTCGAAGGGCACCTTCTCCATGATAAGGTCGAGGATCTCGCGTGCGCCTGCCGTATCGCCCATATCGGCGAGGGACTGGGCGGTGTGGGAGAAGATGTTGCGGTAGTTGTCCACCATCCGCCGGATGTTCTCGTCGTAGTAGACATCGGGGTCGTCCAGGTTGCGGAAGCGGAATTGCTTCAGCCGCTCGGGCGTGACGCCGGGCACGACCCGGCCCAGGTCTTCGTTGTGCCGGATGGGCACCACGCGGAACGCCTGCCCTTCGAGCTGGAAGTAATCCTCCAAGCCGAGCTGGCCGTCCGGGCTTACGGTGACGGCGAAGTAGACCGGGCGCTTCCAGCCCTGCTGCGCGTTCGTGGCGATGATGTCGAGCGCGGCTTGGTCGGCGCCATAGAGCAGGTTGAAGTCCTGGCTGTACGGCCGCCCCTCCAGGCGCCACGTCATGGGGCTCTCCAGCATGCTGGTGTCGGCCATCGAGAGGCCGAGCTCGTCGTCGCCAAAGAGCTGGTCGAGGTCGACGGGGATGCTGATGTCTTGCGGCTGGTGCGGCACCACGTTGAGGTCAGCGATGCGCGCCTCGGGCATAGATATGGGCAGCGGCGCGGAGTCGCGCGACGACTGGTTCTTAAGCTGACGCACGTACCACGGTGTGTTCAGCAGCGACAGGTTGACCACGCGCACATCGCGCCTGACGCCCTCCACCTCTTGCAGGTACCAGAGCGGGAACGTGTCGTTGTCGCCGTTGGTGAAGATGATGGCGTCATCGGCCAGGCTCATCAGCATGTTGTAGGCGTAATCGGGCGCCACGTAGCGCCCTGAGCGGTCGTGGTCGTCGTAGTTCTCGACCAGCATCCAGCCCGGCACGGCCACGAAGAGCAGCGCCGCCACGCCGATGAGCGAGAACCGTTGCGCCTGCGAGACGACGCCCTCGGCCCGTTCTCGGAAGACGTCGAGCAGGAGCTGCAGGAGCCCACTGCCCCCTATGCCCACCCAGAGCGTGAAGGCGAAGAAGCTGGCCACGTACGAGTAGTCGCGCTCGCGGGGCTGCATGGGCGTCTGGTTGAGGTACAGGATGATGCCAATGCCCGACACAAAGAATAGCACCATCACGCTAAACGCCCTTCGCCAGTCGCGCATGAAGTGGTAGAACATGCCTATCAACCCCAGCAGCAGCGGCAAGCCGAAGTATCCGTTTCGACTCGCTTTCTCGCTGGGCGTCTGCCTCAAATACGGGTCCTCGGAACTGAACCCAGTGATGACGCCCGCCTCCTGGATGTCGCTGTCGCGCCCGATGAAGTTCCACCCGAAGTAGCGGAAGTACATGTGGTTGATCTGGTACTGCCAGAAGAACTGCGCGTCGGAGTCGTAGCGGCTGTAGACCCGCATGTGGTTGGGATCGGGCGAGTGGCGGCGGGGGAAGAGCTTCTCGCGCTGCGCCAGCGTGCCCGTGGCGTTGTTGTACGAACGGCCGCGCAGGATGGGCGTCTCGCCGTACTGCTCGCGCTTGAGGTAGGAGACGATGGCCTCGGTGTTCTCCGGGTCGTTCTCGTCGATCGGCGGGTCGGCGGCGCTACGGATGAAGATGAGCGCATAGGTGGAGTAGCCGATGAGCACCGTCGTCACGCACAGCATGATGAGGTTGGCCACCTGCATGCGCCGCTGCTGCGTGTAGTAGAG
>JBCDJT010000185.1:0-8035 GCA_038747545.1 Bacteroidota bacterium
CGCAGGCTCTCCAGGCTGGCGCGGTCTTCCTCCTGCAGGCGCACGATGATATCGTACTCCTCATCGCCCGTGCGGTACTTGCCCGCCTCGGCGCCATTGATGGCCGAGCGCACCGTGCTGGCGATCTGCTGCGTGGTCAGGCCGAACTGCGCGGCCCGCTCGCGGTCGATGTTGACCTGCAGCTCCGGCCGCCCCGTGTTGAGGTCATTCGCCACATCGACGAGCCCGGGGATAGCGCCCGTCTCGGAGGCTTCGGTGAGCAGCTGCGTCACCTCATCGGCGATGCGGACGATCTGCGCGAAGTCCTGCCCGGTCACTTCGATGTTCACGGGCGGGGCCGTCGGTGGACCGTTTTCGTCTTGCTCAAACTCAAAATCGACGCCCGGAATGGCCGCTAGCTCGCTGCGCAGACGCTCCATGGTGACGGTGCTTTTCTCCGCCCGGTCGGCGTAGTCAATCATATTGAACGTCAGCCGCGAGCGCTCGGGCGAGGCCGCACCGCCGCCAAACAGGATGTCGCCGCCCACGCCGACGTTGACGAGGAAGTTCTCGACGTTGGCTTCAGAGTCGGGGTTCTGCTCCAGCAGGCCCTGGATGCGGTCCTGCGCCTCGGCGGCCACGCGGTTGCTGGCCTCGATGTTGGTGCCCAGCGGCGCCTCCATCGTCACCATGATCATGCGCGGGTCGGTGGAGGGAAAGAACTCGACGCCCGTCGGCGCCAGGACGAACAGGAAGACAATGAGCAGGAGCGAGCCGAGCGCGCCGGTCAGCAGGCGAGCGCGGTTGTCCGTCAGGATGAGACGCGTGCGCTTCTTGAAGACGGGGCCGTTGAGCAGCCCGCCGATGAAGCCGCCGACCACGATGAGCACGGGCAGGATCATCAGCTCGACCATCGTGATGGTGTCGAGCTCTTTGCCGCCCAGGCGCATCAGCAGCAGGATGCCCAGCATGACGGCGCCGAAGATAGCACCGGCTTTCACGGCGCCCCAGCCGCCCAGGTAGAAGCTCTCAAACGAGTGCAGCAAGATGCCCACGATGCCGACGATCAGCAGCAACGCGGCGGGTACGAGGAACAGCAGGCCAGCGGCGCCAAACGGTAGCGGGGCCAGCGGCTCGCCGACGCCGCCCATGACCAGGCCGACGATCAGCAGCACGAAGCCCAGCGTAAAGTTCGACAGCGCCAGCACGTTGCGCAGCATGGCGCGCTTGGGCGTGTAGTCGCGCTCCAGCATCCACGAGAGGAAGCCGCGGTAACGTGCCACGAGCCGGGGCAGGCCCGTCTCCATGAACCAGTTGGCGGCGGGCTTAAGCGCAACTTTGTGCAGGAAGTAGAGCGTCGGTGCGGCGACCAGGATGACCACCAGCGTCCGCCAGTTGGCGAGGCCCAGCACCAGCGCCAGCACGACCATGATGCCCGTGGTCACGCGCTTGGCCGTCTTCGTGCGCTCCGGCGTCATCTCGGTATCCAGCTTGACGAAGATGCCCGTCAGCACGGGGTTGATGATGAGCGCCACGAACAGCGAACACGACAGCGTGATGATGAGCGTGAGCGGCATGTAGCCCATGAACTCGCCGATGATGCCCGGCCAGAGCAGCATGGGGGCGAACGCCGCTACGGTCGTCGCCGTCGAGGCCACCACGGCGCCACCCACTTCGCCGGTGCCGAGGCGCGCGGCCTCAAAGTTGTCGTGCCCCTCTTCCTTGAAGCGGTAGATGTTCTCCACAATCACCACCGCGTTATCGACCAGCATGCCGAGGGCGATGATGAGGCTGAACAGGATGATGAAGTTGAGCGTCTGGCCCATCACCGAGAAGACGATGAAGGCGATGAACATGGACAGCGGGATGGCCACGCCCACGAGCATGGCGTTGCGCACGCCGAGGAAGAACAGCAGCACGGCCACCACGAAGATGAGGCCGCTGATGATGTTGTTCTCCAGGTCCTTCACCATCGTGTTCACGTCCTCGCTCTGGTCGCCCGTGATGAGCACCTGCGTGCCGGGCGGCAGCGGGAAGCCCGCCAGCGTCTCGCGGACGTCGGAGGCGGTCTCCAAGATGTTGTCGCCAGAGCGCTTCTTGACGTTGAGGCTGATGACCTGCAGCATCTGCTGGTCGGCTTCCGAGAGGTCGACGAAGTCGCCCGCAGCATTTTCTTGCTTCAGGCGCTTGAGGCGTGCGTAGTCGCTGCGGTCCATGAAGCCGAACGACACGTCCGCCACGTCACGCACGTAGATCGGGTTGCCGCCAGGCGACTTGACCACGAAGTCCTCGATCTGGAGCGGGTCCTCGATCTCGCCATCGACGCGTACCAGGTAGTTCAGGCGATCCACATCCACCGAACCGCCTGGGATGTTGGTGTTCTCCGTCATAATCGCCTTGATCACGTCGTCGAACGTCAGGTTGTAGCCTTGCAGGGCCACGAGATCCACGTCCACCTGCACTTCGCGGCCCAGACCACCGACAAGCAGCACCTCCAGCACGCTCGGGATCGTTTCGAGCTCGTCCTGCAAGTCTTCAGCGACGTCCTTGAGCTTCGCCAGCGAATAATCGGCGGCGAGGTTGAGCGTCATGATGGGCAGTGCCGCAAAGTCCAGTTCGCTGACGATCGGCTCCTCCACGTCACTCGGCAGCTCGGCCTTGGCGATGTCTACCTTGTCGCGCACTTTCTGGAAGGCGTCGTCCATCGACACGGACGGGTCGAACTCGATGATCACCGTCGAGACGCCCTCGGTTGAGATCGAGCGGATCTCCTTGATGTCGTTGACGCCCTGCACCTCTTGCTCGATGGGCTGCGAGATGATCGACTCGATGTCGTTGGGGCTGGCGCCGGGGTAGATCGTCGTGACGACGATGCTTGGAATCTCAATCGACGGTGCCGACTCCTTGGGGATGGCGAGGTAACTGAGGAGGCCACCGATGACCAGCACCATGGTCAGGAAGACGATGCTGGTGCGGTAGCGGATGGAGAGGTCTACGATTTTCATCGGTTCGTAGGCTTTGCGTGGGTACGCCGCTCGCCGAAGCTAGCGGGGATGGTCGGGGAGGTATACGTTACGGAGCGGTGGACGAAGCCACAGGCAGCATCGCTTCTTCGACGCTGCCGTAGTACTCGATGATGTTGAGCGCGTCGCCGCCGATGAGGTTGGTCTGGCCCTGCACGATCACCTCATCGCCCGCAGAGAGACCCGAGGTGACGACGAGGCGTCCGCCATAGCTGGCGCCGATGCTCACGTTGCGGCGCTCGGCCACGATACGGTCGCCTTCTTGCTTGGCAATGAAGACGCCGTTGCCTAGCTCATCGCGCACCACTGCCGACTGTGGCAGCACCAGGGCATCCTCGAAGCTGGCGCGCGTTACGAACACGCGGGCCACCATCTCCGGCTTGATCTGGCGGTTGCTGTTGTTCAGCGCGATCTCTACGGGGAAGGTGCGGTTGAGCGGGTTGATGACGCTGCCCGAGAACGTGACGTTGCCCGTGTAGGTCGTGCCGCCGTACGCCTTGAAATTCATCTCCACCGGTGTACCGACTTGCACATCGTTCGCATACCGCTCGGGCACACCTACGCGGACCTTGACGCGGCTTGTGTTGACGATGCGTGCGACCGGGCCGCCCGGCGCGGCGATCTCGCCCAGCTCGGTGAAGTGCTCCTCCACCGTCCCGCCAAACGGCGCTGTGACGACGGCATTGCGCACCTGCTTCTGCGCCTGTGCGAGCACAGCCTCGGCCTGCGCCACCTGTGCCCGTGCCGAGGCGGCTTGCGTGCGGACGTTCTGGATCTCCAGTGCGCTGATGATCGAGTCGCGGAAAAGCGGCTCCTGCCGCTTGAGGTTGTCCTCGGCGAGCTCAAACTGCGCCCGTGCCGCGTCCACGGTGGCTTGGGCTTGGGCTACCGCCGCCTCGGCTAGCGTGGCATCGATGCGCGCAACGGCTTGGCCTGCAGCAACGAATTGGCCGAGCCCAGCCAGCGACGTGATCTCACCCGCGGTCTGCGCGGCGAGGGTCGCGTCGTCCGGCGCCTCTACGGTGCCCGTCAGCTCAATGACATCCTCGAAGGAGGTCGGTTCAAGCGTGAGAGCGTGGACACGAACGCTGCGTTTCTCCGAGGCTTCGCTGGCTGAAGCAGCGGGTTCGGCGGAGGACGAGCTGGCTTCGTCAGGCGCGGAGCATGCCGAGGCAATCAGCAGCACCGTTAACGTGAGCAACGAGGCCCGTCGAGAAGGTGTGAGGGAAGCAGTCATGGAATCTATGGCGATAAAGGCGAGGAGGTTCAGCGTGCGGTCATGTTGAGGTTGCTGTCGGCGTCCAGCAGCGGGGCGCCGATGGCCGTCTGGAAGGCACTGCGCGCGACGAGGTAGTCATGCACGGCCTGCGCATAGTTCAGCCGCGATTGGTCGAGTTGGGTGGAGGCGTCGCGCTCTTCGAGGCGCGTGGCCACCCCTTCGGCGAGGCGGGTGCGGGCGAACTGGTAGTTGAGCTCGGCCGTCTGGATCGTTTGCTCTTGCGCCACGATGCGCTGCCGTGCCGCATCCAGGTTGCGCCGGGCTTGCAGGATCTCCAGGCGGATGGCTTGCAGCGCCTGGGATTCCTGCACCTCCAGCCGATCGAGCTGGATCTGCTGCTGTTGCAGCCGGGCGCGGTTCTGGAAGCCCGTGAAGATGTCCCAGCGCAGCTGCAGGCCCACGTTCACGCCGGGGTCCCAGTAGCTGCCTGAAAAGAAGCCGTTGCTACCCGCCGTGAAGCGGAAGGGGTCGTTAGGGTCGCTGATGGTGAAGTTGCGGTTGCTCGGCACCGACCCGGTGAAGCTGAAGTTGGCAAAGGCATTCACGGTGGGGTAGAAGCTCGCCTGCGTAGCCCGCACGTTCACCTGCTGCAGCGCAATCGTGTGGCGCAGTTGCTCCAGGTCGGGCCGCTGCGTGATGGCGGCCTCCACGGCAGCGTTCAGGCTGGTCATGCGGAAGAGATCGAGCTGGTCCACCTCCAGCTGCCCCACGAGGCGGATGGGCTGCTCCACGGGCATGCCGAGCGTCATCTTCAGCACGTCCAACGATGTGGCGGCTTGCGCCCTGGCTTGCACCAGCTGCGTCTCCAGGTTCGAGAGGCTGACCTCGGTGCTGAGGCGCTGGTACTTGGGCAGCACGCCCTGCGTGACGCGCTGTGCCACCTCGTTGAGCGTGGCCGAAGTACGTGTCACGCTAGCCTGCAACACATCGATACTGCGCTGCGTGAGGAGCGCTTGATAGAAGTTGCGCCGCACCTCATCAATCAACAGTTGCTCTTGCCGATCGAGCGCCGCATTGGCCTGCGCCTGGAGGTAAGTGCTTGCGCCACTGGCACCCAGGAAGGCGCGCAGGTCGAACAGCGACTGCGAGATCGTAATGCCGTTCTGGAACTGGTTCTCCACGAGGAACGGGTTGCCGCCCGTATCCTGCACAATGCCGGCTTCATCCAACCCATCCTGACGGCGCTCAAAGAAATCGCCGAGCGGGATCGGGTTGGTGCTGGGGTCATCGTCGCTGCGGGCATCCTCGTTGAATACAAGCCAGTCGATGGCACCGAACGACGAGAACAGGTCCCCGGCTTGGCTACCGGCGAACGGGTTGGGCGCTACCAGCGTGCGGGTATACGACGAGTTGGCGCTCACCTGCGGGTAGAGCGTGCCCCAACCCTCGCGCACCTGCTGCTGCGCCGTAGCCACGTCAAGCTGTGCCGAGCGCAAGGCGTAGTTCTGGGCGAACGCAAGCTGCAGCGCGTCATCGAGCGTCAAGGCGACAGTCTGGCTGGCTGACGAGGCTGGCTGAAGGTCTTGGGCATGAACCGGACAGAGAAGCAGTGTACCGAGGCACAGCAGGCTGAGGCCGCGGGTCCATCTGAGGTAAGGCATAGCGAGGAGAGCCGTTGGGTTCAGTTGGAAGAAGGAGGGGGAGCGGCAGCAATACCGTTCATCAAGAGCGGCACAAGAACATCTACCGCATGCTCGGGCGACTGGAACGTACCCATGCTGCATGACATCGCTGTGTCATTGGGCACGATCAATTCGAGTTGGCACTCTTTGATCGTCGAGAGAATCAGCACGGACATGGCGTGCGTGTCGATATTGCGGATGGTGCCGCAGTCAATGCCGTGTTGCAGCGCTGCGCACATCAGCTGCATCACCCGGTCGCGGTGGTTCAGGAAGAACGTCGCATGCTCGGGGTTGCCGCTGAAAAAGAGCCTGTGGCCTTCGCGCATCAGCAGCATGAACAGGTGCTGCTGGTTACTGAAGAGCGATAGGCACGCGAACAAGAAGTCGCGCAGCAGCACCTCGAAGGGCCCGGTCGAGATCCGTTCGACAGCAAAGCTCTCCTCAATAATGCCCGTGAACTGCGTGTACGTTCGCTCAATGACGGCCAAGAGCAGCTCGTCTTTGCTGGAGAAGTAGTTGTAGAGCGTGCCTTTGCCAAACTCTGCGCGTTGGGCGATCTCGTCGAGCGTGGCATTGTCGAAGCCGCGCTCGGCGAAGACGAGGGCGGCCGCTTCGAGCATCGCTTCGCGCCGGGCAAGACGCTCGCGCTCACGTCGAGAGAGGGACATGTCCAGTGCCATATTACCAAGTTGTAACTTAATATGACTGGATAGTCAGGATGTGACCCCTACGTCATTGTCTTCCTTGTGATTCAATCCTTTGGTGAAGAGGCTATGAGGAGAAGGCGCGTAAGCTGTGAAGCTATTATGCTGCGGCGGCGGCATCCAGCCAGGCTTCAGCCGCCTCGAGTGAAGAGAAGACGCCTACTTGGCGCTCGGCATGTGAGCGGTATTCGTATAGCATGGACATGGCCGTGGCAAACGGGTGCGTCGACACGAAAGCGAAGCGCCCCCGCAGGTGCTGCTCGCTTCTCCTGATCATCGTAACCAAGCCGTACACGTCAGAAGCTGCGATGCGCATCACGGCGTGCCGTAGGTCGAGGAGGCCGTCGAATGTAGGATCATAGTCCGCATGGGCCCACGTTTCCTGAATGGCATCGCGCAGGACTGCTTCATCGACCGGGCCGTGCAGATACACCGCGATGCGCCTACGCTCCGGGTCGATGTGTATGCGGTAGGTCACGAGGAGAGGTCAGAGACACAGCAGAGGGCATCGCAAGATCGCGAAAAAACCGCTGTTTTGCCACGCCGTGCGAGGAGAACATGCAGGCGATTTGACGCTTCGTTCGGGAGGCGTCAAGCGGTGGAAATGCGGAAGCCACGGCCGCCTCCGCTACGATGGCAAGGGTACTGCAGAACTGCGGGGCCACAGGCAAAGAAATGCGCCAGTACGTGTACGTCGCGGTGCTCCAGGTTGCCTCGGCAGCTGTACATGCCTCATCCACCATGACGCGCCGCCAAAATCAAGCGCCCGTCATCAGCCACGTGTTCGCGGCCTCAGGAGTAGAGAAAATGCCAATGCGCCGATACGGCGATCGGGCTGCAAAGAGTGTAGCCAGTGGAGTGGGGACAGGCGCGTTGATAACGATAGCAAAACGATTGCGGATGTATCTCGCATCGCGGCGCAGGAAGTGCCACAAAGCGCCTACCTCACGGGGCGAAAGCGAGAGGCGGGCCCCCCGCACGTCGTACAGGCCGAAGAAGTCCGGGTCGTAGTCGGGATGCGCCCATGTGGATTCGGCCACGTCCTTGAGTGCAGTGAGCGTAATGGTCCCCTCCCAACGCAAGTGCATGAGGCGTCGGGTGGAGTCAATGGTGAAGTGAAAGGCCATGAAGGGTGCTGGAGGGTCGCTGCGAGAGGCGAAGCAGTATACGCTGCCGCCCGCCTCCCACATTGTGATTTTCACGGTTGAGATGATTTTGGCGAGGACTTGACGGGCTCAATACCTGCTGCGCAAGCTGCTCGGCCTGGGCGACGAGTGGCACATCCTTTTCCTCCAAGGCGGCGCCTCCACGCAGTTCTACCAGGTCGCGCACAACTTCTTGCCGTCCGACGGTGTGGCGACGTACGTCAACACGGGCAACTGGTCGACGAAGGCTATCGCTGAGGCCCGGCGCTACGGCGGCGTGCAG